>JBBRVH010000067.1:0-18091 GCA_038246995.1 Sphingomonadales bacterium
CATGGCTGTTCGCCGGCTCCGACCGCGGCGGCCAGCGCGCCGCGTTCATGTACTCGCTGATCGTCACGGCAAAGCTCAACAACATCGACCCACAAGCCTGGCTCGCCGACGTCCTCGCCCGCATCGCCGACATCCCGCAGCAACGCCTCGACGAACTCCTGCCCTGGAACTGGAAAGCCGCAACCTCAATCAGGCTGACCGCTCAGGCCGCCTGAGCGGTCACGAGGAGCCTGCCGTCTTCACCGGATGCATACGGGGGCGGCGCAATTGCCGCCAGACCAGCAGCGTCATGGTGCCGTTGCGCACGATGACCGACACGGCCGTAGCCATGGCAGCGCCGGCGATGCCATAACGCGGGATCAGGAACACGCCGGCCAGCCCCAGCACCGTCAGTGACACGAGGGAGAGCCGCAACGACCAGGCTTCGCGCCCGGTCATCATCAGCACGGTGCCGACCGCTCCCGTGGCGATATTGAACATCTGGCCCAGCGCCAGGATCCGCAGCGCCGGTGCCGCCGCGACAAATTCGGGGCCGAACAGCCCGAGCACCCATTCGGGCACCGCTAGCACGACGACCAGCAGCGGCAGCGAACCCATGGTCATGAGCAGCGCCGACTGGCGCCAGAGCCTGCGGATGCCATCGATATCCTTGACCCGGCTAGCCGCGGCGATGCGCGGGCCGCTGACAGTATCGAGCGTCGAAACGACGAGCGCCACCAGTGCGGTAATCTGCCAGGCGGTGCGGAACTGCCCGACTTCGACCGGGCCGAAATAGCGCCCGAGGATGAGCAGGATCAACCAATCGGCGACCGTCGCTGCGAGAACCGTCAGCGACATCCGCCAGCTTTTCGACAGCATTGGTCGCGCCGGCACGGTTGCAGGTGCTGCCCAGTTGCGGGTGCGGCGGCGATAGGCTCCCCAGGCGATGATCGTGCCGATGGCCGTGGTGGCGCAATAGAGCAGAACGATTTCGGAAACATTTCTGCTGGCGCTCGTGGCGATCAACGCCGCGAGGCCGACAAGCGACATCGACATCGCCATCGGTCCGTCGAACCATTGTGCCGTGACAATGCTGCCGGCGCCGCGCAAGCCGACGACGGCGATGCGCGTGAGGGCGAGCGGCAGGATCGCCAGTGCGGCGAAAAGCAGGACGCTGGCATCGCGGTCCTTGCCGAGCACCTGGTGCAGGATGGGCACGCCGGCAAGTGCGAGCGCCACCGCGACGATCACGGCAAAGCTGGCCACGATCTGCGCGACCTTGCGCACACTGCCGGCGGCGGCAGCGGTATCGCCGACCCTGACGTCGCCGGCGATCGTGCGGATCAGGAAATAATCCAGCCCGAACAGCGCAACGGTCGATCCTATCAATGCGGTGGTCTGCGCAAGGGCGAAGCTGCCGGTGCCCGCAGCGCCGAAGGTGCGGGCGATGACGAAGCTGAACGCAAAGCTGGCAACGGCACCGAACAGCTTGACCGAAAAGGCGAGGATCGTCTGGACAAGGCTGTCGTGCCGGCCGGCGAGTTCGGCAATGCGGGCCCGTACCCTGGCTGGAAACGACATGGGTTCTGATTGTCCGAAGCAGCGCTGCACTGGTTGCTTAGCGGCCACGAGCCGATGCGCCAAGCCGGGATTGGTGGCGCGGACCAGAAAAGCATTGCGGAATTCACAAGGATTTCCAGAGAATTGCAGCTATACTGATTTGAGCAACAAGGATGAGCGAGATGGCCAAGGGTCAGGCGAAATCGAACAAGGAAACCAGGAAGCCCAAGGCTGCCAAGCCCAAGCCGCCGAATGCATCGAACCCGTCGACCAAATAGCCGGGCTATTCCCGGCGCTTGCGGCGCGACAAGGCGGCGCGGACCGGCGTGTTGTTGTCACCCTGGATGCGGCCCCGCAATTCGGCGCGCTTTTCATGGATCGACGCGATGACCAGCCCCATGGGCACGCCGAGATCGACGAGGACGGCTTCGGCGAGTTGCAAGCTCGATTCGACCGTTTCGGGCACGGCATCGGTCACGCCCTTGGCGTATAGCCGCCGGGCGTGATCGGCATCGCGGGCGCGGGCGACAACGCACAGTCCCGGATGACGCTCGCGGATAAGCCGCACCAGCGTATCGAGGCTTTGCGCCGCATCGATGGTCAGCACCACGGCGCGGGCGGTTTCGAGCCCCAGCGCGTCGAGCAATTCGGGGCGGCGCGCATCGCCATAGATGATCGGCTTGCCCGCCAGGCGCAGGCGGATGACTTCATCGGGATCGCTGTCGACGGCGAGATAGGGCTGGCCATGCGCTTCGAGCATGGTGGCGACGAGCCGGCCGACCCGGCCATAGCCGATGATGACGGTGCGGCCGGGGATGAGTGCTTCGGCAGCATGATCGCTGTTGCGGGCCGGGCCGAAGCGGCTTTCAAGCCGTTGCCCGATCAGGCCGAGCAACGGCGCGATCGCCAGTGACAGGCCGGTGACGAGCAGCGCTGTTGCCGAAACGCTGGCCGCCAGCAGGCCGCCGGCCGTGGCCGCGGCAAGCAGGATCAGGCTGGTTTCGGATGGTGCCGCCAGCAACAGGGCGATATGCGCCGCCACGCCGCGACCGCGGCCAAAGCGTTGCAACAGAAGATAGAGCAGGCCCGATTTCAGCAGACATACCGCAGCGACACCGCCCAGGATGAGCAACGGATCGGCGGCGATGGCACCGAGATCGAGCTGCATGCCGACCCAGATCAGGAATACCCCGAGCAACAGGCCCTGGAACGGCGCGATCGCCGCTTCGATCTGGCGGCGATAATCGGTTTCGGCGAGCATGGTGCCGGCGACGAGCGCCCCGACGGCGGGCGACAGGCCGGCAGCGGTGGCGATGCTGGCGCTGCCGATCAGCACGACGAGTGCCGCGGCAAGAAACAGTTCGGGTCGCCGGGTGCGCGCCGCCTGCAGGAACAGCGGCGGTACCAGCAGGCGCCCGGCAACCGTGATGGCGCCGATGGCGAGCAGCCCGATGGCCAGCGCCGGCCCGAAACCGGCCGCGGCGCTGCCGGCGCCGAACAGCAGCAGGACCGGCGCGATGGCGATGTCCTGCAGCAGCAGGATACCGAAGGCGGTGCGCCCGGCCTGGCTGCCCATGCGGCCACTGGCGCTGAGCATCTGCAGGCCGACGGCGGTCGACGACAGCGCCATGGCGATGGCGAGGACCAGGGTCGGCACGGCGCCGAGCGCAAGCGGCAGCAGCAACAAGGCGAGCCCGAGCGTGCAGACAAGCAATTGTGCGCTGCCGAGCCCGAACACCAGATGGCGCATGGTGCGCAGCCGCTCCGCCGACAATTCGAGTCCCAAGGCAAAAAGCAGCAGCGCGATGCCCATTTCGGCCGGTGTCGACAATGCCGCCTGATTGGAAATCGTTATATAGGACAGCCCTGGATACGAGCCGACCAGGGCCCCGAAACCGAAGGGGCCGGCCAGGATACCGAACAGGATGAACCCGACCACCGGGGAGATGCGCAGCGCGGCAAAGGCCGGAATGACAAGTCCCGCCGCACCGAGGACGACGACAATATCCTTGAATGCCGATGATTCGAGCGGAAGGGCCATGGCGGCACAGTGGCAGGTCGCACCCGGCCTGCCCACAAAAAGTGGCGGGCGCTGGCTTTGCGATCAGCGCTCGGTCAGGCGCGGCATCAGTTCGACGAAATTGCAGGGGCGGTGCCGGCTGTCGAGCTGGTCGCGCAGGATGCCGTCCCAGCCATCCTTCACCGCGCCGGTCGAGCCGGGCAGGGCGAAGATATAGGTGCCGCGCGCTACCCCGGCGCAGGCGCGCGACTGGATCGTCGACGTGCCGATCGATTGGAAGCTGAGCCAGCGGAACAGTTCGCCGAAACCCGGAATTTCCTTTTCCTGCACCTGCGCCAGCGCTTCGGGGGTGACATCGCGGCCGGTGACCCCGGTGCCGCCGGTGCTGATGATGCAATCGACCTGCGGGTCATCGATCCAGGCGGTGAATTGCGCGACGAGCAGCGGCACTTCGTCCTTGCAGATGCCACGCGCGGCAAGGCTGTGGCCGGCCGCAATCAGGCGTTCGACCAAAGCGTCGCCCGAACGGTCATCGGCGGCGGTGCGCGTGTCGGATACCGTCATCACCGCGATGCGGACAGGCAGGAAAGCGCGGCTGGTATCGATCGGCATGGCGTCAGCCTATCACCGCCCGGGCGCTGCCGTCACCATGTCATCATAATCGAGGCGCAGGTTGGGGGTGATGCGCAGCCCCGGCACCGGCACCGGCACGCTGATGGGTTGTGCCTGGCGCTTCACGCCCGGCGCCCCCGGCAGGCCGGGAAAACGCGGCCACAGCCCGGCAACGAGCGCATCCATGCTCGGCGGCAACACGCCATCGCGCAATTGGTACATCCAGTAATTGCGCATCACGATTTCGACATAGTGGCGGGTTTCGGAAAACGGGATGCTTTCGATGAACAGCAAGGGATCGCCGCGATCATCGAGGCTGGCGTTCCAGCGCTGGACGCTGCCCGGCCCGGCATTATAGGCGGCGACGACCTTGGGCAGCAAGCCTTGCGTATAGCTCATGTCGCGCAGCGCTTCGAGATAGGTCTGGCCGACTTCGATGTTGAACGCCGGGTCGGCCATGTCGCCGACGACCGCTTCGGCACCGCTGGCCAAGGCCTGTTCCCGGATTACGGCGGCGACCTGCTTGCCGGTGGCGGGCATCAACTGCATCAGCCCCTTGGCGCCAGTGCGCGAGGTTGCGGTGGTGATGAAGGCCGATTCCTGCAGCGCATGGGCAAAGACCAGCCCGCGATCGACGCGCCAGCCGCGCGCCGGCTGCCAATCGGGCGCGGGATAGCGCGCCGACAAGGGCGCCTCGATGCCGACCGGCGGGCGCACCGCGAGGCTGTATTGCGTTGCCGGCAGACCAAGCCTTGCCGCCAGCCGCAACAAGGCCGGATATTCGCCTTCGGGCGCGATCTGGGTGAGGTGCCGCAATTCGCGATCGCCGAGCCCGATCTGGCCGATCTCGATCAACGCCGCTGCCCGGCGCGCGCCGGCAATGGTTTTCAGGTGGTTCCAGTCGGCGGTGATGAAATCGGGTTCATCCCAGGTCTGCGCCGGGGCCAGGCCGAGCGCGCGGCGTGCGAGCAGGCCGTAAAAGCCGTTGGGCTGGCGCGCCGCGGTTTGCAGTCGTTCCGCCACCAGTTCGGGGCGGCCGGCGGCAAAATGCGCGCGGCTGGCCCAATAGGCGGCGGCGGCGGCGGTATCGGCGGCGGGGCTTTTTTCCGCCACCAGGTCGAACGCCGTGGCGGCAATGTCGTACCGACCGGTGCGAAATGCCGCGAGCCCGGCGGTCCAGGCGCCCATGGCGGCAAACTGGGTATTGCCGAGCACCGGGCCGCGCGCCGCCTCGAGCCCGAGGCGGATCGCGGCATCATTGTCGTTGGCGCCATAATAGCTCCACGCCAGCCGTTGCGCCCATTGGCTGTGCGCCAGCGGTGACAGGTCGGCGGCGGACCAGCGCGCTTCGGCTTCGGCGTTGCGATCCATGGTGAGCAGCGCCTTGAGCGTCGCACCGGTGGCGAGATCGCTGGCCGGCGTGTCGAGCCGGGTCGTGCTGGCGCGCACCGTGCGGAAGGGCCGGATGCTGGGCAGCAATGGCAATGGCGCTGTATCGGCGCCGGGCAATTTGCTCGCCAGCTGCGCGATTCGCGGCGCCTGCGGCAAGTCGCGGTAGGTCGCCAGCCATTCGGCGAGTTCGGCGCGGCCAAGCTTGCCGGCGCCGCGCGCAATGATCAGTTGCGCCCGGGCAGTTTCGGTGAGCAGCCCGGGGCCGACAGCGGCGATGCCGGCGTCGGCCTGCGAGAGCCGCCCGGCTTCGATATTGCGAAAGATGCTCGTATAGGCCGCGCGCTCGGCGGGTGACAATTGCGGTGGCACGGCGCGCTGGCGGGGGTTGATGCCCGGCCGATCGGCGGTAACGGTCAACACCGGATCGCCGGGTGCCGCTGCCATTGCCGGCGTGGTCGTGAGCAGCAGGGCCAGCAGGGCCGGACGAATCATGCCCCCAACCGCGCAGCAAAGGCCTGGAGATCGGCCCAGGCAAGACGCTTCAATTCGGGCTGCTTGAGCAAGAGGCGCGGGTGAAAGGTCGCCAGCAGCGGCACACCGCCCACCGCCAGCCATCGCCCCCGCAACGTCGCGATGCCGCCGCTTTCGCCCGCCAGCGCCGCGGCATTGCCACCAAAGGCCAGGATCGCGCGTGGTGCCGCCAGCGTGATCGCGCGCGCCGCGAAGGGCGCAAAGGCGGCGAGTTCGGGTTCGCGCGGCGGCCGCCCGGCCGGCGGTGCCCAGGGCAGCAGGTTGAGCTGCCGGCAAGCGCCGCTTTCGAGCCCGATGGCAGCGAGCATGCGCTGCGTGAGGCGCTGCACGGCAAGATCTTCATCGGGCAGATCGGTCACTACCAGTACGGCACCGTCGCCGCTGATCAACTGCGGCGGCGCGGCCTGCCGCAAGGGGTGGTCGAAGCTGGCAACCGCGTCGGCAAGCGACGCCAGGCTGAGGGCGGCCGCGGCCAGCGCCACGGCCGGATTGGCCGAGGCCTGCGGTGCAGCAGCGCCCGGCAAGGGTGCGCGCGCGGGGGAGGGGGCACGCGCCGGCGAGGCTTGCAGCACCGGCGGCGCCGCGACCGCTGCCGGCGCTGCCAGCCAGTTGCGCGGCACGGCATCGACCGGGCAATCGGCGCCGGCGGTTACCAGCCAGGCGAGCGCATCGGCGGCTTCGAACGCGGACATTTGGGTGGACATCTGCACCATGCCATGATGCGACCGATGATGCTCTGGTCAAGCCCGCCCGGCTTCCGTATCTGTTGAACCATGGCAAAGCCGCGACGTGCCGATGGTCGCATCGGCAACCGCGCTGCGCCAAGGGGACGAAAGAAGGCAAAGCCATGACCACACGTGAATCGATGCCCTATGATCTGGTGATTGTCGGTGGCGGCCCTGCTGGCCTGTCAGCGGCAATCCGCGCCAAACAGACGGCCGCCGACCTTGGTATCGAACTGTCGGTCTGCATTCTTGAAAAGGGATCCGAAATCGGCGCGCACATCCTGTCGGGGGCGGTGGTCGATCCGCGCGCTCTGGATGAATTGCTGCCCGAGTGGCGGACGATGGACAGCCCGATGACGGTGCCGGTAGTGGAAAACCACCACTGGATCCTCAGCGAAACTGGCAAAACCGAGTTTCCGCATGCGCTGATGCCGCCGTTCATGAACAACAAGGGCTGCTACACTGTCTCGCTCGGCAATCTGTGCCGGTGGCTGGCGGGGCAGGCCGAAGCCTTGGGCGTGGAGATTTTCCCGGGCTTTGCCGCGGCCGAAATCCTGTGGAACGACGATGGCAGCGTCAAGGGTGTTGCCACCGGTGACATGGGCATCGCGCGGGATGGCACGAAAAAGGACAGTTGGCAGCCGGGGCTCGAACTCCACGCCAAGTACACGTTTTTTGCCGAAGGTGTCCGCGGCCATCTGTCGAAGCAGCTGATCAAGCAGTTCGATCTGGCCAAGAATTGCGACCCGCAAATCTATGGTATCGGTCTCAAGGAACTTTGGGACATCCCGGCCGAAAAGCACAAACCGGGGTTTGTCACCCACACCCAGGGCTGGCCGCTGACCGATGCCAATGGCGGCGGGTTTCTGTATCATCAGGCCAATGGCCAGGTCGCGCTCGGTTTTTCGGTCTGGCTCAACTATTCGAACCCCTATCTGTCGCCGTTCGATGAATTCCAGCGCTGGAAGACGCATCCGGCGATCAAGGCGATCCTGGAGGGCGGCCGCCGTGTTTCCTATGGAGCGCGCGCGATCAACGATGGTGGCTGGCAATCGGTGCCGAAGCTGACGTTCCCGGGCGGCGCGCTGATCGGCTGCAGCGCCGGCTTCGTCAACGTGCCGCGCATCAAGGGCAGCCACACTGCGATGAAGACCGGCATGATGGCCGCCGACGCCGCCGTGGAAGCGATCGCCAGCCAGCGCGGCAGCGACGAACTCGCGGATTATGGCGAGGCCTACAAGAAGAGCTGGGTATATGAAGAGCTCAAGATGGTGCGCAACACGCTGCCGCTGGTCGAAAAATACGGCAATCTGGTCGGCACCGGGCTGGCGGGCGTGACGATGTGGATGGAATATCTGGGCTATGGCCTGCCGTTCACGATGAAGAATCACCCTGATTACAAATCGTTGAAAAAGGCGGCGGATGCCAAGCCGATCGTCTATCCCAAGCCCGATGGTATCTACAGTTTCGACAAGCTGACGAGCGTTTTCCTGTCGAACACCAATCACGAGGAAGACCAGCCGATCCACCTGACGCTGAAGGACCCGAATATCCCGATCGAGGTCAATCTGCCGGTGTGGGCCGAACCGGCGCAGCGCTATTGCCCCGCCGGCGTGTATGAAATCGTCGGGCAGGACATCGGCGAACCGCGCTTCCAGATCAACGCGCAGAACTGCGTCCATTGCAAGACGTGCGATATCAAGGATCCTTCGCAGAATATCACCTGGGTGGTGCCTGAGGGCGGCGGCGGGCCAAACTACCCCAACATGTAGCCCGCTGTAGCATGACGCCATTTGTTCTCCCAGTCAGCGTCAGACGCTCGTTGATGCTCCTGGCGAGTTATCTCGTGGTTGCGGTGGTCGCTGACCTGCCGCCGTTTCAGGATAGGCCTCAATACTGGCGAGCGTTGATCGAACGAGAGCGGCTGTGGCTTGACTATGGCGATTCACCGAACCCCTCCTACTCATGCTTCGACATGGACATGCAGGTAATGTGGATCAAGTTTGTTGACGACGGTTGGAGCGCCGAAGTTGCGTGGACGGATGCGGACGACAAGCCTCGAAGGATGAAGTTGCCTTTTATCGATAAGCAGGTTTTTGGAACCGAGGTCTATGCTTCTGGACTTTATCGGCTTACGCTTGAACCTGAAGTGCGTTTTGCCAGTCCGGCACGTAATATTGGACCATGTTGATGAGGCGTACCGTTCATCATGATTTCCGTTTCTGCTTGATGACATTAAGTATCGTTGTGCCGGCACTGATTATCGCTGGCCCGGCGGATGCCAAGCCGACCCAGCCAGCCGCCGAGTCCGCGCTGCACAGCTATGTCCTTGGCCGCTACGCCCAATCGGCCGACTCGCTCGATCGCGCCGCGCGCTATTTCAACACGGCGCGCGCCCAGGATTCGGCGCAGGCCGAACTGACCCGTCGCACCTTCGAAATCGCCGTTGCCGCCGGTGACAGCAAGCTGGCGTTCGATACCGCCCGGCAACTCGCGGCGGCCGGTCGGCAGGATTCGGACCTGGCGCTGGTTCGCCTCGTCGAAGCGGTATTGAAAAAGGATTGGCCGGCCGCCGATACGCTGCGAACCGGGATCGCCAATGCCGGCTATGCCGTGGTCGTCGGCCCGATCGTCGAGGCCTGGATGCTGCACGCCCGCGGCAAGACCGGGCCGGCGCTCGCCAAGCTCGACCCCGGCAATTTCAGCGGTTTCGCGCGTTCCTATGTCGCCGAACAGCGGGCGCATATGCTGGCGGCCTCCGGCAAATATGCCGAAGCCGCCGCCGCCTATGCCGACCTGCGATCGGGCACCGGTGGCGGGATCAGCTTCCTGCGGCAGGGCGAAGCCGACGCGCGGGCCGAAGCCGGCGATCGCGACGGCGCGATGAAGGTGCTGGAGGGCGATGATCCCACGCTCGCCGTTGCGCGTGCACGGCTGGCCGCCGGCAAGCGCATCGGCGCGCTGGCACCCGATCCGCGGCGCGGCATCGGCTGGATGGCGGCGCGGCTGGCGACCGATCTGTCGCGGGACAAGCCGGTGCCGCTGGCGCTGCTGTTCGCGCGCATGGGCACTTTCCTCGCGCCCGACGTCACGGCAAGCTGGCTGATCTGCGGCGATGTGCTGGCGCGCAGCGGCCGCAATGCGACGGCCTTGCTCGCCTATGACCAGGTGACGCCGGGTGATGCGCTGGCCGGCGCTGCTGCAACACGGCGCGCCGAAGTGCTGGAAGCGATGGGACGGGACAGCGATGCCGGCGCACTATTGGCCGCCGCCACGACCGCGCCGGCCGCGACAAGCGAAGACTGGACACGCCTGGGGGATTGGCACCGCCGCGGTGAGCGCTTCAAGGATGCCATAGCCGCCTATGACAAGGCGATCGCCACGGCCGGGCAGGGGTCGGCGAGCTGGAGCCTGTTCTTCCTGCGTGGCAGCATGCAAGAACGCAGCGGCAATTGGCCGGCGGCCGAGGCCGATTTGCGCGAGGCGCTGTATCGTTCTCCCGATGAACCGACGGTGCTCAATTATCTCGGTTATTCGATGCTCGATCGTGGCAGCAACCTTGTCGAGGCGACGCGTCTGATCGAACGCGCCGCCAAATTGCGCCCGGGGGATGGCGGTATCATCGCTTCACACGGCTGGAGCCATTATCGCCAGGGTCGCTTTGCCGAAGCCGTCAGCGCGCTCGAACAGGCCGCGGTCATGGAACCGACCGACCCGACGGTGACCGAACATCTCGGCGATGCCTATTGGCAGGTCGGGCGGCGCATCGATGCGCGCTTTCGCTGGCGCGCGGCGCTCGATCTCGATCCGACCCCGGCGCAACGCAAGGCGATCAATGCCAAGCTCGATGTCGGGCTTGAAGCGGCGCTGGCGATGGCCGCACCGTCCTGAACCTTGCCGGGCGCCGTGGTGACGGGCAAGACACGCGCCATGCGCCTCACCGAATCCGCTCCCGCCAAGCTCAATCTTGCCCTGCACCTGCGGCGGCGGCGTGATGATGGCTATCATGACCTCGAAACGGTCTTTGCCTTCACCGATTTCGGCGACCTGTTGTCGGTGGCGCCCGCCGACACGTTGACGTTGCAGGTGACCGGCGAATTTGCTGCGCCAGCAGGGCAGGGGGACGACAATCTTGTCCTGAGGGCAGCGCGCGCGCTGGCAGCGGCGGCCGGGTTCGCGCCGGCGGCGGCGCTGACGCTCGAAAAGCATATTCCGGTCGCAGCCGGGTTGGGCGGTGGCTCGGCCGATGCGGCGGCGGCGTTGCGCCTGCTTAATCGCTTCTGGCGGCTCGATTGGCCGATGGCGCGGTTGCTGGAAATTGCCGACCCGCTGGGTTCGGACGTGCCGGCGTGTGTCGCTTCGCAGACCTGCTTCGGCAGCGGGCGCGGCGAAGCGCTGGCGCCCTGGCCGGTCGCGCTGGCGGGTACGCCGGTATTACTGGTCAACCCGCGCGTGGCGGTGCCGACCGGGCCGGTGTTCGCCGGCTGGGACCGTGTCGATCACGGCGGGATCGCGCCGGGCGCCGCGCTCGCCGGCCTGCGCAACGACATGACGAGCGCCGCCGTCACGATCGCGCCGGTCGTCGCACAGGTTCTGGCGGCGTTGCACGCTGCCGGTGGCGCATCACTGGTGCGGATGAGCGGATCGGGCGCCACTTGCCTGGCGCTCTACCCCGATGCGGCGGCGCAGCGACGAGCCGCTGCGGCGCTGGCGGTACAAGGCTGGTGGCTGGCCGAAACCTATTTGATCTGAAGCGCCTGGCGGTTGCCGGATCGCCCGTGTTGCGTTGCAGCATTTTTCACTTGACGTAAACGTCAACCTGGCCGACAAAACCAATGTTGCGGTGCAACAAGAAAAATTTTGATTGCCACTCAGATTTCTGCTTGACGGATTTCTGAGTGTCACTTAAAGCTCCACTCAGTTGAACTGAGTAACGCTCAACGGGTAGCCCCCGCCCTGATTTGACCGTCGAAAGGAAGACATCATGACCAACCGTATCCTCCTCGCCCCGATCGCTTTCGCCATCAGCGCTGCGTTCATCGCCGCTGCCGCCTCGCCCGCCATGGCCGCCGAAACCGGCGTTTGCGCCACCGCACCGGGCCAGATCCGCACCTTTGCCACCACGGCCCAGCCCGACCAGGCGCGCAAGGCGCTCAACCTCGTCAACGTCGGCGAAAAGCTGTGCGAAGCGGGCGCCCGCAACGAAGCCGGTAAGAAGTTCTCGGCCGCGGCCAAGGCGCTGGGCACCGACATGGCCGCGCTGACTTCGGCCGCGCCGACCGCCCAGTAAGTTTCTGTTTCTCCCGTTATCCTGACCCCAGGATGCCCTGAGGGCCCGGCTTCCCCCCGCCGGGCCCTTTTTCTTTGTGCAGCGCGCCGCCTCGCCTATGACGGACGGGATCGGAGGAAATTCGTGTGCACGACAATCTTCGCCTGACCAGTGCCGGTGGGATCGCCCGCCTGCAGATCGACCGCCCCGACAAGCGCAACGCCATGGACCAGGCGATGTGGGAGGCGTTCCCGCATCTGGTCAACGCCGCCATGGCCGACCCTCTGGTGCGCTTGCTGGTGGTCGGCTCGGCGCACCCGGGGCCGTTCTGTGCCGGCGCCGATATCGGTGAATTCGCCAGGCGCTCCACCGATCCGGTGTGGCGGGATCGCAATCAGGCGGCGATTCGCGCCACGCAGATTACCCTGGCCCGCGCCCCCAAGCCGACGATCGCGATGGTCGATGGCGATGCCGTCGGTGGCGGCTGCGGCATCGCGCTGGCGTGTGACGTGCGCATCGCCAGCCCGCGGGCGCGGATGGGCATCACGCCGGCAAAGCTGGGGCTCGTCTATCCGCTGCACGATACAAGGCTGCTGATCGATCTGGTCAGCACCGCCCAAGCCAAGCGGCTGCTGTTTTCGGCGATGCTGATCGATGCCGACGAGGCTTTGCGCGTCGGGCTGGTGCAACAACTCGCCGATGATCTGGAAGGCGCCGTGCAGACGCTCGCCGACCAGATGCTGGCCATGTCGCCCGCCAGCCAGCGTGCCAGCAAGGCGATCGTCCAGCGCATCATCGAGGGTGTGCACGATGATGATTCGCATTCGGTGACCGGCTTCAACGCCGCGTTCACCGGGCCGGATTTTCACGAAGGCGTTGCGGCCTTCCTGGAAAAGCGCAAGCCGGTTTTCGGGCAATGACCGCGCCGCGCCTGATCGCCGGCGGCGCGCCGCTGCTCATCATCGCCGATCATGCCTCGAACGCCGTGCCGCCGGGGATCGACCTCGGGATCGATCCGGCGCTGTTCGGCAACCATATCGCGGTCGATATCGGCACGCAGGCGCTCAGCGAGGCGCTGGCAGCGCGGCTCGATGCGCCCGCGCTCATCGCCACCGTCACGCGGCTCGTTGTCGATCTCAACCGCGACCCGGCCGTGCGCGATGTCATTCCCGGCGCCAGCGATGGCCATGTCATCCCCGGCAATCTGGCGCTTTCGGCGACGGAGCGCGAATTGCGCATCGCTGCCATCCATGTGCCCTATCATGCGGCGATTGCCGCGCAGATCGAGGCCATTCGCCCGGCGCTGATCGTGTCGGTGCACAGCTTCACCCCGGCGCGCGCGACCTTTCCCGATGAACAGCGCCCGTGGCCGATCGGCATCCTGTACAATCGCGACGCGGCGGCGGCGCGGATCGCCATGCGGGCCTTGCGGTTCCAGGGTCTGGATGTCGGCGACAACCAGCCCTATTCGGGGCGCGATCTCAATTACACGATGGATCGGCATGCCGAGATGGCTGGCATCCCCTATCTCGGGCTCGAAATACGGCAGGATGGCCTGGCGCAGCCGGCGGATATCGCGCGCTGGACCGATCTCCTGGCGCCGGTAATCGCCGAAACGCTTGCGGCAGCGCTCGGGGGCTAAACAGCGACTTGACCGGATAGCCGGTTGTGCGCAACGAAGCGCCGGATTGAAGAGGGGATTGCCCGTGCCGCGTTTCGACAAGTCAAAGCTGCCCAGCCGGCATGTTTCGGTCGGCCCCGAGCGGGCGCCGCATCGCAGTTATTACTACGCCATGGGCCTGACCGAGGAAGAGATCGGCCGGCCCTTCGTCGGCATCGCGTCGGCAGGTAATGACAGCGCGCCGTGCAATACCACACTCGATGCCCAGGCCGATGTCTGTCGGCAGGGGGTAAACGAAGCCGGTGGCATGCCGCGGCGGTTCAACACCATCACCGTCACCGATGGTATCGCCATGGGCCATCAGGGGATGAAATCTTCGCTGGTCAGCCGCGAAGTGATCGCCGATTCGGTCGAACTGTCGATGCGTGGGCATTGTTATGACGCGCTGATCGGCTTTGCCGGGTGTGACAAGTCGCTGCCCGGCATGATGATGGCGATGTTGCGGCTCAACGTGCCCTCGATCTTCGTCTATGGCGGCTCGATCCTGCCTGGCAGGTTCGAAAACAGCGACGTTACCGTCGTCGATGTTTTTGAAGCGGTTGGCGGCTTTTCGGCGGGCACATGCCCACTCGCTCGGCTGACGGCACTCGAAAAGGTTGCGTGTCCCGGCCACGGCGCCTGTGGTGGCCAGTTCACTGCCAACACCATGGCGTGCGTGGGGGAAGCCATCGGCCTGTCGCTGCCGCATTCGAACATGGCGCCGGCGCCCTATGCCAGCCGCGCCGATATTGCCATTGCGGCCGGCAAGCAGGTGATGACGCTGATCGAACGCAATATCCGCCCGCGCGACATCTGCACGCGCCCGGCCTTCGAGAATGCTGCGCGCATTGTTGCCGCCACCGGCGGGTCGACCAATGCCGTGCTGCATCTGCCCGCCATGGCCAATGAAGCCGGCATCGATTTCGACCTGTTCGACGTTGCGGAGATATTCAAGACAACACCTTACATCGCGGACTTGAAACCGGGTGGGAAGTATGTCGCCAAGGACATGTACGATGCGGGCGGTGTCTACATGCTGATGAAGACCTTGTTCGACGCCGGTTTCCTGCACGGCGACTGCATGACGGTGACCGGCAAGACGCTCGCCGAGAACATCGACGAAATCACCTGGAACCCCGACCAGAAGGTCATCTATCCGGTGAGCAATCCGCTGTCGCCGACCGGCGGCGTAGTCGGCCTGAAGGGCACGCTTGCGCCCGATGGCGCCATCGTCAAGGTTGCCGGCATGGCCCGACTGCAATTCAGCGGCCCGGCGCAGGTCTTCGATTGCGAGGAAGACTGCTTCGCAGCGGTCGAGGCCCGCAGAATCGAAAAAGGCAGTGTCGTCGTCATCCGCTACGAAGGCCCCAGGGGTGGGCCGGGCATGCGCGAAATGCTGTCGACGACCGCAGCCCTGTACGGCCAGGGCCTTGGCGAGCATGTCGCATTGATCACCGATGGGCGATTTTCGGGTGCGACGCGGGGCTTCTGCATCGGTCATGTCGGCCCGGAAGCCGCCGAAGGCGGGCCGATCGGGCTCGTTGTCGACGGCGACATCATCCATATCGATGCCGCGGCCGGCACGATCGATCTCGACGTGCCGGCCGATGTGTTGGCGGCGCGCCGGGCCGCATGGCAACCGCGCGCCCATGATTATCAATCGGGGGCGATCTGGCGCTTTGCCCAGAATGTCGGTCCGGCGCGGCAAGGGGCGGTCACCCACCCCGGCGCCCGCGCCGAAACCCATGTCTTTGCCGATATCTGATCGCGGCGGCGAACCGCCGCGCCGGTCAATCGTGCGGCGGGATGATCGGGATGCCACCGGCCGGCGGCTGGGGTGCCGGCGGGATGGCCGCGGGCGCCGGGCGGATTGCCGACCAGATCGGTTCGCCGCGGCCATCGCGCGGAATTTCACCAACGGTGCCAGCGCGACTTGAGCGGACATACAGCGGCGACGGCGCACAGGCCGAAACGCCCAGCGCCAAAGCCAATACCGTCGCCGTGATGAATTTGGTGCGCGCCATGATCGGCGCGGCTTGTTACACCCCGCCGATATGAAGACAAGCCCGTCATGCTGACAATCGACCCCGGCGCCGCGCTGTTGACCCCCGACGCCATGCGCACGGCGGAGGCGGCGGCGATTGCGGCGGGCACGCCGGCGCTGCGCCTGATGGAGCGCGCGGCGGCCGCGGCGGCGCTGGCGATCGACCGATTCGCGCCGGCACCGCGCGTGCTGGTGCTGTGCGGGCCGGGTAACAATGGTGGTGATGGCTATGCGATCGCAGCGACGCTGCGGGCGCGCGGTCGATCGGTGCGGGTGGCGGCCAGTGGCCCGGCGCGTGGCGAGCCGGCAGCGACGATGGCGACGCGCTGGGCCGGGCCGGTGGAGGCGCTGGAATCGGCAGCGCCCGCACCGTTGATCATCGACGCGCTGTTCGGCACCGGTTTGCAGCGCCCGCTGGCCGCGCCGGTACAGGCGGCGCTCGATCGGTTGCGCACTTGCGGGGCGACGGTGATCGCCATCGACACGCCTTCCGGGTTCGATGCGCTGACCGGTGCCTGTCTGGGCCAGCCGCTGCCGGCTGATCTGACCATCTGCTTTGGTGCCATGAAACGCGGCCAGGCGCTGGGGGCGGGGCGAGCGCTTTCGGGACGGATCGTCATTGCCGATATCGGGGTGCCGCTGCCGGATGGCGGCGCGCGCCTGGTGCCGCCACCCCGGCGCCTGCCCTTGCCGCAGGGCACGCACAAATACCGCCGCGGTGCCGTGCTGGTCATCGAAGGTGCCCCCGAACGCGGTGGCGCGGCGCAATTGACCGCGCTCGCCGCGCTGCGGTCGGGCGCCGGTGTGGTGACCCTGGTTGGCGCGGGGGGCACCCAGCCCGCCGCCGCCGTCATGCGGCGCAGCGATGCGCAAGGGGTGGCGCTGCTCGCCGATCCGCGGCTCGGCGCCGTCGCCATCGGCCCGGGGCTCGTTGCCGACCAGCGCGGGCGGGACTGGTTGTATCGCCTGCTGGCCGGCGACGTGCCGCTGGTTATCGATGCCGGCGCGTTTGCCGCGCTGCCGCCGACCGGTTTTGCCGAGGCGCGGGCGCCGCGGGTGCTGACGCCGCACGATGGCGAATTTGCCCGCCTGTTCGGCGCCATCGGGCCAGACCGTGTCGGCGCCGCGGCTGCCGCTGCCGTCACCAGTGGCGGTATCATCGTGCTCAAGGGGGCCGAAACCATCATCGCCGCGCCCGATGGCCGAGTTGGCATCAACCTGCACGCGGCGCCCTGGCTGGCGACGGCGGGATCGGGCGATGTTTTGACGGGCATCATCGCGGCGCTGCTGGCGCAGGGCCTGGCGCCCTTCGACGCCGCGCGTGCCGGGGTGTGGCTGCACGGTGATGCCGGCATCCGCGGCGGGCCGGGGTTGATCGCCGATGATCTGCCGGGCTTGTTGCCCGCCGTGCTGGCCGCGCTGTGAGCGAAGCGCAAACCATCGTCAGGCTGGCGGGACGCGGCGATGGCGTGACCGGGGACGGGCGCTTTGTGGTTGGCGCCACCATCGGCGACACGGTGACCTTTGTGGGGGATGTCTCGACCATCACCCCCGGGCCGCGCCATGTCGTGCCGCCGTGCCGCCATGTTGCCGATTGTGGCGGCTGCCAGCTCCAGCATGTCAACGCCGTCGATTATGAAGCGTTTGTCGTCGATCGCATCGTGCGGCCGCTGGCGGCCCTCGGGATCGTGGCCGGCGCCATCCACCCGGTCGCGGTATCGCCGCCGCACAGCCGCCGCCGCGCGTCGTTGCGCGCCGTCCGGCGGCAGGGGAAATTGACGCTGGGCTTCAACGCCGAAGCCAGCCACCGTATCGTCGATATCGAGCAATGCGAGATCCTGCTGCCCGCGCTCCAGGGGTTGCTCGCGCCGCTGCGGCACTTGCTCAAGGGGTCGATCGGCGAAGGGCAGGGGGTGGGCATTACCCTGACCGCGAGCGACAGCGGCACCGATGTGCTGCTCGCCAATGTCGCCGCCGAAAGCCTGGCCCAGATCGAGCGATTGACCGCCTTTGCCGCGGCGCATGACCTGGCGCGACTGTCGGTCGAAGGTGCGCATGGCGTGGAAACGGTGGCGATGCCACGGCCGCCGCAATTGGTGATGGGCGGGGTGCCGGTGATGCTGCCGCCGGCGCCGTTCCTGCAAGCCACTCGCGAGGGGGAGGCAGCGCTGGTGGCGGCCGTATGTGCCGCGGTCGGCCCGGCGCGGCGGGTGGCCGATCTGTTCTGCGGGTTGGGCACTTTTGCGCTGCCGCTGTCGGCAACGGCGCAGGTGCTTGCCGCCGATGCCGCCGGCCCGGC
>JBBRVH010000068.1:0-18011 GCA_038246995.1 Sphingomonadales bacterium
AATATGGCTTTGCCGGCATCGGCGCCGGTGCCGCCATGGGCGGGCTGCGGCCGATCATCGAGTTCATGACCTTCAATTTCGCGCTGCAGGCCATCGACCACATCATCAACAGCGCCGCCAAGACCAATTACATGAGCGGCGGCCAGATGCGCTGCCCGATCGTGTTTCGCGGGCCCAACGGCGCGGCGTCGCGGGTCGGCGCCCAGCACAGCCATAACTTCGCCGCCTGGTACGCCAGCGTGCCGGGGCTGATCGTCATCGCGCCGTATAGCGCCGCCGATGCCAAGGGGTTGCTCAAGGCGGCAATCCGCAGCCCCGACCCGGTGGTGTTCCTCGAAAACGAACTCCTCTACGGCCAGAGCTTCGACGTGCCCGAAGGCGACCATGTCGTCGCCATCGGCAAGGCGAGCATCGTGCGCGCCGGCAGCCATGTGACGCTGGTCACCTATTCGATCGGGGTCGGTGTGTGTCTTGCCGCCGCCGAAACGCTGGCGGCGGAGGGCATCGAGGCCGAAATCATCGACCTGCGCACCCTGCGCCCGCTCGATACGGCGACGGTGCTGGCGAGCCTGAAGAAAACCAACCGCATGGTGGTGGTGGAGGAAGGCTTCCCGGTCTGTTCGATCGCGTCCGAAATCATCAGCATCGTCATGGAACAGGGTTTTGACGATCTCGACGCGCCGGTCCTGCGCTGCACCAACATCGATGTGCCGATGCCCTATGCCGCCAATCTGGAAAAACTGGCACTGCTGAAACCCGCCGATGTGGTGAGCGCGGCGAAGAAGGTTTGCTACAAATGATCGACATCACCATGCCCGCCCTGTCGCCGACGATGGAAACGGGAACCGTGTCGAAATGGCTCGTCAAGGTTGGCGACACGGTCAAATCGGGCGATGTCCTCGCCGAAATCGAAACCGACAAGGCGACGATGGAGGTCGAGAGCATCGACGAGGGCGTGGTCGCCGAACTGGTCGTCGCGGCGGGCACCGAGGGTGTGCCCGTTGGCCAGGTGATCATGCGATTGCAAGGGGAAGGGGACTCTTCTGCTCCCCTCCCGGAACGGGAGGGGTCGGGGGTGGGAACACCCGCGAAGCCCGCACCACCAGTGGTTGCCGCAGCGCCTGAGCCTGCGCGCGTGGTCGCAGAGAACCCACCTCCAGCCCCTCCCGTTGCGGGAGGGGAGAAGGAAGGTCGCGTGAACGCGTCGCCACTCGCGCGCCGGCTCGCCGAGGCCAAGGGCGTGGCTCTGGGCAGCGTCACAGGTTCTGGCCCCAATGGCCGGATCATACGCGCCGATATCGATGCGGCGGTGGCCAAGCCGGTTGCAGCGGCCCCGGCGCCGAAAGCCGTGCCCGTCGCCGCAGAGAACCCACCCCCGACCCCTCCCGTGCCGGGAGGGGAGAAGAAAGTGGCCGCCCCCGCGCCCACCAGCGATATCCCGCACGAGGTCGCCAAGCTCGGTGCCGTCCGCAAGATCATCGCCAAGCGGCTGACCGAGGCCAAGCAGACCATCCCGCACATCTACCTGACCGTCGATGTCCGGCTCGATGCGCTGCTGAAACTGCGCGGCGAACTCAACGCCGCGCTGGAGCCACGCAAGATCAAGCTGAGCGTCAACGACCTGATCATCAAGGCGCTGGCGCTGGCGCTGCGCCAGGTGCCCAAGTGCAACGTCTCGTTCGCGGGTGACAATCTCATCAGCTACAGCCGCGCCGATATTTCGGTGGCGGTGGCGGCACCTTCGGGGCTGATCACGCCGATCATCGTTGGCGCCGACGGCAAGGCTGTGTCGCAGATCGCCACCGAGATGAAGGCGCTCGCCGAAAAGGCGCGGGCCGGCAAGTTGCAGCCCCATGAATATCAGGGCGGCACCGCCAGCCTTTCCAACCTCGGCATGTTCGGCATCAAGAGTTTCGACGCGGTGATCAACCCGCCGCAGGCGATGATCCTGGCGGTCGGGGCCGGGGAACAGCGGCCCTATGTGGTCGGTGGTGCGCTGGCGATCGCGACGGTGATGAGCGTGACCGGCAGCTTCGACCATCGCGCCATCGACGGCGCCGACGGCGCGGAATTGATGAGCGCGTTCAAGGCGCTGATCGAAAACCCGCTGGGTCTGGTGGCGTGACACCTCCCTCTCCCCCTGCGGGAGAGGGCGACTCGCCTCTTGGCGAGCGGGGTGAGGGGTATCTGCTGCTCAAAAAGCACGCCCGCACCATGCGCAACCGGCAAACGGATGCCGAGCGTCGCCTTTGGGCGATGTTGCGCGATCGGCGCTTCAGCGCGTTCAAGTTCCGCCGCCAGGTTCCGATCGGCGCCTTCATTGCTGATTTTGTCTGTTACGATTCGCGTTTGATTGTCGAAGCAGACGGCGGCCAGCATTGCGAAAGCGCGGCGGACGCGCGGCGGACGGCATGGCTGGAAAGCCAGGACTTTCGTGTCCTGCGCTTCTGGAACCACGAAATCCTGTCTCAACCGCGCGATGTGATGGACCGACTTCATACGGCGCTGAATTCCCCCTCACCCCGCTCGCCTGCGGCGAGTCGCCCTCTCCCGCGAGGGGAGAGGGAAGAAAGTGGCGATCATGTCTGAACCCTTCGATCTCATCATCCTCGGCTCCGGCCCCGGCGGCTATGTCGCCGCCATCCGCGCCAGCCAACTCGGCATGAAGGTCGCCATCGTCGAGCGCGAGCGCCTCGGCGGCATCTGTCTCAACTGGGGGTGCATCCCGACGAAAGCGCTGCTGCGCACGTCGGAAATCTACCACTACATGCAGAATGCCGCGGCCTATGGCCTGTCCGCCACCGGCGTCGGCTTCGACCTCGCGAAAATCACCGAGCGTAGCCGCAAGGTTGCCGCCCAGCTCAACGGCGGCGTCAAGGGGTTGATGAAGAAGAACAAGGTCACCGTCGTCGAAGGCGTGGGCACGCTCACCAGCGCCACCGAATTGACCGTGACCACCGGGGACCAGGTCCGTACGCTGACCGCCCCCAACATCATCATCGCCACCGGCGCGCGGGCGCGTGACCTTCCCGGCTTGCAGGCCGATGGCCAGCGCATCTGGACCTATCGCCACGCCATGGTGCCGCCCGAAATGCCGACCAATCTGCTCGTCATCGGATCGGGTGCGATCGGGGTGGAGTTCGCCAGTTTCTACAGCGACATGGGGGCCAAGGTCACCATCGTCGAAATGCTCGATCGCATGCTGCCGGTGGAGGACGAGGAAATCTCCGCCTTCATGCACAAGGCACTGACCAAACAGGGCATGCGCATCCTGACCGCCACGAAAGTCAGCGACGTGACGCCGGGCGCGACCGAAGTCACCGCCACCATCACCGGCGCCGATGGCAAGGCGAGCACCGAAAGCTTCTCCCACGTCATCGTCGCCATCGGCATCGTGCCCAACACCGAAAACATCGGTCTGGAGGCGCTGGGCGTCGCCACCGATCGCGGCCATATCGTCAACGATGGCTTCGGCCGCACCAATATCCCCGGCCTCTGGGCGATCGGCGACGTGGCGGGCGCCCCCTGGCTGGCGCACAAGGCCAGCCATGAAGGCATCATCGCGGTTGAAACCATCGCCGGGCTGCACGTCCACCCGATGGACAAGGCCGGCATTCCCGGCTGCACCTATTCGCGGCCCCAGGTCGCCAGCGTCGGCATGACCGAGGCGAAAGCCAAGGCCGCCGGCCACACGGTGAAGGTCGGCAAATTCCCCTTCATCGGCAATGGCAAGGCAATCGCGCTGGGCGAGGCGGAAGGGTTCGTGAAGACCGTGTTCGACGCCGGCACCGGCGAATTGCTCGGCGCGCACATGGTCGGCGCCGAAGTGACCGAGTTGATCCAGGGCTATGTCATCGCGCGCAGCCTCGAAACGACCGAACAGGAACTGATGCACACGGTGTTCGCGCATCCCACGCTCAGCGAAATGATGCATGAAAGCGTGCTCGATGCCTATGGCCGGGCGCTGCACTATTGATCGTGGCGCTTGCCCTGCTGGCCGCGCCCCTGGCGATCCCGCCGGTGATCGGTGCGGCGATCCCGCCGGTGATCGATGCGGCGATCCCGCCGTCGCTCAGCGCCCTGTGCCCCAAGCCGGTGCCAGGCGAGATTGTCGTTTGCGCCGATCCCGAGCCGCGCAAATCACCCTATCGAGCGCCGCTGAACCTGCCACCCGAACGCGGCAGCAAGAACAGCATTGCGGTATCGCGCGAACGCAATGCGCTGTTCGATTATGACGGTGGCGGGGCAGGGAGCTGTTCGGCATCGGGCCTTGCCGGCAATTATGGCTGTGGCACCAAGGCCCACAAGGCATGGGTGGAACAGCGCGCCGGGTCCCGATCGGGGGGCGGCCGGATTTATGACCGTGCGCCAGAATAGCGCACATTAAAAAAAGTTCATGAAACCTCTTGCGAGACGAGTAACATCATATCATATTGCTCCGTGCGGACCGTGACATTTTCGTGGCGACTGCCCTCGCAGCGAAAGCGTTGTCCCTGCCAACCCGGCACGGCGGACTGTATCGAGTACGCCCGGTGCTCTTCCCTCTGAGCGCCGGGCGTGCCTTTTTCCGGTGACATGCAAGCTGGCGATGCTGATCGCGCCGGCCACACATCCCGGGGTCGCGGCACCAGCAACACTTTGACGCTTCGTCACCCTGCCGCATTGGCAGCGGACCCATCACGCGCTATTTGCCGTACATGAGTGAAAACCCCACCGTGCTGTCCCTGTCGCCTGTGCCCGAAGTGCGCGCGCGCAAGCCCGACTGGTTGCGCGTGCGCGCGCCGACGTCGCCGGTGTTTGCCGAAACCCGGGCGCTGATGCGTCGCCTGAACCTCAACACCGTTTGCGAGGAAGCGGCGTGTCCCAATATCGGCGAATGCTGGAGCCAGAAGCACGCGACGGTGATGATCCTGGGCGATACCTGCACGCGCGCCTGTGCCTTTTGCAACGTCAAGACCGGCATGCCGGGGCCGGTGGACCTGCTCGAACCGATGCACGTTGCCGAAGCCGCCGGGGCGCTTGGGCTCGAACATATCGTCATCACCTCGGTCGATCGCGATGATCTGCCCGATGGCGGGGCAGGGCAGTTTGTCCGCGTCATCGAAGCGTTGCGCCGGCACGCGCCAAAAACCACCATCGAGATCCTGACACCGGATTTTCGCAACAAGGCGAAAAAAGCGGTCGAAGCCATCGTGGCGGCGGGGCCGGATGTGTACAACCACAATCTCGAAACCGTGCCGCGGCTTTACCCGACCATCCGGCCCGGCGCGCGTTATTATCATTCGCTGCGGCTGCTCGATCAGGTCAAGTCCCTGAACGATCAGGTGTTCACCAAATCGGGGGTCATGGTCGGCCTTGGCGAAACCGCGCAGGAACTCCACCAGGTCTGGGACGACATGCGGTCGGCCGGGGTCGATTTCCTGACGGTGGGCCAATATCTCCAGCCGACGCCGCGCCACGCCAAGGTCATCGAGTTCGTGCCGCCCGCCACCTTTGCGGCCTATGCGGCGGTGGCGCGATCGAAGGGCTTCCTGCAGGTCGCGGCCTCGCCGTTGACCCGGTCATCCTATCACGCCGGCGCCGATTTTGCCGAAATGCAGGCCAAGCGCCGCGCGAAAGCGGCAGCGGCGGCAGGCGCCTGATGCCCCACCATACCGAAACCCGGCGGCTGCCCTATACCCCGGCTCAGGTTTATGCGCTGGTTGCCGATATCGGCCGCTATGCCGAATTCCTGCCGTGGGTGCAGGGAATGCGCATTTTGAAAACCGACGGCAATATCGTGACGGCGGACATGATCGTCGGCTTCAAGATGGTGCGCGAACGCTTTACCAGCCGGGTGACCCTGACCCCTGAAACCAGGGTCCATGTCGATTATCTGTCGGGGCCGCTCAAATATCTGCACAACGACTGGGTGTTTCGCGCGGCCCCGGGTGGGGCGTGCGATATCGATTTCAGCGTCGATTTCGAATTCAAGAACCGCATGTTCGAACGCCTGGCCGGCATGTTCTTCCAGGATGCGTTTCGCCGCATGGTCGGCGCGTTCGAAGCCCGCGCCGCCGCGATCTATGGCGCGCCGACGCCGGTTGCATCGGGCATCAGCAGTTCGAGCGCCACCAGCGCCGCCTGACGGCGGATTTCGCTGCGGCCCAGATCGCCGAAGTGGCGGATATCGGCAACCATCGCTTCGGGATCATCGCCACGCACGGCGCGCGCGAACACCACCGTGCCGACGGGTTTTTTCTCGCTGCCGCCGCCCGGCCCGGCGATGCCGGTGATGGCGACCGCAACATCGGCATGGCTGTGCTTGAGCGCACCCTGCGCCATCGCCCAGGCGACCGCGATCGACACGGCACCAAAGGTTTCCAATATGTCCTGGTTGACCCCGATCGATTCCATCTTGGCCTCGTTCGAATAGGTAACGAAGCCGCGTTCCACCACGTCCGAAGCGCCGGCGATTTCGGTGAGCGCGGCCATGACAAGCCCGCCGGTGCAGCTTTCCGCCGCCGCGATGGTGCGCCCCGCTGCGCGGTTGGCATCGAGCACGCGGGCTGCGGCTGCAAGCAGTTCGGGGTCCATGGCGCTTCCTTATTCCGGTAACCGAACGCTGGCCATGGCTTGCGCCGCCAGGCCTTCGCTTCGCCCGGTAAAACCAAGAAGTTCGGTCGTGGTTGCCTTGACGCTGACTCGCCCGGCGTCGATGCCAAGAATGCCGGCGATCCGCTCGCGCATCGCATCGCGGTGCGGGCCGATTTTGGGGCGTTCGCAGATCAGCGTGATATCGACATGATCGATGATGCCACCGCGCGCGCGAACAAGATCGGCAGCATGGGCAAGGAAAATGTCCGACGCCGCGCCTTTCCAGCGCGCGTCGCTCGGCGGGAAATGGTCGCCGATATCACCCGCCGCGATCGTGCCGAGCAGGGCATCGGTGAGCGCATGCAACCCGGCGTCGGCATCGCTGTGGCCGACAAGGCCGTGCGTGTGCGGAATGGCGATACCGCACAGCCAGACATGATCGCCGGGGCCAAAGCGGTGCACATCGAAACCGCTGGCGGCACGCGAGGTAAGGGCAGGGGTGACCATCGCTGTCGCTTTGGCAAAATCCTGCGGTTCCGTCACCTTGAAAGCGCGTTCGTCACCCGCGGTTACCGCAACCATCAGCCCCGCCGCCATCGCAATACCAAGTTCGTCGGTCGCGCCGGGCGCTGCGGCACGGTGCGCGGCCAGCAGCGGCGCAAAGCGGAACGCCTGTGGGGTCTGGACGCGAAACAGGCCGTCGCGGTCGATAGCGGCTTCATATTGCGCACCACCCCGGCGCAGACTGTCAATGACGGCCAGGCCCGGCACGGCGCCGTCATTGGCCGGGTCGGCGAGCGCGGCGAACAGCGCGTCGAGCACCGCATCCGTCACAAAGGCGCGCGCGGCATCATGGACCAATACCAGCGCCGGCGGTGTCGCCGCCAGCGCTTCCAGCCCGGCGAGCACCGATTGCTGCCGGGCGGCGCCGCCGGCGATTGGCGGCGGCAATGAAAGCCCCGCCACGGCGGCATCATACAGATCCCGATCCACCGGGTTGATCACTACACTGACAGCATCGATCCCCGGGTGAATCGAAAGGCGCAAAATGGCATGGCGCAGCAGCGCCTGGCCCGCGACATGCTGATACTGTTTCGGCACGTCGCCGCCCGCCCGAATGCCGCTGCCCGCCGCGACGATGATGGCATGGGTGGTCATCGCCGCAGCACTAACGTGATGAAGCGGCAACGCAAGTGCTAGGAACAGCAGCGCGCCGCAATGGCGGCAATGTGGCGCTGATCGGTGCCGCAGCAGCCACCCAGCACGGTCAGATGCGGCAGTCTTGCCCGCAACCAGTGATAGGATTCGGCCAGCGCCGGGGGGTCGCCGGCGTCGAGCACGGTCATCACATCGAGTTCGGCATGGCTGAGCGTCGAGGCGTTGGCCCGAATGCCGCGCAGCCGCGACTGCCAGTCGGCCTGTGTCTCGAACAGCACGCTGAAATGGTCAGGATGCACACAATTGATCATGAAATAGGCCGGATAGGCAGAAGTCGCGGCATCGACGGCGGCAATGGCATGACCCAGCGCGGTGCCATCGGGCAATCGTCCATCGGTTTCCAGCGTGAACGAAATCGCCACCGGCAGCCCGGCGGCGCGCGCTGCCAGGGCAATCCCGGTGGCTTCGGCCATAGTGGTCATGGTGACCGCGCTCACCATGTCGGCGCCTGCTGCGGCAAAGCTGTTGATCTGCGGCACATGATAGGCGGCAGCGGCGGCTGCTTCGGCACCCGGATCGGCGCGATAGCCATCGCCGCGCGGCCCGACACAGCCGCTGACGACGATCGGCAGACCGCTGGCCTGATGCGCATCGCGCAACTGCTGCATCAGGGCAATCGCATCGCGGTTGCTGGCGTCGAGCGCCGCCGGCGACAGGCCGAGCAGCGTTGCCCAATCCTGGCTGGCGCGCCACGTCGGGCTTTCCAGTATGAATCCGGTGCCGTGTTCCGCCGCAATGGCGATATGCCGGCGATAATAGTCGGTCAGTTGCTGGCGCCCGCCGGCATCTGCGAGCAGCGGAAACGCGGCGAAATGCGGCAGATCAATGCCGCGGTTGAACAGCAAATCGGTTTCGAGCCCGCTGTCAGTGAGAAACAGGCGATCGAGTTGTGGCAGATTGTCGGTCATCGGCCCCTCCGTCAGCCCGAGATTAGCAATCGCCGCGCGCCGCGACAATCGCGGGGTCGGTCGGCGCCGCCGATGCGCCGCGCTTGCCGAACAGGGGGAAAGCCGATATGGCGCGTGCCTGTTTTTCAGGCATTTTCGTGAACCGCATCCCCCCCATTGCCATCGGGCCGTTGACGCTCGCCATGCCGGTCATCCTGGCGCCGATGACCGGTGTCACCGACCGGCCGTTCCGCACGCTCGTCAAGCGCTATGGCGCCGGGCTGACGGTCACCGAGATGATCGCCAGCGAAGCGATGATCCGCGATACCCGCCAATCGCAGCAAAAGGCCGCGTGGGACCCGTCGGAAGAACCCGTCAGCATGCAGCTTGCGGGTTGCGACCCCGAACGCATGGCCGAAGCCGCCAGGCTCAACGAAGGGCTGGGCGCGGCGATCATCGACATCAACATGGGCTGCCCGGTGAAAAAGGTCGTCAACGGCCATGCCGGTTCGGCGCTGATGCGCGAACCCGAACTCGCCCGCCGCATCATCGAAGCGACGGTGAAGGCGGTGAAGGTGCCGGTGACCTTGAAGATGCGCATGGGCTGGGACCATGCCAGCCTCAACGCCCCCGAACTCGCCCGTGTGGCCGAGGATCTGGGCATCCAGTTGATCACCGTCCATGGCCGCACGCGCTGCCAGCTTTATACCGGTACGGCCGATTGGGCCTTCGTGCAGAATGTCAAGAATGCGGTGAAAGTCCCTGTAATCGTGAATGGCGATATCTGTTCGATCGCCGATTCCGAAGCCGCGCTCGACCAGTCGGGGGCCGATGGCGTGATGATCGGGCGCGGTGCCTATGGCAAGCCGTGGCTGATCGCGCAGGTCATGGCGGCGCTGACCGGCAGGCCGGTGCCGGCAGACCCGAGCCTGGCCGAACAACAGGCCCTGGTGCGCGAACATTATGCCCTGATGATCGATCTTTACGGCCCGGTCATCGGCGTCAATCTCGCGCGCAAGCATCTCGGCTGGTACACCAAGGGGCTGCACGATTCCGGTGCCTTCCGGAATGCCGTCAACCAGATCGCCGATCCGGCCGTGGTGCTCGACATGGTCGATCGCTTCTACGAGGCGCAACAGGCGGCAGCGCTGGACGAAAAGGCCTTTGCCGCTTGACCACCGCCGCCGAGCATCTGCTTGCCGGGCTGGCGGTGCCGGCGGTGCTCGTCCGCCCCGATGGCATGCCGGCGCGGGCCAATCTGGCGGCCGAAGTCTTTCTCAATGCCAGCGAGCAGGCGCTGACCGAGCGTGGCTGGGCAGCAGCGTTCGGCCAGAATACCGCAGTGGAAGATCTTGTCCGCCGCGCCCATGCCGAAGGCACCAGTTGTGCCGCCTATGACCTGGCACTGCATTTCATCGGCGGCCGCACCGCCCGCGCCGATATTCTCGTCGCGCCGGTTGGTGACGCCCGCGACTGGCTGGCGGTCGCCTTCCAGACCCGCGCCGTCGCCACTCTCGTCGATCGCCAGGTGCACCAGCAGGGCGCCGCGCGTTCCGCCGTCGGGGTGGCGGCAATGCTGGCCCACGAGATCAAGAATCCGCTGTCGGGGATCCGCGGCGCCGCGCAACTGCTGGCCGGCGACGTCGCCATGCCCGGCGATGACCGCCGTGAACTCACCGACCTGATCGTCACCGAAGTCGATCGCATCGCCAAGCTGGTCGATCGCATGG
Organism: Sphingomonadales bacterium; assembly: GCA_038246995.1. Lineage (GTDB taxonomy): Bacteria > Pseudomonadota > Alphaproteobacteria > Sphingomonadales > Sphingomonadaceae > Sandarakinorhabdus. The sequence goes on from JBBRVH010000068.1 coordinate 10,412, forward strand.
AAAGCTTCACCGACACGCGGCCGTTGCAGTTGCTTCCGGTCAATATTCACGAAGTGCTCGGCCATGTCCGCCGGGTCGCGGAACAGGGTTTTGCCCGCACGGCAACGATCAGGGAACGCTATGATCCCTCCTTGCCGATGGTCGCCGGCAATCATGATGCCCTGGTCCAGGTCTTCCTGAATCTGGTGAAGAACGCTGCCGAAGCCACTGGTTCCAATGGCCGGATCGAGATGACGACTGCCTTTAAGCCCGGCTTGCGCGTGCGCGGTGAAGCCGGCGGCAGCCCGATCTCGTTGCCGCTCGAAGTGCGCATCATCGACAATGGCCCGGGCATCGATCCCGATCTGGCCGATCATGTTTTCGAACCGTTCGTTTCAACGAAGCGCGGCGGCTCGGGGCTGGGGCTGGCGCTGGTCGCCAAGATCGTTGCCGATCATGGTGGCGTCATCGAATATGAACGCTCGGGCGAACCGCTGCGCAGCATTTTCCGGGTATTGCTGCCGGTCGCCAGGGCAGGAGCCAGCGCATGACCGCCACCATCATCATCGCCGATGACGATGCCGCCATCCGCACCGTCGTGCGGCAGGCGATGCAGCGCGCCGGCCATCAGGTGCTGGTTACCGAAACCGCGGCGGGTCTGGTCAAGCTGATCGCCGAAGGCCGCGGCGACGTGGTGATCAGCGATGTCATCCTGCCCGATGCCAACGGCCTCGATACCATTCCGAAACTGCTCGAATTGCGCCCCGGATTGCGGGTCATCGTGATGAGCGCGCAAAACACGCTGTCTACGGCGGTGCGTGCGACCGAACAGGGCGCGTTCGATTACCTGCCAAAACCGTTCGATCTGAATGAATTGACGCGATCGGTTGCGGCGGCACTCGAAGGCAGCGCGGCGGGTGACGAAGGCGAGTTGGGCGACGATACGCCGCTGATCGGTCGCTCTGCGGCGATGCAGGAAGTCTATCGCCTGATCGCGCGGGTGGTGCCCAACGACCTGACGGTGATGGTGCTCGGCGAAAGCGGCACCGGCAAGGAACTGGTGGCGCGCGCCATTCACGACATGGGGCCGCGCAGCAACCGGCCGTTCATCGCGCTCAACATGGCGGCGATCCCGCGCGAACTCATCGAAAGCGAATTGTTCGGTCATGAACGCGGCGCCTTTACCGGCGCTGCCGCGCGCGCCGCCGGCAAGTTCGAACAGGCCCAGGGCGGCACGCTGTTCCTCGATGAAATCGGCGACATGCCGATCGAGGCGCAGACGCGGTTGCTGCGCGTGCTGCAAAGCGGCGAATTCACCACCGTTGGCGGCATGCGGGCGCAGCGCGCCGATGTTCGTATCGTGTCGGCGACCAACCAGGATTTGCTGGCGCTGACCCAGACCGGCCGCTTTCGCGAGGATCTTTATTACCGGCTGAACGTCGTGCCGCTGCACTTGCCGCCTTTGCGGGCGCGGCCTGAGGACATTCCGGCGCTGGTGCGGCATTTCCTCGAAACCGCAGCGCAGGAAGGCTTGCCACGCAAGACGCTGGATTCCCATGCCATTGCAGCGCTGAGCCAGCATAACTGGCCCGGCAATGTCCGCGAGCTTGAAAACCTCATGCGCCGCCTTGCCGTGCTCGAACGCGGCGACACGATCGGCGCTGCGGCCATTGCAGCCGGGTTGGGGCAGGGGGTGCGCCCGCCACCGCCGCCGCCGGTCGATGACAAACAGGGGCTCGCAGCGTCCGCCGCCGGGCATATTGCGCGTTATTTTGCCGGTTTCGGGGATAAATTGCCGCCCGATGGCGTGTATGACCGGCTGCTTGCCGAAGTCGAGCGCCCGTTGATCGCGGCGTGCCTCGATGCGACGGGCGGCAACCAGTTGAAGGCGGCACGCCTGCTGGGGATCAACCGCAACACGCTGCGCAAGAAACTGACCGACCTGGGGCTCGATCCGGTCGCCGCGCGGCGAGGATAATAGGCCAACTCCCTCCCCCCTGCGGGGAGGGAGTTGGTCTCCATCGCCATCGCGCCACCATCTGTCGCATGATCGCCACGCGCTGTGTTCCTTTGGCCACGCTTTTAAGATACACAGCGTGTTGCATGAACGACGCACCTGCTCTCCCGGCACCTCAGCCCGGCGCCTTGACGCCGCAGCTTGCCGGTCGCTGGCGTTCGTTGCGCCGCCGTGTCAACCGCTGGGTGCGGCGGGTGGACTTTTACCCGCGGCTCGAAGTTGCGGCGGCCATCCTCACCATCGCGCTCGGCTGGACGAGCTATGCGCTGCTGACCGGTCGCGCCGTGCCGGCCAACGGCCTGTCGCCGCCGCTGGTGACCCTGCTGCTCGTCGCCAATCTGTTGCCGGTGATGACGCTCGTCGTGCTGATCGCCCGGCGTGTGGCGATTCTGCTGGCCAATCGGCGGCGGGGGCTGGCGGGGGCGCAGTTGCACGTCCGGCTCGTCGCCCTGTTCGCCGGCATTGCGGCCGTGCCGACGGTGCTGGTGGTGATCTTTGCCTCGCTGCTGTTCCAGTTCGGCGTGCAATTCTGGTTTTCGGACCGGGTGAAGACGATATTGGATGGGTCGAACCAGGTGGCGCAGGCCTATGTCGAGGAAAATCGCCAGCGGGTTGCCGATGACATCGTGGCGATGGCAACCGACGTCAACAATTACGCCCGCGATTTCGGGCTGGGCAGCGACCTGTTCGTCAAGGGGCTGCAATTCCAGGTCGCAGCGCGCAACCTGTCGGAAGCCGTGGTGTTTTCGCGGGGGGCCGATGGCCGCATCACCAGTATCGCCAACACCGGCCCCGGCGATGCGATGCTCGACCGGCGGCTGCGTAATGTCGATCTGGCGCAGGCCCGCGGCGGCGCCGCCACCGTGGTGGCAAAGGGCAGCGACCGTATTGAAGCAGTGGTCGCCATCGATCCGGCCGCCAGCCGCTATATCTACATCAGCCGCAAGGTCGACCCGGCGGTGCTGGCGCGGGCCGAAAAAGCCGCGGGCGCGCTGGGCGAATATCGATCCTTGATCGAACGCTCGCGGGTGATGCAGTTGCGCTTCAACCTGGTGCTGATGGGCGTGTCGCTGCTCACGCTTGCGGTGGCGGTGTGGTTCGCCTTGTGGCTGGCCAACCGGCTGGTGGCGCCGATCGCGCGGCTGGCGCTGGCGGCGCAGCGGGTCGGGGCGGGGGATCTTGATGCCCGGGTGCCGGTACGCGGCTCTCCCGACGAAATCGGCACGCTGGCGCGCGCCTTCAACCGCATGACGAGCCAGTTGAAAACCCAGCAGAATGCCCTGATCGGCGCCAATCGCCAGCTCGATCGGCGCCGCGAATTCACCGAAGCGGTGTTGTCGGGGGTGTCGGCGGGGGTGTTGTCGATTACCGCCGCCGGAGTCATTCGCGTCGCCAATCGCTCGGCAGCAGCGTTGCTCGAAATTCCGGAAAATGAACTCGCTGGCCAGTCGCTGCGCCTTGCGGTGCCCGAACTGGCCGAAATGCTCGATGAAGCCCAGCACGGCGGCGCCACGACGCGCCAGGTGCGCATTGCGCGCGGCACCGACACACAAACGCTGTCGGTGCGCGTCGCCGGGGAGATTGAATCCGAAATCGGCTTCGTGCTGACCTTCGATGATATTTCGGCACAACTCGCCGACCAGCGCCGTGCCGCCTGGGCCGATGTGGCACGGCGCATCGCCCATGAAATCAAGAACCCGCTGACGCCGATCCAGCTCGCGGCGGAACGCCTGCAGCGCAAATATGGCCGCCAGATCGCCGAAGACCCCGAAACTTTTGCCGTGTTGACCGCCACGATCGTCCGCCAGGTTGGTGATCTGCGCCGCATGGTCGATGAATTTTCCGATTTCGCGCGGCTGCCCAAGCCGATGTTCGGGCCGGAAAACCTCGATGCCGTGGTGCGCCAGGCGCTGGTGCTGCAGGAAGTCGCCTATCCCGGCATCAGCTATGGCGTCGAAGGCAGCGCCGCCGAACCACTGGTCTGCGATCGCCAGCAACTGGCCCGGGCGCTGACCAATCTGCTCAAGAATGCCGCCGAAGCGGTGACAACCCGCATCGAACGCGACACCGCCGAGGGCCTGGCACTGGCCCCCGGGCGGATCACCATCGGCATCGTGGACAGCGAAGCATCGGTGACGGTCACCATCACCGACAACGGCATCGGCTTGCCGCTCGAAAGCCGGGCGCGGTTGACCGAGCCCTATGTCACCACCCGGGCGCGCGGCACCGGGCTCGGCCTCGCCATCGTCAAGAAGATCATCGAGGACCATGGCGGCAGCCTCGAACTTGGCGATGCACCGGCCGATCCGGCACAGCCTGATGCCACCGGCGCCTTCGCCCGGGCGCGGTTGAGCCGGGCGATGATCGCCGACAGTGCGCAGGCCGAAACCGCGTTTCCCGAAACCGCGCTTCCCTTCAAGCTGACAGCCTAGGATAACCGACAGACATGGCCCTCGACATCCTGATCGTCGACGATGAAGCCGATATCCGCGACCTGATTGCCGGGGTATTGAGCGATGAAGGCTATGGCACCCGCACCGCCGGCGACAGCGATGGCGCGCTCGCAGCGCTCGCCGAGCGCCGGCCTTCGCTGATCGTTCTCGATGTCTGGCTGCAGGGCTCGCGCCTCGATGGCATCGAACTGCTCGACGAGATCAAGCGCCGCGAACCGACGCTGCCGGTGGTGGTGATTTCGGGCCATGGCAATATCGAAACCGCTGTCGCCGCGATCAAGCGCGGCGCTTATGATTTCATCGAAAAGCCTTTCCAGGCCGAACAATTGCTGCTCGTCGTGCGCCGCGCCACCGAAACCGAGCGGTTGAAGCGCGAATTCGAAGCGCTGAAGGAACGCGTCGGCTTCGATACCGAACTGACCGGGTCCTCGGCGCTGATCAACGGCGTGCGCGCCACCCTGAAGCGCGTCGCCGCCACCGGCAGCCGCGTCCTCATCACCGGTGCCGCCGGTTCCGGCAAGGAAGTCGCCGCCCGCCTGCTGCACCAGTGGAGCCCGCGCGAAGCCTCGCCCTTTGTCGTCGTCAGCGCCGCGCGGATGACTCCCGATCGTGTCGAGGAAGCGCTGTTCGGCAAGGAAGAGGGCGGCCATCTCGTCAATTCGGGGCTGTTCGAACAGGCGCATGGCGGCACCTTGTTCCTCGATGATGTTGCCGACATGCCGCTGCCGACCCAGGCCAAGATTTTGCGCGTCCTGACCGAACAGATTTTCCAGCGCGTCGGCGGCAGCCGCTGGGTGCGCGTCGACGTGCGGGTGATCAGCGCGACCTCGCGTGATCTCGTTGCCGAAATTGCCGCAGGGCGCTTTCGCGAAGATCTGTATTACCGCCTCAACGTCGTCCCGGTCAGGCTGCCCTCGCTGTCCGAACGCCGCGAGGATGTTGGCGAACTCGTCCATTATTTCCTCACCCGCTATGCCGCCGAACGCCGCGTCACCACGCCTTTGCTCAGTGATGATGCCATGGCGGCGCTGCAAACCTATGATTGGCCGGGCAATGTCCGCCAGTTGCGCAATGTCGTCGAACGCACGCTCATCTTGGCCCCGGCCGAGCGCATCGGCAGCATCGATATCGACATGCTGCCCCCCGAAGTCACCGCCGAACCGGCACGGCTTGTCCCCAACCAGGCGGTGCGATCGATCATGGGCACGCCCTTGCGCGAAGCCCGCGAGGCCTTCGAGCGCGAATATCTGCGCGCCCAGATCCGGCGCTTTTCGGGCAATATCTCCAAAACCGCGGTATTCATCGGCATGGAACGCTCGGCGCTGCATCGCAAGCTGAAGGCGCTCGGGCTCGCCGACGAACCCGGCGATGGCGCCGAACCGGAAGGCTGAGCCTTTTTCTTTACCCCATTGAGAAGCGTGCTGCAGCGCACTATCTTTGGTTATCCCGGGGCGTATCCGGGGCGCTGACTCCGGGCAACGGAGCGGTCGCGGGCCTTTTGCAGTCCGCCAAGAACGAAGAAAGAGCCCGGCCATGGCTGAAAAAGCGAACAACCTCCAGGATGTGTTCCTCAATACCGTCCGCAAGACCAAGACTCCGGTGACGATGTTCCTCGTCAACGGCGTCAAATTGCAGGGCATCATCACCTGGTTCGACAATTTCTCCGTGCTGCTGCGGCGCGATGGCCAGTCGCAACTCGTCTACAAGCATGCCATTTCGACGGTCATGCCCGCCGGGCCCATCCAGTTGTTCGATGCCGAGCGCATCGATGAAAGCGAACCTGATTGATCGATCAAGCACCCCCGCCCGCCGCCAGCGTCGGGATGGGATGGGATGATGGCCGCGGCGTGCGTTTCGGCGCGCCGGCCATCGTCGTGTTGCCGTTGAAGGAAGCCAAGGGCGGCCAGCCGGCCATCCGTTCCCCCGAAGCCCGGCTTGCCGAGGCCGAAGGCCTGGCGCGCGCCATCGCGCTGCAGGTCGTCCATGGCGAAGTCGTCAAGCTGCGCAAGGCCAGCGCCAGCACCCTGTTCGGCAAGGGCCAGATCGAGCGCCTCGCCGCCGCGGTTGCCGCCAATGATGCCGAGCTTGTCGTCATCGATGGCGCCGTCTCGCCGATCCAGCAGCGCAACCTTGAAAAGGAGCTGAAGGCCAAGGTCATCGACCGCACCGGCCTCATCCTCGAAATCTTCGGCGAACGCGCCAGCACCCGCGAAGGCACGCTTCAGGTCGAACTCGCGCATCTGCAATACCAGGCGAGCCGGCTCGTGCGCAGCTGGACCCACCTCGAACGCCAGCGCGGCGGCTTCGGCTTCATGGGCGGCCCGGGCGAAAGCCAGATCGAAACCGATCGCCGCCTGATCCGCGACCGGATCGTGCGCTTGAAAACCGAGCTTGAAGACGTGCGCCGCACCCGCGGCCTGCATCGTCGCCAGCGCCAGAAGGCGCCGTGGCCGGTGGTCGCCCTTGTCGGCTATACCAACGCCGGCAAATCGACGCTGTTCAACCGGCTGACGGGGGCCGAAGTCCGCGCCGAAGACCTGTTGTTCGCCACGCTCGACCCGACGATGCGCGCCATCAAACTGCCCGGGCATGACAAGGTGGTGATGTCCGACACGGTGGGTTTCGTTTCGGACCTGCCGACGCAGCTTGTCGCTGCCTTCCGCGCCACGCTCGAAGAAGTCATCGAGGCCGATCTGATCGTCCATGTCCGCGATATCTCGCATCCCGACAGCGATGCCCAGGCGCAGGATGTCGCCGATGTGCTGGCCGGGCTCGGCCTGTCGGACGAACTGAAGCGCGTGCCACTGCTCACCGTCTACAACAAGATCGACGCGCTCGATGCCGATGAACGCGCAGCGCTCGCCGGCCGGGCCGGCGACGATGCCGTACTCGTTTCGGCGCTGAGCGGGGAAGGGGTCGAGACGCTGTGCGACCAGATGGCGATCATGCTGCGCGCCGGCACCCATGTCCACGACATCCGCCTGTCATCGAGCGACGGCCGCCGCGTCGCCTGGCTCCACGAACATGGCGAAGTCATCGGCCGCAGCGATGATGAGACCGGCGTCGTCCTGCAGGTCCGCCTCAGCGACGCCGACCGGGCGCGTTTCGCGACGATATGACGGGCCAGGCGCTGGCGCTGCTGCTGGCGCTG
>JBBRVH010000069.1:0-17955 GCA_038246995.1 Sphingomonadales bacterium
CAGCTCGATGCCGCGATGGCGCGGCGGCTGATCGACAGCCAGATCGGCCTGATCGTCAGCGATTCCTGATCGAAACCAACTTCTGGTCGGTTTGGGCATTGAAGTTGTGATTGCGGCACAAATGCGGCAATTCTCACGGCGTTGAACGTGTCAAATGCGCAACACATCGGTAAAACCGGTAATTTTTGCTGCAATGCACTATACAAACCGTGCAACGTCGGATTACGTTTTGACCACTGCATGGACTGAACCCCGCCCGGCTTGCCGGGATGAGAGGCGCCGCCACGCATAGGGAGAGGAACATTCAACCCCAAGAGAGGGACAATGTTCCATGCGCAAATTCTTCGCTCACAGCCTCGCCGCCGCGGTTTCGTTCGCTGCCATTGCAGCCGCAACGCCGGCGCTCGCCGCCGATGAGCCCAAGCCGGCGCTGACCGTTTCGGGTTCGGTGGCCCTTGTTTCGGATTATCGTTTCCGCGGCATCTCGCAGTCCAACAACGGCCTCGCCGTGCAGGGCGGCCTGACGCTCAACCATGAATCGGGCCTTTACGGCGGCTTCTGGGCGTCGAACCTTGCCGGCTGGGGCACCTTTGGCGGTCCGAACCTCGAACTCGACCTCTTCGCCGGCTACAAGCTGCCGGTCGGTGCCGGCACGCTCGATGTCGGCGGCACCTTCTATCAATATCCCGGCGGCGCCACGCTGACGTCGTTCTTCGAACCCTATGTCAAGCTGAGCGGCACGGCCGGCCCGGTCGCGCTGACCGCGGGGGTCGCCTATGCGTGGAACCAGTCGGCACTCGGCAACTGGTCGAACCATCCGCAAAGCCGCATCGGTGACAAGGAAGACAATCTGTATGTCTGGGGCGACGCCGCCTTCGGCATCAAGGATACGCCGCTGACGCTGAAGGCCCATCTGGGCTATTCGGATGGCAACCCAGGGCTTGGCCCCAACGGCACCTCGGTCGCCCCGACGGGTTCGTACTTCGACTGGCTGCTCGGCGCCGATTTCGTGGTTGGCCCGGTGGTCCTGGGTGTGGCCTATGTCGATACCGACATCAGCGACACCAGCATCGAATTCCTTCGCCTGCAGCCGAATTTTTCGAAGTTCCAGGTGCCCGGTGGCGATCCGATCTCCAACGGCAAGGTGGTGTTCTCGATCTCCGCTGCCTTCTGATCGGCACGAAATGGTGGGGGCCGCGGCGCGATCCGCGGCCCCTTTTTCGTGCGCCTGTCAGAAAAAATCCGCTCGCGGCCGGCCTTGGGGATCATAGACCGGCTGCTTGGCGGTGACGGCATATTTGTGGCTGACCGCGCTGGTGATGCCATGGCCCTGGATATGGCCGAGCATGCCGCGATACGCCGGCCCCGCCAGATGCGCCGCCAGCGCTGCTTCCGAAGTCCATTCTTCGAAGACGTGCACGCGCGCCAGATCATGCGGATCGGCGCACCACGAATAGGCAACGCAGCCTGCCTGGGCCAGCGCGGCATCGATATGCGGCTTGCTGCCGGTCAACGCGGCGCTGCGCTGTGCCGGATCAAGGTCGACGACGGCCGAAACGACGATGGTCATGGCTTGCCCCTTCAGTGTTCGATGACGATGGCGAAAACCCGGCGGGCGAACAGCCAGCGGCCATCGCTGCGCACGAAGCTGTCGTCATAGGTGCCGGCAACGCGGCGGATCGTGCCATCGATGGTGCGCAGCACCTCGTGCGTCTGGCAGCGCGCGCTGGCGGTATCGCCGCCCAGGCTGATCGGCCCCAGCGCGGTGACGAAGCTGACCGCGTCGAACTGGGCCATGGCACCGAGCCACAGCGCCACGATCGCATCGCGCCCGGCAACTTCATGGCCCATCAGCGACCAGGTCGCATCGCCGGCCCAGGTTGCCCCCCAGGCATCGGCATCGCGGCGGCTGACGGCGTCGCCATAGGCGGCGACAAGATCGGCAATGGCGGCGCGGTCGGCGGGGTGCTGGCTCATGCCACCGTGGTCGCGTGCCGCTGCGTCGCCGGCAACTGGCACTTTTGTCTGTGCAGGGCGGCGATGACGCTGGCATTTCGGCAACACCAGGCTTAGTGTCTGTCGCTTCCTGACTTGGGGGGAGCCCGGCCTTGAACGACCCGATTGTCGGCATCATCATGGGATCGTCGTCCGACTGGACAACGATGAGCCAGACCGCCGAAACCCTGGCGACGTTGGGCGTGCCGCATGAAACGCGCATCGTCAGCGCGCACCGCACCCCCGACCGCTTGTATGATTATGCCAGGACCGCCAAGGATCGCGGCATCCAGATCATCATCGCCGGGGCTGGCGGCGCCGCGCACCTGCCGGGCATGGCGGCGGCGATGACCCCCTTGCCGGTGCTTGGCGTGCCGATGCCGACCAGTGCGCTCGGTGGCCAGGACAGCCTGTATTCGATCGTCCAGATGCCGGCGGGGATTCCGGTCGGCACGCTTGCCATCGGCCGCGCCGGCGCGATCAACGCGGCGCTGCTGGCGGCCGCCATCCTGGCGCTCAACGATGCGCCGCTCGCGGCGCGGCTGGCGCAGTGGCGGCAGGAACAGAGCGACGCCGTGGCGTTGAGCCCCGAATCGCATTTGCCTTGAGGCTGGCGTTTTGACGATCGCGCCCGGCAATGCCTTGATCGAGCCCGGCTCGACAATCGGGATCATCGGCGGTGGCCAGCTCGGGCGAATGCTCGCGCTGGCGGCAGCGTCGATGGGCTATCGCGTCCATGTCTTTGCGCCCGAGGCCGAATTGCCGGCCGGTGACGTCGCTGCCGAGGTGACCCGTGCCGGCTATGACGATCGCGTCGCGCTCGATGGCTTTGCCGCCGCGGTCGATGTCGTGACCTTCGAATTCGAAAACATCGATACCGCCGCCATCGCGCGCGTGGGCAAAACGGTGGCGGTCCACCCGTCGGCGCGCAGCCTGGAAGTGGCGCAGGACCGGGCAGTCGAAAAGGCCTTTGTCGAGGCTTTGGGCGGCCGGCCGGCGGCGTGGGCGATCGTCGACAACCGGGCCGATCTCGATGCCGCCATCGCCGCGATCGGCTGTCCGGCGGTGCTCAAGACCCGGCGCATGGGCTATGACGGCAAGGGCCAGGCGCGGATTCATGCGCCCGGCGATGCCGATGCCGCCTGGGCGGCGATCGCGGGCCAGCCGGCAATCCTCGAGGCTTTCGTGTCCTTTACCCACGAGTTTTCGGTGCTGCTGGCGCGTGGCCAGGATGGCGAGCTGGTGACCTGGGATGTGCCGCACAACAGCCACCGGAACGGTATTCTGGATACCAGCCGCGTGCCGGCGCCGCCCGAGGTGGCGCTGCATGCCGGTGAAGCCAGGGCACTGGCGGTGCAGGTTGCCGAAGCGCTCGATCATGTCGGCGTCTTGACGCTGGAATTTTTCGCCACGCCGGAAGGGCCGCGCTTCAACGAGATGGCGCCGCGCGTCCACAACAGCGGCCATTGGACGATCGAGGGCGCCCGCGCTTCGCAGTTCGAAAATCATATCCGCGCCGTCTGCGGCCTGCCGCTGGGTTCGACCGAACTGGCAGCGCCCGACGTGCTGATGAAGAATCTGCTCGGCGAAGATGTCCATGATTGGCAGCGCCTGCTTGCCGACCGGCGGGCGCACCTGCACCTTTATGGCAAGAGCGAGGTCAAGCCCGGCCGCAAGATGGGGCATGTGACCTGGTTGTAAAAGATGTTCGCATCGTGACCATTGGTCGCGTGCCATGGCGCGCGTCGGGGTGGCTCGGCTAGACAATCGGCATGGTCGACGCACAAAGCATTCCCCAGAAACAGGCGCTGGCCTTTATTTTCGTTACCGTGCTGATCGATGCGATCGGCTTCGGCATCGTGATCCCGGTGCTGCCCAGCCTGATCGTGGGGTTGACCGGCGAAACGGTTGGCGGCGCGGCGCGGATCAGCGGCTGGATGATGCTGATGTATGCCAGCATCCAGTTCATTTGCGGCCCGGTCATCGGCGGCCTGTCGGACCGGTTCGGCCGGCGGCCGGTGCTGCTCGCCAGTCTGCTCGCGCTGGGGATCGATTATCTCGTCATGGCGTTTGCGCCGACCTTGCTCTGGCTGGTCGCGGCGCGCGCCGTGGCCGGGGTGGCGGGCGCCAGCTTCCCCACCGCCTATGCCTATATCGCCGATATCTCGCCGCCTGAAAAACGCGGGCCCAATTTCGGTGTCATCGGCATGGCCTTTGGCGTCGGTTTCATCCTCGGGCCGGCGCTGGGCGGGGTGGTGGCGCAATTCGGAGACCGGGTGCCGTTCATGGTGGCGGCGGCACTGGCGCTCGGCAATGTTGCCTATGGCCTGTTCGTGGTGCCCGAAAGCCTGAAGCCCGAAAACCGCCGCGCCTTCGATTGGCGGCGCGCCAATCCGGTCGGCGCGCTGTTGCGGTTGAAATCGGCGCACCCGCGCGTGCTGATGCTGGCGGCGACGATGCTGTTGTGGACGCTGGGCTATCAGGCGCTGTACGCGACCTGGTCCTATTACGGCATCGAACGCTTTGCCTGGACGCCGGGCGAAGTCGGCGCCAGCCTGGCAGCGGTCGGCCTGTCCGGTGCTATCGTCCAGGGCGTGCTGTCGCGGCGGCTGATCCCGCGCTATGGCCAGCGCAACATAATCATCGCCGGGGGGATTTCGGCGATCATCGCCTATCTGATCTACGCTTTCGCCTACCAGGGCTGGATGATGTATGTCGGCATCGTCGCGTCGCTGCTGCAGCCGCTGGTGTTCCCGTCCTTGCAGGCCATGATGTCGTCGGGTGTCGCGCCGTCCGAACAGGGCGAATTGCAGGGCGCGGTCAGCAGCTTGCAAAGCCTGAGCTCGATCTTCGGCCCGCCGGTGATGACCGGCAGCCTTGCCTATTTTTCGAGTCCCGCAGCGCCGGTCTATTTCCCCGGCGCGCCGTTCCTGATTGCAGCGGGCTTCGCCGGGCTGGCGCTGCTGGTGTTCTCGCGCGCCATGGCGCTGGGCGCCGGCAACGCGGCACCAGCACCTGCCGAATAGCCGGGGTCTGGGGCCTAGGGCCCCAGCCGCCCGAGGCCGCTTATTTGACCTCCACCGGCAGCCCGAGCTTGGCAAGCTGCGGCTCCACGACCTTGCGATCGCCCACCACCACCCAGGTGAAGCGTTCGGTCGACAGGATCTGTGCCGCCTCGTTCAACTGTGCCGGGGTAAGCGCCTGCAGGCGCGGCACCAGCCGGGCGTAATAATCATCGCCGCGCCCATAAACGGCATTCTTTTCGATCGCGCCGAGCAGTGCCGCGCCGCGTTCGAAATCTCCCGGCAATGATCGCACGCTGTTGTCCACCGTATTGTTGCGCTCGGCCATGTCGATCGGTTTGGCACCGGTCAACGCCTTAACATCGGCGATCATCGCTGCCATCGAATCGCCGGTGCGATCGGCCTGCACGGGGGCAACGATCTGCATCGTCACCATGTCGCGCACATCGCTGACCCCCGAGCCCACGCCATAGGCCCAGCCCTTTTGTTCGCGGATGTCGGTGTTGAGCCGCGAGCTGAACAGGCCGCCCAGGATGTCGTTGGCGGCGCGCAGGGCGATGGCATCGTCGCTGCCCTTGATCGGCAGCACGACGCCGCCACGGATATAGCTTTGCGGGCTGCCCGGGCGATCGATGAGGATGACCCGCGCCGCTGCCGGCGGGGTGACGGCGGGGAAGGCCTTGCTGCCTTTGGGTGTCGTCGGATCGGCCTGCCAGCCGCCGAAACTGGTTTCGAGCTGGGCCTTCAGTTCGGGCATGGTGATATCGCCGACAACGAAGATCGTGCCATTGTCGGGGCGGATCCAGCGCTTGTGCCAGCCGACGAGATCGTCGCGGGTGACGGCGGAGACGCCTGCGACGGTGCCGCTGCCGGTGCCCGGCACGCCATAGGGATGGGCATCGCCATACAGCAGCACGGGGAGCAGGCGGCGGGTGATGCTGCCGGGATCGGCTTCTTCCTGGGCGATGCCGGTAAGCACCTGGCCGCGAACACGGTTGAGCTCGGCGGTGTCGAAGGTCGGGCGCTGGACGATATCGGCGAACAGCGCCAGCGAGCCGCCGAGGTTGGGCTTGAGCGCGTTCAAGGAAATGCGGGTGCGATCGGCATCGGCACCGGCGCCGATGACCGCGCCGAGCCGTTCGCGCGCCTCCGCAATCTGGGGCCCGGTCATGCCCGCAGCGCCTTCATCGAGCAGGCCGAGCGCGAGGTTCTGCAGGCCCAGCCGCGCCCGATCATCGGCGCCGAAGCCGCCATCGAACGACAGCAGGACCTGCACGACCGGGATCGTCGAGCGGCGCGCGAGTTCGACTTTCATGCCATTGGCGAGCGTGGCGCGCTCGACCGGTGCAACCGCGAGGGAAGGCGAGCCGCCGAGCGGCGGCGCCGGTGGGCGCTTGACCATCGCGACAGGGGCTGCCGGCACCGGCGGGGCGGCGGTGCGCGGCGCGGCATTTTCGGCCTCGGGGCGCTTGCCGGGCAAGACGGTCAGGCGATAGTCGCCCTTGGCGAGCCATGTCCGCGCTGCTGAGAGCACGCTTTCGGGCGTGGCGGCGGCATAGGCGGCGAGCTCTTTCTTGTAGAAATTCGCGTCCCCGGCATAAACCGCGCCTTCGGCGAGCGCGACGGCCTTGCCGCCGAAGCCGCCGACGGCTTCAAGGCCGCGGATCGTGCCGGCGACGTTGCGGGTGACGACGCGCGAGACTTCATCGGCGGTCGGGCCGGATTTCAGGAAGTCGGCAAGCACGGCATCGATGCGGGCTTCGACCGCGGCGGGTTCGGTGCCCTTGGCGACCGTGGTCGTGATTTCGACCATGCTGACCTTTTCAAAGGCCTGGGCACCGCCACCGACGGCAACCGCCAGTTTCTTGTCGCGCACCAGATCATTGTAGAGCCGCGACGAGCTGCCGCCGGCAAGGATGGTCAACGCGATATCGACGAGCGGTGCCGACGCATCGAGCTTGCCAGGGGCAACCCAGTTGCGGCTGAGATGCGGAGTCGGGATCTGGTCGTACATGGTTTCGCGGCGGGTTTCGGTCCACGCCGGTACCGGGCTGTCGAGCCGCTTGACCGCCGGCCCCGCCGGAATGGCGCCGAAATATTGTTCGACCAGCGGGCGCGCCTGCTTCACATCGATATCGCCAGCCAGCACCAGCACGGCATTGTTGGGGCCGTAATTGTTGCGGAACCAGCCGCGCACATCGTCCATGCTGGCGGCATCGAGATCGGCCATGCTGCCGATGGTCGAATGGCGATACGGATGGCCTTCGGGGAATTGCGCCGCCAGCTTGGCATATTCGGTCAGGCCGAGTGGATCATTATCGCCCTGGCGCTTTTCATTCTGGACGACGCCGCGCTGCAGATCGAGCGTTTCCTGGGTGATGGCGCCGAGCATATGGCCCATGCGGTCCGATTCGAAATACAGCGCCAGCGGCAGCGCCGGAGTGGGGACATTTTCGAAATAATTGGTGCGATCGAACCAGGTCGTGCCGTTCAGATTGGTGGCGCCGATGCCTTCCAGCGTCTTGATATAGCTGCCCTTGTTGTTCTCGCTGCCGCCGAACATGAGATGTTCGAACAGGTGGGCAAAGCCGGTGCGGCCCTTGGGTTCGTCCTTCGATCCGATGTGATACCAGACGCTGACCGCGACGATCGGCGCCTTGCGATCGGTATGGACGAAAACGCGCAGGCCGTTCTTCAGGGTGAAGCTTTCGTGCGGGATGTCGACCGCCTTGACCAGCGCCGACACCGGCGCCGGAGCGGGTGCCATGGCCGCGGGGGCGGCGAGTACAGGGCCGGCGAGCGGGGTGGCGAGCAACAGGGCGGCGATGATCGACAGGCGCATGAGATCTCCGGGGCAAACGACGAATTGCACTGCTTTAGCCCGGTTGCTAGCCTTCTGCCAATGAACCCGAACCGAATGCCGCTGCGGCGAATTGCGCTGCTTCCCTTGCTCATCATCGCTGGCGCTGCGGCACCGCCGCCGCCCGGTGCGCAGGCACCAACACGCATCGACCCGCTGGCACGCTCGCTCGAGGCCGAGGTGCGTTTCCTGTCGGACGATCTGTTCGAAGGGCGCGGGCTGGGCACGCGCGGCCATGAACTGGCGGCGAAACATGTCGCGGCGCAATTTACCCGCATGGGGTTGCAGCCGGCGGGCACCGACGGCTGGTTCCAGCGCATCAATTTTGCCGAAAGCCGCTTCACTTCGACGGGCGAGACGATGACGTTCGCCAATGGCGCAAACAGCGCGGTCTGGCACAACGGCATCGACCTGGTGCTGGCATCGGGTGACCGCGATGGCGCCGAAACCATCACCGCGCCGCTGGTGTTCATCGGCCATGGCATCCGCGACAAACGGCTGGGCATCGACGATCTGGCGGGCATCGACCTGAAGGGCAAGATCGCTGTCGCGCTGGTCGGGGCGCCGCCGGGGTTGAACAGCGAAATCGCCGCGCATCTGGGGCGAATGAAGGGCGCGTCGGTGCTGGCGGCGGGTGGCATCGGGTTGATCCAGGTGCGTTCGCTCGCCGATGTGGCGCGGCTGCCCTGGGCCAAGCTGGCGGCGCGCGGGCGGCTGCCGCGCCGGGTGCTGCTCGGCCCCGATGGCACGCCGCTGGGCGATGGCGCCGGGTTGGCCGTGCGCGCGACGATTTCGGAAAATGCGGCGGCGCAATTATTTGCCGGTGCGCCGCAAGGCTTCGAAGCCGTGCAGGCCGCCGCCGTCAAGGGGCCGGTGGCCGGCTTTGCGCTGCCCGGCACGGTGACGATCGAGCGAGCGCAGGCGGCGACGCGGGTGACCAGCCCGAATATCATCGGCGTGCTGCCGGGATCGAAACCGGCGCTGGCCGGCGAGATGGTGATGATGTCAGCGCATCTCGACCATGTCGGGATGGCAGCGGAGGGGGCGGGCGACCGCATCTTCAACGGCGCCATGGACAATGCCAGCGGCGTTGCCGTGCTGCTCGATACGGCGCGGGCGCTGGTCACGGCGAAACCCGGGCGCTCGATCCTGTTTGTCGTCACCACGGCGGAGGAAAGCGGGCTCTTGGGTGCCGAATATTTCGCGCGCTTCCCGACCGTGCCGCTGGCGCGCGTTGTGTCGGTGGTCAATCTCGACATGCCGATCCTGACCTGCGATTTCGCCGATATCGTGCCGTTCGGTGCCGATCGGTCGACGATGTTGACGGCGGTGGCAGCGGCGGCGAAGGCCGAAAAACTGGCGGTATCCCCCGATCCGCAGCCGGTGGAGGCGATCTTCACCCGGTCGGACCATTATGCGTTGGTGCGCGCCGGGGTGCCGGCGGTGTTCCTGAAAACCGGCTGGCGCGACCAGGTCGGCGGCACGCGGTGCAAGGCCGCCGAACAGACGTTTCGCGTCCAGCATTATCACGAACGCAGCGACGACATGACGATGCCGTGGGATTGGGCCGCGGCGGCACGCTTCACCCGGCTGACCACCGGCATCATGCGCCGCATCGCCAACGCGCCGCAGCCGCCGCGCTGGTATGCGGGGGATTATTTCGGCGAAAGTTTTGCGCCGGCGGCGGTGAAGGCGAAACGGTAGAAGCGCCCGAAGAACAAGGTCATCACCCCCGCGAAGGCGGGGGCCCATCACCGGCACGCTGCGGCGATGGGCCCCCGCCTTCGCGGGGGTGACGTGTTGAAATCTATGCGCTCGGTTGTTCAGCCCTGCCTTGCCGCCCGGCTCGCCAGCAGCGCGGCGATATCCGCTGCATCGAACCCGGCTTCGCTCAGCACCTGCACGCTGTGTTCCCCCAGGTGCGGTGGTGCCGCCACAGGCGGGCGCTGGCCATCGAACAGCACCGGCACACCGGGATAGCGCAGCGGCCCCGCCGGGGTATCGACCCGCGTGAAGAAATCGGTCGCCACCAGATGCGGGTCGCTTTCCAGCGCGGCGAGCGGGATGACCCGGGCGCAGGGGATCTGCGCACCTTCGAGCAAGTCGATCCATTCCGCCGTCGGGCGCGTCGCGATGAGCGCGCCGGCCAGGCCATAGACCGCATCGATATGCGTCGTGCGCGTCGCGATGCTGGCAAAGCGCGGGTCAGACAGATGTTCGGGCGCGCCGGCGACGGTGAAAAAGCCGCGCCAGTGCGCATCGGTATAAGCCATCATGCAGACATGGCCATCGGCGGTGGCGAGCGGCCGCCGCCACGGCGCCATGACGCGCGGATAGCCGAGCGGGCCCAGCGGCGGATCGAAATGATGGCCGTAGAAATGCTCGACGAAGTTGAAGGCCACCATGGTTTCGAACATCGGGATTTCGACGAAACCGCCCTTGCCGGTGGTCTGGCGGCGGATGATGGCGGACAGGATCGCGATGCCGGCGGTCAGGCCCGACACCTTGTCGGCGATGATCGTCGGCATGTAGCGCGGGGCGCCGGTCGATTGCGCCATCAGGTCGGCGACCCCCGACATGCCCTGGATGACATCGTCATAGGCCGGCAGCCCGCCATAGGGACCGGCCTCGCCGAAACCGTGCAGCCCGGCATAGACAAGGCGCGGATGGCGGGCGAGGAGTTCGTCAGGCGCCAACCCGAGTGCCTTGAGCTTTTGTGGCCGGATCGAATGGAGCAGCACATCGGCGGTTTCGAGTAGCCGGTCGAGCGCGGCGCGGCCTTCGGGGGTTTTCAGATCGAGCACCAGCCCGCGCTTGTTGCGATTGCTGCCGAGGAACAGCGCCGCCATGCCGGGTTCCAGCCCCGGCCCGGTCTGGCGGGTGGAATCGCCTTCGGGGGCCTCCAGCTTGATGACATCGGCCCCCAGGTCGGCGAGCCATTGCGCGCAATAGGGGCCGAAAATGACCGAGGAAAGGTCGATGACTTTGAGGCCGTGCAGCGGGAGCATGGGGGTGGGGTTAGCGGCTTGGCAGGGAGGGCGCAATGATGGGAAGGGTCGGGGTCGGGGTATTGGTCGCGGGTAGCGCAAACCCCCAGGCCCCTCCCCGCTCTATGTTCGCTGCGCTCACATGGGGGGAGGGGGCAGGCTACGTCAGCCTTGTTGCGTGCCAGCGCAGATGCTCCGCGACGAAACTCTGGATGAACCAATAGCCGTGGTCGTAACCGGCGTGGCGGCGCAGGGTCAGCGGGATGGCGGCGGCGGTGCAGGCGGCTTCGAGGCGTTCGGGTTGGAGCTGGCTTTCGAGGAAATTGTCGGCGAGGCCCTGGTCGACGAGGATTTCCGCCACCCGCGCGCCGGCGGCGATGAGGGCGCAGGCGTCGTGGCGTGCCCAGGCGACGAGATTATCGCCGAGATACAGCGGCAGTGCCTTTTGGCCCCAAGGCACCTCAGTCGGCGCGACGATCGGTGCGAAGGCGGAGACGCTCTTGAACCGGCCGGGGTGCTTGAGCGCGAGGGTGAGGGCGCCGTGGCCGCCCATCGAATGGCCAGTGATCGACTGGCGGTCCTTGTCGGCGGGGAAATGCGCGGCGATGATTTCTGGCAGTTCGGTGATCAGCCAGCTTTCCATGCGGAAATGCGGCGCCCAGGGGGCCTCTGTGGCGTCGAGGTAGAAGCCGGCGCCCTGGCCCATGTCGTACGCAGGATCATCGGCAACGCCGTCACCGCGCGGGGAGGTGTCGGGGGTGATGAGCATCAGGCCGAGTTCGGCGGCGAACTGTTGCGCGCCGGCCTTGATGGCGAAGGTTTCTTCCGTGCAGGTCAGGCCGGCGAGGCACCAGAGGACGGGGAAGGGGCCTTCACCGGGCGGGGTGAAGACGCCGAAGCGCATCGGCGTGCCGGTGCTGGTGCTGGCGTGGCTGTGGAAGGACTGGGTGCCGCCGTGGCAGGCGGCGGTGGAGAGGGTTTGCATGGCGGTCATACGGCCCCCTCTCCCGCCTGCGGGAGAGGCGAGAGCCGCGCCAGCGGCCCGGGTGAGGGTGTTCTCGGGTTCCGAAGCTGGGGTACACCCTCACCCGCCGCGCTGGCGCGCGAGTCGCCTCTCCCGCAGGCGGGAGAGGGGGGTGTGTGCGGCCCCATGATCAGAACACCACGATCGAACGGATGCTTTCCCCGGCGTGCATCAGGTCGAAGCCCTTGTTGATCTCGTCGAGCGTCAGCACGTGCGTGATCATCGGGTCGATCTCGATCTTGCCGTTCATGTACCAATCGACGATTTTCGGCACGTCCGTCCGGCCCTTGGCGCCGCCGAAGGCCGTGCCGCGCCAGTTGCGACCGGTGACGAGCTGGAACGGGCGGGTGCTGATTTCCTTGCCGGCTTCGGCGACGCCGATGATGATGCTGGTGCCCCAGCCGCGGTGGCAGGCCTCCAGCGCTTGGCGCATCACGGTCGTGTTGCCGGTGCAATCGAAGGTGTAATCGGCGCCGCCGTCCGTCAGCGCGACGAGATGCGCGACAAGGTCGCCGTCCACCGTCTTGGGGTTGACGAAATGCGTCATGCCGAAGCGTTTGCCCCAGTCTTCGCGCGCCGGATTGATATCGACGCCGATGATGAGGTTGGCGCCGGCCATGCGCGCGCCCTGCAGCACGTTGAGCCCGATGCCGCCGAGCCCGAAGACGATGACATTGTCGCCTGGCCGCACATCGGCGGTGTTGACGACCGCGCCGACCCCGGTGGTGACGCCGCAGCCGATGTAGCAGCTCGTCTGGAACGGTGCGTCGCTGCGGATTTTCGCGACGGCGATTTCGGGCAGCACGGTGAAGTTCGAAAACGTCGAGCAGCCCATGTAATGGTGCAGCATCTGGCCCTTGTAGGAAAAGCGCGAGGTGCCATCGGGCATCAGGCCCTTGCCTTGCGTGGCGCGGATCGCGGTGCACAGGTTGGTCTTGCCCGACAGGCACGATTTACACTGGCGGCATTCGGGCGTGTAGAGCGGGATGACATGGTCGCCGACCGCGACGCTGGTGACGCCGGCGCCGATCTCGCGGACGATGCCGGCGCCTTCATGGCCGAGGATCGAGGGGAACAGCCCTTCGCTGTCGAGACCGTCCAGCGTATAGGCATCGGTATGGCAGATACCGGTTGCCATGATCTCCACCAGCACTTCGCCGGCGCGCGGGCCATCGAGATCGACCTCGATGATTTCGAGCGGGGTTTTCGGCGCAAAGGCGACGGCGGCGCGGGTCTTCATTTCGGGTCCTTTGGCGATGCGGGGCGCTTTGTGCCGGGGGTAAGGCCTTGGCGATTGTCTGCCAAGCTTGCTTTTTGCTGCAAAGGCGCGCATTGGCCGCTGGCGCGAAGGTGCCTGATAACGATCCTGGTGCTTTTGCCCCTCTTTCGAAGAACGGTCCTGACAAGCATTCGTCGGAGCGTTTCCGTCGGACAATCAATAGTTTTGCTAAGGAACTGACATGGCCACTGGCACAGTCAAATTTTTCAACGCCACCAAGGGTTATGGCTTCATTGCCCCCGATGGCGCTTCCAAGGACGTTTTCGTTCACATTTCGGCCGTTGAACGCGCCGGTCTTTCGGACCTCGCCGAAGGTGCCAAGGTTCAGTTCGACCTCGAAAATGATCGCCAGGGCCGCGCCTCGGCTGTCAATCTTTCGATGGCCTAAGACGCGCTTATGCCAAAAGAAGAGGTTATCAAGATCGAGGGCGTGATCGCCGAGATCCTGCCCGATGGCCGCTTTCGCGTGCGGCTGGAAAATGATCATGAAATCATCGCCTATACGGCGGGCAAGATGCGCAAGAACCGTATCCGCTCGATCGTCGGCGACCGGGTTCATGTTGAAATGACCCCTTATGACCTCGACAAGGGCCGGATCGTCTTCCGCGAGAAGACGGCGCCGATGCCCATGAACCAGAGGCGGTTCTTCCGCCGCTGATGAAAACGCACCAGAGGCGGTTTTTCCGCCGCTGATGAAAACGCACCAGCGGCGGTTTTTCCGCCGCTGATGAAAACGCATCGGCGGCGGTTTTTCCGCTGCTGATGGAGAACAGGGAACCGATGGTGCTCAGGCGCCGCCGGTTCCCTTTTTCGTTGCAAACGGGCAACACCCGATTAAATGACGCTGAGAACGCCATAATATACTGAAATGTGGCCCTTTTGTTAACTGTCTCGCGATAATTCGGGCCCGCTGGATCGAATGGATCCAGCGTGGGGGCGTCTGAAATATCGCATGACATCAAGAACGGCCTGGACAGCCAGCGGCGCCGCCGGCTCGATCGCCATGGCCTGCGGCCCGATCGTGGCGACCTGCGGCCTGGCGTTTGCCGCTCCGGCCGCTGCTGCCACCTGCACCTGGACGGCGTCGGGCACCGCGGGCCTGTTCGGCACGGCGGCGAGCTGGAGTTGCAACAACGTCCCCAACCAGGCTGACGACATCACGATCAACGCAGCTTCGGGCCTCGTCGTGACGGCGGGCACCGCGAATGTCCTCGCCCGGACACTGACGATCGGTGCCAACAACCGCCTGACCGTTTCCGGTTCCCGCGATATCTCGATCTACAACAACCGCCTGTCGCTGAATGGCACATTGTCACTGGCGACAGGTACGCTCGGCAATCTCGGCGCGACCAATTCCACCCTTGTCGTCGATACCGCCGATGGTGCCACCGGCGCCGGCACGATCATCCTGGCTGGCGGCCGCCTCTTCAACACCAATGCCTATCTCGTATCGTCGCGCATCACGATCACCGGCGGTGGCATCATCGGCAACGGCAACGCCGTCATTACCAACAACGGCACCATCACGGCCACATCGACGCTCACCATCGATCCGCGCAGCGGCTCGAACGGCGTCAACAGCAACGGTGCCACCGGCATCGCCGGCACCGACAATGCCAGCTTCTTCAATAGCGGGACCATCATCGCCCAGAACGCCACTGTCTCGCTCAGCGGCGGGCGCTACCAGAATACCGCGACGGCGCTGTTCGCCGCGCGCAACGGCAGCGCCTTCACCATGTCGACCGCAGCGACGCTGACCAATCTTTCCGCCGCCGGCGCGCTGGTTGCCGGCAGCTATGAAGCCACCGGCAATGCCTCGACGACCACCGTGCGCGGCACCTCTGCGTCATCGGGTATTGTGACGATCGGCAGCGGTGCCAGCCTTGGCACTGCCAATACGACGATCATCCTGTCGGGCGCCGGGTCGGTCATTTCGGCCGGCGCCAGCGGTTCGAGCACGGTCCGGACGATCGATACCAGCCTTGTCATCATCGCCGGATCGGGGGTGCTGCGCATCCTCAATGGCCGCAGCTTCAACGCCGGCACGCGCGCTATCACCAACAATGGCACCATCGAACTTGGCGGCTCGGGCCTTGGCGGTGGCGGTTTCGTCGCCGGCAGCCTGACCAATGGCGGCAAGATCAGCGGCCATGGCACCGTCTCGGTGGTCATCAACAACAGCGTCGCCGGCACCAGCGAAGTGCGCGCCAGCGGCGGCACGCTGGCAACACTGGCGCTGACCGGAAACGGCAGCGCCATCGTCGATGCGGCGGCAACGCTCAGCCTGGCGGCCGCCACCGGCGCCTCGAGCGTCCGCACGCTGGCCAACAACGGCAATCTGGTGCTCGGCGTCCAGAACATCACCGTCAGCAACGATTATACCAATGCCGCTTTCGGCAGCGGCAACGCTTTCAACGGCCGCGCCAATGTGACCGGTGCCGGCGCGATCAACGCCGCGAGTGCGACCCAGACCCTGTCCGCCGCCGGGCTGGTGGCGAGCGTCCTTAGCCTGCCGGCGATCCGTGTCGGCGGCACGACGCAGCAGACGTTGACGATCACCAACAGCGGCACGACCACCACTTTGCGCGGCGCCATCCAGAACGGTTCGGCCCCGGGCGTCGCCATTGGTTCGCCCGATTTCGTTATCGCCGCCGGCGGCACTGCGACGAGCACGATCAGCGTCAGCAACGCCGTGTCGGGCGCCTTTTCCCAGGCGATCGGCATCGTCAACAATTTCGCCAATGTCGGCACCGCCACTGTGACGGTGAAGGCCAATGTCTATGCGCCGGCGGTGGCAACGCTGGGGGCCACGTCGATCAACTTCGGCGCCGTCCGCGTCGGCGACACGGCGTCGACGCGGACGGTGTCCATCACCAACAGCGCCACCGGCGCGCTGCGGGATGACCTGGTCACCGGTATCGGCAGCTTGCCAGCGGTGATCACCGCGCTGCTGCCCGGCCGGCTCGCCAAATCGGGGGCGGGCGTCGGCAGCTTCACCCTTGCCAGTGGCACCGCCGGCAATTTTGCCGGCACGGTCAACCTTGCGTTCACCAGCAGCAACACCGAACTCGCCGATCTGGGGCTGGCGTCGCAGGGCGTTGCCTATACCGGCAAGGTCTATGCGCCTGCCGTCGCGACCCTGGGCACGACCACGGTCACGTTCGGCGCCGCGCGTGTCGGGGATGCGGCGGTCGAGCGGCTGGTGTCGGTGACCAACAGCGCGACCGGCGCGCTGACCGACAATCTTGTCGCCAGCATCGGCAGCCTGCCCGGACAGGTCGGCGGCACCGCGCCCGGCGCGCTTGCCCAGGGGGCGTCGGGCAATGCGCGTTTCACCATGGCGACAGGCACTGCCGGGGTCATATCGGGCAGCGGACTGGTCAATCTTGTCAGCCGCAACACCGATCTTGCCGACCTGCCGTTGCTTGCCCGGGCGATCAATATCTCGGGCAAGGTCTATGCCACTGCCGTCGCCACGCTGTCGGCGACCAGCATCAATTTCGGTGCCGTGCGCCAGGGCGAGGCCGCCGTGGTGCGCACAATCCAGATCGGCAACACCGCGGTCGGCGCGCCGGCCGACACGCTGATCACCAGTGTCGGGTCGGCCCCCGCCGGGGTCGCCGGCACGGCGCCGGGCGCGCTTGCCGCCGGCGGTTCGGGCACGGCCGGCTTCACGCTCGCGACGGCGACCCCCGGAGTCATCACCGGCGCTGCCACCCTTGGGTTCAGCAGCCAGAACCCCGATCTGCCCGATCTGTCGCTGGCGTCACAAAGCGTGACCTTGTCCGGCACCGTCACCCAATTGGCCCAATCGTCGCTGTTCGTGGCCAGCGGCCCCGGCGTTCTGACCGGTGGCGGCCAGAGCTGGACGCTCGATCTCGGCAGGGTCTGGTTCAAGGCCGGCACGATCACCACCGATCTTGGCGTGCTCAACGATATCCTTGCCTCTGCCTTTGCCGAATCGTTGAGCGGGTCGTTCACCGGCGGCAGCGACAATGGCTTCAGCCTGGTCAGCGGCGGCTTTTCGGGCCTTGGCGGCGGTGCCAGCGCGACCGGCAACCAGATCCGTTTTTCGACGACCGGCCTGTCGGTGGGATCGTATACCAGCCGGCTGTACCTGGCGACGAAAAGCAGCTTTGCCGGCCTTGTCGATCGCAATGCGCCGCAGCAGGAAATCCTGCTCAGGATCGAACTCGATGTGCTGCCCGAACCGGCGGTCTGGGCGCAATTGCTGATCGGTTTCGGGGCGATGGGGGCGGTGATGCGTCGCCGCGCGGCACGGGAGCCGTCGGCATGAACGCGCGGCTGCTGGTGCATGGCATCATCGGGCTGACGGCGCTGGTGCTGGCCGGTTTCAACCTTGCCGGCCCCGATGGCAACCGCCGCGCCGCTGCCGCGCTGGAGGGCAAGCGCCCCGAACTGGCGCGCCTGCAACGCGTCGCCACCATCAACAACGGGCTGGTGCAGTTGATCGTCAAGGCCGCGGTCGAACGCGATGGTGCGAGTTTGCGGTCGCTGCTCGCCGCCAATGGCGTCACGTTCAAGATCAACGCGGGCAAGGTCAACGCTGGCAAGATCAACGCGGGCAAGGTGGCTGCCACCCCAGTCCCCGTCCAGACTGTAACGAGGCCACAGCCATGAGCCTGCGTCGCGGACCCTTGCCCGATCCCGGCTTCGTGATGCTCGGCCTGGCGGTCATCACCGTGCTCGCGGCCGGGCTCGCCGATGGGCAACGCAGCGGTGACGCCATTGCCGCCGAAACCTTTGCGGTCGACAAGGGCCTGCTC
>JBBRVH010000070.1:0-17922 GCA_038246995.1 Sphingomonadales bacterium
CCTTCGCAGTTATGCTTTCTGCAGAGCGGCTGCGCCCGCTGACCGAGACGTCTAAAGTCACCTTGGCGATCGCACGCATGACGGCTAATGCCCGACCCACTTGTCGTCAAACCGTAAGTGCAACCTATGTGCTTCCGTTTCCGGAACAGAAGGGGAAAATTGGCTGATTCCCAAGCACCAGCGCCGGGCCGCATCAACGGTGCGCTTCGCGCTGCCCTCTTGAAAGCAGTTCCATATTCAGGCAAGTAACCCGAGGCAGACAAACGCTGGAAACCGACCAATTCCCGGTCACACCCAATGCATTGCAGGAGTCGTGCCAAGTTACGGCAGGACGCTGTATTTAAGTAATATCAATGGCTTGCATGTGATGACCCGAAGAACCGCCTGCGCCTTTCATTGTAAAATTCCCGCAAGTTGGTGAAATTTACAAAAGTTTCGGCATTGTTCAGCCGCCATCAAGCAAGCGTTGGCCCCGCGCCAATTCCCGACTAGGGTAAAGCCATGGCTGATCCCGTCTTGCGCCCCAAGGATGCTGCAACCCTGCTCGTCATTCGCCGCGACGGGGCGAGCCCGCGCGTCCTGATGGGGCGGCGGGTGCGCGGCCATGCTTTCATGCCCGACAAATGGGTATTCCCCGGCGGCCGCATCCACCCCGCCGATTATCGCGTGGCAGCTGCGACCGAGTTGCAGCCCGATGCGGCCGCCGCGCTGGCGCGTACCTGCCCGCCGCCGCGGGCCCGGGCGCTGGCATTGACGGCGATTCGCGAGACCTTCGAGGAAACCGGGCTGATCATCGGCGCGCCCGCGACCGGCACGACGCGCAGCCCGGAATGGCGTGCCTTCCTGAGCACCGGCCATCTGCCGCATCTCGAACCGCTGCAATTCGTCGGGCGGGCCATCACGCCGCCGGCGCGAAGCCGGCGCTTCGATGCGCGTTTCTTCACAGTCGATGCGCGCCACCTCGCCAGCCTCGACCCCGGCAGCGGTTCGGGCGAGCTCGATGAAATCGCCTGGTTCGACTGGGAGGCAGCGGCGGCGCTCGACCTGCCGTCGATCACCCGCGCCATCCTTGGCGAAGTGGCGCTGCGCGATGCCGATCCGGCACGGCCGATCCCCTATCACCGCTTCGATCGTGGTGCGCATCGCCTGCTGGCGGTCTGAGCTGGCCATCGAACCGCTGCTTGCCGAATTGCGCGCCTGCCAGGTCTGTGCCGCAGCGCTGCCGTTCGGCGCCCGCCCCATCGTCCAGGCCGGCAGTGGCGCGCGGCTGCTGATCATCAGTCAGGCCCCCGGCAGCCGCGCCCATGCCAGCGGCATCCCCTGGACCGACGCCAGCGGCGACCGGTTGCGCGCCTGGACCGGTGTCGAACGACCGCGATTTTTCGATCCCGATTGCGTTGCCATCATGCCGATGGCGTTCTGCTACCCGGGTGTTGCGCCATCGGGAGGCGATGCGCCGCCGCGCCGTGAATGCGCGCCGCTGTGGCACGCGCGGTTGCTCGCGGCGCTGCCAGCGGTTCGGCTGGTGCTGCTCGTCGGCGGCCATGCGCAAAAGGCCTATTTGCCGCGTGTCACGACGATGACCGAGGCGGTGCGCCACCATGACCCGGCATCGGATGCGCCCTGGCCGCTGCCGCACCCAAGCTGGCGCAGCATCGGCTGGATGCGGCGCAACCCCTGGTTCGAGACCGATATCGTGCCGGCGTTGCAGGCACGGGTAGCAGTGGTTCTGGCCTGAAGCAGTTCGTCACCCCCGCGAAGGAGGGAGTGACGGTTGGATTACAGCTTACCGGTCAGTTCCGGCACCAGCGCGAACAGGTCACCGACGAGGCCGACATCGGCGACCTGGAAGATCGGGGCTTCCTCGTCCTTGTTGATGGCGACGATGATCTTGCTGTCCTTCATGCCGGCGAGGTGCTGGATGGCGCCGGAAATGCCGATCGCCATGTACAGTTCGGGCGCGACGATCTTGCCGGTCTGGCCGACCTGATAATCGTTCGGCGCATAGCCGGCATCGACCGCAGCGCGCGAGGCACCGACGGCAGCGCCGAGCTTATCGGCGAGCGGATCGATGACTTCGTGGAACCGGTCAGACGAGCCGAGCGCACGGCCACCCGAAACGATGATCTTGGCCGCGGTAAGTTCCGGCCGCGCCGACGTGGTCAATTCGGCGCCGGCAAACACCGACAGACCCGAGTCGGCGGTTGCGCCCACGGCTTCGATGGCAGCGCTGCCGCCGCTGGTCGCCGCCTTGGCAAAGGCAGTGCCGCGCACGGTGATGACCTTTTTCGCATCCGACGACTTTACCGTCGCGATGGCGTTGCCGGCATAGATCGGCCGGGTGAAGGTATCGGGGCCTTCGACCGACAGGATTTCCGAAATCTGCGCGACATCGAGCGCCGCTGCCACGCGCGGGGCGATATTCTTGCCGCGCGTCGTCGCCGGGGCGACAAAGGCATCATAGCCGGCCATCAGCGCGGTGATCAGCGGCGCGACATTTTCGGCCAGCGCATTTTCATAGGCCGCATCGTCGGCGAGCAGCACCTTGGCCACGCCGGCAACCTGCGCCGCGGCATCGGCAACGCTCTGGGCGCCCTTGCCGACGACGAGCAGGTGGACATCGCCGCCCAATTGCCCGGCGGCGGTTACCGCAGCGAGGGTGGCATCCTTGAGGATGACATTGTCATGTTCGGAAAGGACAAGAACGCTCATGCCACGGCTCCCATGTCTTTCAGCTTTGCGACCAGTTCATCGACCGACTTGACCTTGATCCCGGCCTGGCGCTTGCCGGGTTCGACGACCTTGAGCACCGTCAGCCGCGGCGTGACATCGACGCCATAATCGGCCGGCGTCTTTTGCGCGATCGGCTTGGACTTGGCCTTCATGATGTTGGGCAGCGAGGCATAGCGCGGTTCGTTGAGGCGCAAGTCGGTCGTCACGATCGCCGGCAGCTTCAGATCGACCGTTTCGGCACCGCCATCTACTTCGCGGGCAACATGGACGCGATCGCCCTCGACACTGACCTTGGAAGCGAACGTGCCTTGCGGCCAGCCGAGCAACCCGGCGAGCATCTGCCCGGTCTGGTTGGCATCGTCATCGATCGCCTGCTTGCCGAGGATGACGAGGCCCGGGGCCTCTTCCTTGGCGATGGCGGCGAGGATCTTGGCGACGGCCAATGATTCGGTCGTCACATCGGTGGTGACGAGGATGCCGCGATCGGCGCCCATGGCGAGCGCGGTGCGCAGCGTTTCGGTGCACTGCGTCACGCCGATCGACACGACGACGATTTCGGTGACGACACCCTTTTCCTTCAGACGGATGGCTTCCTCGACGGCAATCTCGTCGAACGGATTCATGCTCATCTTGACATTGGCGAGTTCAACGCCGGTCTGGTCGGATTTGACCCGGACCTTGACGTTGTAATCGACGACCCGCTTGACGGGCACGAGGACCTTCATGTGCGTCACTTCCCAAAGCTGCTTGTGGATTTGCCTTGGCGCAGGCCCGCGCGCCAGTCAACCATCCGGCGTGTCGCGGCACACGCAGATTTCGGGGGTTGTAATCGCGCCGCACATTACCAAAATGTCACATGCAGGCCGGGCCCCTCTGGCGATCGCTGGCGATCGTGATGTCGGACTGCACTGGAACAGCCTGGTCGCTGATCGGTTGAACGATCAGGAAAAACCGATCCGGTCCTCGACGGACAGAAAGGGACGACATGCATATTCTCGCACTTATCGCCGCCGCGACCCTCGCGCCGGCAATGCCAACGGCATGGACGTACGCCGTGCCGATCAACCATGGCGGCGCCGAGGTGACCGCAACCTATCGCGCGCTGCCCGATATCACGACCCGCCAGGTCGGCATGGCTGCGGGCACAAGGCCGAGCAGCGTACGGTGTGACTGGCGCGCTGCGATCACGGTCGAGCGGCAGCTTGTGGCCATTGGCAAGGCTGCGGCCAGCGTGCGCCAACTGCCGGTAATGAAGACGTTGAAGGGCAGCCGCCCGGGTGATTGCCATGGCAACCGGCGCAATATCGACAGTGATATCGCGTCGCGATCCGAGGCGATCAACGCTCATCTGCTGCGCGTTGCCGAACAGGATCAACGCGACCTGCGCGCCGAGATCGAAACCCTGGGGCCGCCGACGGGCCGATGATGATCGCTCGCGCGGTGACGGCAATGGCATTGTTCGCCGTTGCCGCGTCGGCTGCGGCCGCCAGCTTCGATCTGGAAGCGACTACCGACCTGCGCCGGCGCGGCCTGAGCTGGAGTGCCGGCCGCCCGACGTTGGTCGGGCGCGGCAGCCTGGCCATCGGCGACGGGTTCTCGGTTGATGCCGGGCTTACCGGGTTGCGCGGCAGCACGCGGCACGGCGGTGCCGACCTGATGGCGGACGCAGCGCTGCGCTATGAACATCGGGCCGGGCCGTGGCGGCTGTGGGGCGGCATTCAGGGCCAGGGCTTTACCGGCGCCCCCGGCCAGCATTACGCCCAGTTGCGCACCGGAACGGCGATGGGGGTCGGCCCTGTCGACGTATCGGTGACCGCCGATTGGGCACCGCCGCAACGCGCGATCGGGGGCAGCAACCTGTATCTGGGCGCCTATGCGCGCACCGGCCTGCCGGGCACGCCGATCACGCTGGCGGCGGGCATCGGCCGATCGACTGGGGCCGATGATGGCAGCGGCAATTCCCATCGCTTGCGGCCATGCGGCGATTACAGCGATTTCGTTATCGAAGCCGATTATGTGCTGGGTGCTATCACCCTGGGTGCCACTGCGACCGCAACGACCATCGACCGCGGTTGCGGCGCGGCCGATGCTGATGCTCGTGTGCTGTTCCGCGCCGCAACCGGGTTCTGAACCGTCAGGGCTGCATGACGCCCTGGTCACGCTGCCACAGGTGCAGGCTGAAACGCGCCTCGGGGTCGATCCACGCCGCCGCCGGTTGCCAGCCCGAGGCGCGCGCCAGCAGCCGGGTTTCGGGCAGGGTCCATTTATAGCTGTTTTCGGTGTGGATGGTTTCGCCCGCGGCGATCGTGAAATCCTGGCCCGCCGCGCTGAAGGCCATGTCGCGCCGGGCAACGAGGTGCATTTCGATGCGACCGAGATCGGCATTCCACAGCGCGCGATGCGCGAAACCGGCGACATCGAGAGTGCCACCGAGCTCGCGATTGATGCGGTGGAGGAGATTGAGATCGAACGCCGCCGTCACCCCTTGCGCATCGTCATAGGCGGCTTCGAGCATCGCCTGCGATTTGGTTGGGCCGGGCGCAAGATCGAGCCCGATAACCAGCCAGCTTTCGGCCCCCAATGTCGTCGCAAAGCCGCGCAGCAGGTCGATCGCGGCCATCGGCGCGAGATTGCCCAGCGTCGAGCCCGGAAAAAAGCCGAGCCGCGGCAAGCCGGCGACGCTGGCGGGAACGCGGAAAGGGTTGGTGAAATCCGCCGCGACCGGCACCACCGGCAGGCCGGGAAAGTCGGCCGCCAGCCCGGCAGCGGCGAGTTGCAGAAACGCCGCCGAGATATCGACAGGAACATAGGCCGCAGGCGCAATGGCGCGCAGCAGCAGCGGCGTCTTGGCCGAGCTGCCCGAGCCGAATTCGATGACGGCGCGGCCGGGGCCGACGGCAGCGGCGATGGCAGGCGCGTTTGCGGTGAGGATGCCGATCTCGGTGCGCGTCGGATAATATTCGGGCAAGCCGGTGATCGCTTCGAACAGTTCGGAGCCGGCATGATCGTAGAAAAATCGCGCCGGGATGACCTTTTGCGGTTGCGCAAGGCCCGATCGCACCGCGGCGGCGAAATCAGACAAATCGTCATGGACGAGCAAAGGTTGCGGCATGATCAGATATCCTTTGCCAGCCGCAACCCGGTGAATTGCCAGCGTTGTTGCGGATAGAAAAAATTGCGCACCGTGGCGCGGGACGAGCCGCGCGGCGTGGCGCAACTGGCCCCCTTGAGCACCATCTGGCCGTTCATGAACTTGCCATTGTATTCGCCGACCGCGCCAGTGGCAGGGCGAAAACCCGGGTATGGCAGGAATGCCGAGCCCGTCCATTGCCAGCAATCGCCGAAAAGCCCGGTGCTGCCCAGTGGCTGTACCGCGCCTGGCCGATCGAGCTGATTTCCCGCTGCCGGATCGTGCGCGGCCGCTGCGACTTCCCATTCGGCCTCGGTCGGCAGTCGCGCGCCCGCCCAGCTGGCAAAGGCATCGGCTTCATAAAAACTGATGTGGGTGACGGGCGCTTGCGCTTCGACGGCGCGGCGGCCGGCGAGGGTGAAGCTGCTCCAGCCGTCCTCGCCGTGCTGCCAGCGCAGCGGCGCGGCAATCTTTTCGCGTTGCACCCAGGCCCAGCCGTCCGACAGCCACAGCGCCGGGGTGGCATAGCCGCCAGCGGCGATGAACGCCGCCCAATCCTTGTTGGTGACCAGCCGGTCGGCGAGCGCGAACGGGCGCAGCAGCACGTCATGGGCCGGGCCTTCACAATCAAAGGCAAAGCCGGTGCCATCATGGCCGATGCGGTGGATGCCACCACCATGCTGCGTCCAGCCCGCTGTGGCAGGCGCGACGCGGGCCACGCTGGCGGGAAACATTGCCGGTTCGATCGGATTGGCAGCGAACAGGTCGAGGATATCGGTGAGCAGCAGCTCCTGGTGCTGCTGTTCATGGTTGATACCCAGTTCGACCAGCGCCAGCGCCGGCGGCGACAGCGCCCCCCAATGCCGGTCGATTGCCGCATCGACATGGCCGCGATAGGCAAGGACATCATCGAGGCTGGGGCGGGTGATCAACCCGCGAGCGTGGCGGGCGATGCGCGGCCCGACCGATTCGTAATAGCTGTTGAACAGATGCCCGAAACGATCGTCGAACAAACGATAACCGGGCAGGCCAGCGAGGATGAAGGTTTCGAAAAACCAGCTGCTGTGCGCCAGATGCCATTTCACCGGCGATGCATCGGGCATCGATTGCGCACTGGCATCGGCATCGGACAGCGGCGCCGCCAGCGCCGTGCTCAGCGTGCGCGTGGCGAAAAAGGCGGCGCGCAGCCCCGCCTGGTCCAGCGTGTCGGCGGCAGTGTGGATGAGGGTCGACATTCGGATCTCCTTGCCCGTCTGCCGACTTTACCGATTGGCGCCGGGCACCCACAGGACGTCGCCGGTGGCGGCATTTTCAACCCGGCTCAGTACAAACAGATAATCCGACAAACGGTTCAAATATTGCAGCGCGGCGTGGCTCAATGCCTCACCGGCGGCGATTGCAGCGACGCCATCGCGTTCGGCGCGGCGCGTGATGGTACGCGCCAGGTGCAGCGCGGTTGCCGCCGGCGTGCCGGCAGGCAGGATGAAGCTGGTCAACGGCGGCAGCGTCTCGTTCGCGGTATCCATCTGCGCCTCCAGCCAATCGACCTGGGCGGCGACGATGCGCAGCGCGCCGGCAATGCCATCGGGTGTCGCGAGATCGGCGCCAAGATCGAACAGGTCGTTCTGCACCCGGCCGAGCGCTCGCGCCGTGGCGGGCGACGCATGCAGCCGCGCCAGGCCGATCGCGGCATTGGCTTCATCGACGCTGCCGACGACATGGAGGCGCGGATCGGCCTTGGAGCGGCGCGTGCCATCGACAAGGCCGGTGGTGCCATCATCCCCGGTGCGCGTGTAGATCTTGTTGAGTTTTACCATCGGGAACTCGCAGTGCTGGGGTGGTCGGCACCGGCCCGTTCCCCCGCCCGGCCACCCTTCGACAGTTACACTGTGGGTGGCCGGGCGGGGGCGCGGGCCGGTGCCGACTTCAATTCAATCGAACAATGTCTAACCCGGGCGGTTGATCAGGAACAGGATGACGATGAAAATAATCGCAAGCGCCTGAAAGGCGACGCGATAACTCATCATCTTGTTCGATTGCTGGCCGGTGACATCCTTGCCGCGCGCCATGATGATGATGCCACGCGCCAGGACACCCAGCGTCGCCAGCGCGGCCACGACCATGAAGATAATCAGTGTCGCCTGCATGGCGGGGTTCCTTTGTCCGTTACCGCAGTGGCTCGCATGGCGAGGGTGCAGCCGCAACCGCCATGGCGTCGCAGGCGGCTTTATTGTGCGAGCGATTTCACCGCCGCCGCCGCCGCCGACGCGCGGTTTTCCACCCCCATCTTGGCGAAAACCTGTTCGAGATGCTTGTTGACGGTGCGCGGGCTGATGCCGAGAATCTCGCTGATCTCGCGATTGGCCTTGCCGCGGCTGATCCACAACAGCACTTCGGCTTCGCGATCGGTCAGCCCGTGGCGCTGCGCCAGCAGGCGTTCTTCGGCACCAGCGCGGATCTCGGTGATGCGGAACAGCCATTCATCGTCGCCGCTGCGCGCCACCAGCATGAATTCCAGCCGGGAATCGCCCAGATCATGGCGCAGCACGCCGCGATCATCCTGGTCCGCCAGCCGCACAAGCGCCGTCGCGAGCGCTGGCAGCAGTGAGCCGCCGAGGCGTTGCAGCACGGCGGCGGCCCCCGGGGTGGACCAGCACACCAGCCCCGTCGAATCGATCGCCAGCAGCGGCCGGCCACTTTCGTCATGCGCCACCTGCGCGCCGCGGCTGACCCGCGCGTTGCCGAGATGGACCCGCACCCGCGCCAGCAGTTCATCGACGATGATCGGCTTGCTGACATAATCGACCCCGCCGGCTTCGAGCCCGCGCACGACATGTTCGGTCTCGGTCAGGCCGGTCATGAAGATCACCGGCAGCGCCGCCAGCCGGGGATCGGCCTTGATCCGCCGGGTCGCTTCGAAGCCGTCCATCACCGGCATCATCGCATCCATGATGACGAGATCGGGGGTCAGCATGGCGATCGAGGCCAGCGCCGCGGCGCCATCACCGGCAACGAGCACCGTCATCCCCGCCGCCTCGAGCGCGGCGGTGACAAAGCCCAGCGATTCGGCGGTGTCGTCCACCACCAGGATGGTCGCTGCCGACACTGTGGCCGGAACTAGGGGATCTTGCGCGATCATTAAGGACAGGCGTCAAGTCTTTCGCGAAAGGCCTTCAGGTCATATCGCCTTAGCTGATCACGCAGTTCGGCGACAAGGGGCAGGCTGGCCGGGACATCGGCGGCAAGTTGCTGCAGCCGCGCTTCGAGGCCGCGGACATGGCCCGCCTGCCCCAGCCGGCGCAGTTCGGCGAGGTGCGGGGCGGCGCCCGCCAGATCGAGCGGCGGCAAGATGGTGGCAACCGCCGACGCCGGATCGGCCCAGGCGAGATCGAGCTGCGCCGCGATCGCATCGAGCAGCACATCGAGATCGAACGGCTTGAGCACGAAGCCGTCATGCGCGGCGCGGCCATCGGCACCGGCGGCATATTCATGGGCGTTGGCCGACACCATCAGGATCGCCAGCCGTCGCGCCGGATCGGCCGCGCGTTCGCTGCTTGCGATGGCACGCAGCCGATCGGCGACATCCCAGCCCGACAGGCCGGTCATCTGGATATCCAGCAGCACCAGATCGGGATTGCACCGCAACGCCAGGTCGATACCCGCAGCGCCATTGCCGGCAGCAAAGACGGTAAAGCCGAGCGGGCGCAACAGGCTTTGCAGCACGGCGAGTTGCGCCGGATCGTCATCGATGGCGAGGATCGTGCGCCGCGCCCCGGCATAGCCGGTGACCGGGCGACGGCGTACCGATGCCGCCGGCGTTTCGCTGGGCTCTACCAGCATCAGCCGCAGTGCAAAACGGCTGCCAACGCCGGGCGTGCTGGTGGCGCTGATGTCGCCGCCCATGATCTGCGCCAGGGTGCGGGTGATGGCGAGGCCGAGCCCGGTGCCCGGCTGCGCCCGCGCCTTGGCCGAGCTGCCACGTTCAAAGGGTTCGAAAACGCGGGTCAGTTCTTCGGTATCAAGCCCGATGCCGGTATCGCTGACGCTGAATTCGGCGACCACGCCACTATAGCGCACCGCCAGCGTGATCGTCCCCGCTTCGGTATATTTCACCGCGTTCGACAACAGGTTGATCAGCAACTGGCGCAGGCGCTTTTCATCGATGCGCACATAGGCCGGCAGATTGGCCGGCGGTTCCCAGACAAAGCCCAGCCCCTTGGCCGCCGCCTGGCCGCGAAACATGTCGGCGAGCGATTCGAGAAATGCCGGCAGCGGCACCAGATCGCGGTTGAGCTTCATCTGCCCGGTTTCGATGCGCGAAATATCGAGCAAGCCATCGACGATGTCGATGAGATGCTGCGACGAGCGGCGGATCACCCGCGCCGCTTCGCCCGGATTGACCTGGCCATCGCGTTCGAGCAGTTGCGCATAGCCATGGATGGCATTGAGCGGCGAGCGGATTTCGTGGCTGACGCCGACGAGATAGCGGCTTTTGGCAAGGTTGGCGGCTTCGGCGACTTCGCGGGCCGCGTGCAGCGCCGCATCGGTGCGGGCGTGCGCCGCTATTTCGGCTTCGAGCCGGGCGCGTTCATCGGTCCGCGCCGCTTCGGCAGCGCGGCTGCGGCGCACCGCCTGCCACAGGCCGAGCAGCAGCAACGCCATCGCCCCGATCAGCAGCACTGCCGCGCCGTGCAGCACGCTGTCGCTGATGGCAGGCGCGACGCCGATCATTCGCCGGGTCGGTAGCGCCGGGTCACCTGCCCCGCCAGCGCCTCGGCGGTAAGCGGGACGTGGCGGAAATCATGGGTGCGATAGCGCTCGGCCTGGTCATTGAAATGCGGCGAGGCCGGATCGCCATTTTCGCCGCCGGCCGAAATCGCCCGTGCTGCGACCTGTGGCCCGAAATCGACGACCGCGACGAAGCTGTTGCCATAGCTGCCATACCAGCGCTTCGTGCCCGGCCCGGGTGCCGAGCCATAGGAGGCGAGCGCCCCCCATTGCCCCGAGCCGAGCCCGATGGGAATGCTCGCCTTGCCGTCGTCGAAGGCCTGGACGAGCGCGCCCGAGACGCGCTGGAAGCGGTTGATATCGCCCCAGGGCGTGTTCCAGGTGCCGAAATCGGCGGTCAGCCTGGCCATGGCTGTTTCCAGTGCCCCGATCCGGTCGGCATCGGTCGGGTTGGCGACCAGCCACGGCACCAGCGGTTCGTCGTCGCGCTTGGCCTCCGCCCCGAAGCGGGCAACCAGGGCGTTGCCCCAGAACATCGCCAGCGCCGTCGGCACCGATGCTTCGCCGGTGTTGAAATCCCATTGGCGCAACGCTGCCACCGGCCCGGCCAGCGCCCCCCGCTGCGCCGCATCGGCGGGCAGGCGATCATAGGCGGCGACCAGGGTCGGCACCAGATCGGCAAAGGCGGTAAGATAGGGATCGTAGGCGGCTTCGAGCAGCGTACCGAGGCTGAACTTCGGCGTCGCCGTCAGCACGCGCACGGCGTGCGGCCCGCGCGGATTTTCGCCGGCTGCATCCATGTAGCGCGGAAAATCGGCAGCCTTGGGGCTGTCGGCGCCCGCTGCCGTCCATGGCCAGTTGTTGGTGTTGGTCACCCAGCCGTTCCTGGGGTTGATGACCTGGGGGAGTTCCGACAGCTTGTGCTCGCCCTTCCACGCCGTCGCCGGGTCGGCGCCGTCGACGGGCTTTTGATAATCGAAGCGATTGTCGCGCACCGGCACGAATTGCGGGTGGAGATAAGCAATTTCGCCCTTGGTCGAGGCGAACAGCGTGTTGTTTGACGAATTGGCCTTGCGTTCCGACACTTGCAGGAAGCTGGCGAGATCGGTCGCCTTGGTGCGCAGGAAACTCTGTTCAAGCGCGGCGAGCGGCTTGTGCATCAGGCTGACGCTAATCCATTTGCCATCAGCACTGCGGATGATCGGGCCGTGGACGGTGCGATAGGTGGTGAAGCTGCGGGTCTGCATCGCCCCGCCGGCATCGCGATAGGAAATGACGATGGGTGTTACCGTAACCGGCCGCCATTCCTTGCCATATCGATATTCGAGCCGACCGCCCCGGGTCTCGATGGTTTCGGCGAATTCATCGACCGAATCGACCCCCGAGGTCGTGTGCATCCAGCCGATGTGGCGATTGAAGCCCTGATAGGTGAAGAATTGCCCCCAGGTCGAGGCGCCATAGGTGGCCAGGCCTGCATCGCTGGTCACTTCGGCTTCGGAACGGAAGTGAAAGCTGGTGTGCGGGTTGATCAGCAGCAGCGCATGGCCATTGGCGCTGTGCGACGGCGCGATGGCAAAGCCGTTCGACCCCAAGGGCTCGGGCCGCACCTTGCCGGTTTCGAGATCGTTCAAGGCCACCTGCTTCTGCCCGTAAAAGCCTTCGAGCTGGCCAAGCGAGATTCCGGCGATATCGCCGCCGATGCTGCCTTCGCTGAACGCCAGCGCCATCCAGGGTTCGAAATGGGTGATGACGCGCGGTTTCACCTGGGGGTGGGTGGCGAGATAGAAATTCAGCCCATCGGCCCAGGCATTCATCAGCGCCTTCAGCCATTGCGGGGCCCGCGCATGATCGGCCTTGAGCGCCGCCGGCTCGATGAACAGCTTCATGCGCAGGTCGCGCCAGATGGCGGCTTCGCCTTCGGTTTCGGCGAGGCGCCCTTGCGCGTTGATGAAATTGGTCTCGATCCGGTTGAAATCGTCCTCGGCCTGGGCATAGATCATGCCGAATACGGCATCGGCGTCGGACTTGCCCTTGATATGGGCGATGCCGAAACTGTCACGGGCGATCGTCACCCGCGCCGCCTGTGCCCGCCAGCGCGCCATGTCGGGGGCATCGGCGGCAAACGCCGGCGCAGCGGAAACGAGCAGGGCGGCGATGATCAATCTGTGCATCGCCTAGAGCTATCGGGCGCGTTGCGGTTCGACAAGCCTCAGTCTGTAAAGGCTTCGGCCTTGAGGCTGTACACCGCCACCAGGCTCGCACCGGCCGCAACCGCCAGATACCAGCCGACCGGGGCCAGCCCGCCGCTGTCGGACAGTTTTTGCGCGATGATCGGCGCGAGGCCACCGCCCAGGATACCGCCCAGATTGAACGCCATCGACGCCCCGGTATAGCGCACCCGCGCCGGGAACAGCCCGGGCAGCCAGGCCCCCAGCGGCCCATACACAAAGCCCATGACGAACAGCGCCAGCGACAGGAACACGCCGATCAGCAGCAGCGAGCCGCTCTCCATCAGCGGCGCCAGCACGAAACCGGCGGCGACCGCGGCAAGGCAGCCACCGATCAGCACGCGGCGCGGATCGAAGCGATCCGACAGCCAACCCGAAAACAGGATGCCGGCGGCGAGAAACAGGATGGCGATGAGCTGCACCCCGAGGAAGGTTTCGCGGGCATAGCCGAGCTTGGTCGTGCCGAAGCCGAGCGCGAACGCCGTCGACAGGTAAAACAGCGCGAAACAGGCGATCACCCCCAGCGTGCCGCCCAGCGTCGCCCGCCAGTGATGGCGCAGCAGTTCGGCGATCGGCACCGCCGGCGGGGCCCCAAGCGCCGCCATCGCGGCAAAGGCCGGGGTTTCGGTCAGCTTCAGCCGCACCCACAGCCCGACCGCCACCAGCAGCGCCGAGGCAAGGAAGGGCAAGCGCCAGCCCCAGCTTTGGAAATCCGCATCGCTGAGCCACAGGCCAAGCACCAGGAACAGGCCGTTCGCGGCGATGAAACCCACCGGCGCCCCCAGCTGCGGGAACATGCCGAAGCGCGCCCGCCAGCCCAGCGGGGCGTTTTCCACCGCCAGCAGCGCGGCTCCCCCCCATTCGCCGCCCAGCCCGAAACCCTGGCCGAAACGCAACAGGCAAAGCAGCACCGGCGCCACCCAGCCGGCGCTGGCATAGGTCGGCAAA
Organism: Sphingomonadales bacterium; assembly: GCA_038246995.1. Taxonomy (GTDB): domain Bacteria; phylum Pseudomonadota; class Alphaproteobacteria; order Sphingomonadales; family Sphingomonadaceae; genus Sandarakinorhabdus. The sequence goes on from JBBRVH010000070.1 coordinate 13,768, forward strand.
AAGGCGATGGCGAGGGTCGATCCCCCCATCAGCATCAAGCTGGCGACCAATGTCGATTTGCGGCCGATGCGATCGCCATAATGGCCGAAAACCAGCGCCCCGATCGGCCGGGCGATAAAGGCAACGGCAAAGCTGGCATAGGCCGCCAGCAATTGCGCCGACGGATTGTCGGACGGAAAGAACAGCGGCCCGAACACCAGGCTGGCGGCGGTCGCATAGATGTAGAAGTCGTAGAATTCGACCGCGGTGCCGACAAGGCTGGCGCCCAAAATGCGGCGGGTCGATGGCGCAGTGCTGGTCCCCATGCATCCGGGTTGCGACGCGGCGGCGGCGGCGTCAAGCCAAACGGCCCCTCTCCCTCGAGGGGAGAGGCGAACTCGGGCACTTGCCCGAGCGGGTGAGGGTGGCTCTTTCGCGGCCACATGCGGACCACCCTCACCCGCCGCGCTGGCGCGCGAGTCGCCTCTCCCCTCGAGGGAGAGGGGGCACTATTTGACCATCAGTTCCATTTCGACCTTGGCGTCCTTCGCCTTGACGCTGACGGCGGTCGATACGAACACGCGGGTCGGATCGATGCTGTTTTCGCCGAGCAGCGCCTGCTTGACCGCATCGGCACGCGCCTGGCCGAGCGCCGCCAGTTCGGCATCGGTCGGCGCAAATTTGGCGCGGAGTTCGATTTCCAGCCACGCGATTTCGGCGGCGCGCGCCGCCGCTTTGGCATCGTCCTTGGCGAGCATCCCGGCCTTGGGCAGATCATCGGGGAATTTTGGCGCCTTGCCGAATTTTGCCTTGTAGAGCGATTTCAGCTGGCCGGCCTTCTTTTCCGCCTCGAGCGCTGCATAATCGGTCGCGATCGGGCCTTTCTTGCCGGCCAGCGCGGCGGTGTGCAGCTTTGCCGTCGTCAGCGCTTCGGCATCTTCGCGAATGCCGGGGCCGGCGGGAATATCGAGATTGACCTCGGGCCGTTCCGCCAGCCCCTTGGCCAGCGCCTTGAGCGACGCATCGGCTTCGGCCGGCAGCACGGCGGACCCCGGATCGAAGCTGACGAACTGCGCCTTGTCGCCGCCGCCGAACAGCGAGCCGATAAGCGCAAACGGTGCCGTAATCAGCTTGGTAAAGACATTGCCGACGATCTGCCAGACGACCGGCCAGATGCGGAACTGCGGATCATCGAGGGTGCCGCCGACCGGCAGGTCGAGATTGATGACGCCGTTCCGGTCCTTCAAAAGCGATGTCGCCAGCCGGATCGGCAGCGATACCTTGTCCTTGGAATCGGTCGCCTGCCCCCAGGTCAATTGATCGAGGACGACATTGTGATCAGCCTGCAAGCCGCGGTTGACGATGCGATAATGCAGCGTCGTCGACAATTTGCCCTTGGCGATGGCATAGCCGGCAAAGCGCCCCGAATAGGGATTGAACACCGGCAATTCGATGTTCTTGAAGCTGGCGGTCAGATCGGTGTCGGCATCATAGGCAAAGACATTGGCGCGGCCGGTGATGCTGACCGGTGCAAAGCGATCGACGACATAGCCTTTCAGGTTGAAGCGCGCCTGCGACCCTGGCGCTGTGGAAAGCCCGGTGACCGCGCCGCTGAACCCTTCGATGCGCACGGCGAAATTGGGCTCGATCGAAAAATCCTCGAACCCGATCGTGCTGTTGGCGATGCGGACTTCACCGATGCTGATCGGGAACAGCCTGCCAACGGCATCGAGGCTGTTGCTGACCGGCGCGACGACCTTGATCGTGGTGGCGGGTTCGGCTTCTGGCGCTGCGGCTTCGGGAACGGCCAGGCTGGGGGTTTCCACCCCGGCGACGGTGGCAAGGTTGAGCTTGGCCTCGCGGGTGAGAATGACGTGCGAACTGGCACGGTCAAAGCTGGCGCGCGCGATGGCGAGGCGTTGCGGGCTGGCGGTGTAGCGGATGCCGCTGACATCGAGGCTTTTCCAGCCGATCAGCGCGCTGCCATCGGAGCGCTGGACGACATCGAGATCGGTGACACCCATCGAGCCGGTGAAATCGGGTGCCGGGCCGCTGCGGGCTTGCGCCACACGCAACCGGCCCTTCACATTCATCGTGCCGGCCTTGACGAGCACCTTGGTCGGTGGCGCCAGCGCGGCCAGTTCGGCGAGCGGCACCCCGGCGACATCGAGGGCGAGATCGGCGGTGGCATTGGCGGGTGATGCCGTGCCTGCCACCGCCAGCCGCGCCTTGCCGTTGATCCGGGTCGACAGGTCGAGCGTCACCGGCGCAGCGAGCGCGCTGGTGACGGGGCCGATGGTCAGCGCGATCGGCGACAGGTTGATGGTCGCCCCCGGCAGCGGCGCCGGCCGCACCACGGCAACCCGCACCGCCGCATCGCTGAGCGCAAAACCGCCGAGCGCCGTCTGCCATGCCGGTCCGAGCGCGGGGGCGGACGGCGGCAGGTTGAGCGGATAAAGGCCGGGAATGGTGATGCTGTTGTCGGCGGCCACCCGCACGGCGAGCCGCAGACCGGCAGCGCTGATCGCGCCGATGCTGGCCTTGTGCGGCGTCATTTCGACCCGGCTCGGCGCGACCGCGATGCCGGCGAGCGCCACGGTTTCAGCGCCCTTGCCGCGGCCGGTGACGCTGATGCCGTTGATCGTCGCGGCGCCGATCTCGGCAACCCCCTGGCTGATTGCGTAGCGGGTGGCCGCCAGCGTCAGCCCCGCCACGGCGGCACGCTCGCCGCTGGCGCGCGCCACGCTGATGCCGTCGATGGCCACCGTCCCGAGCGCCAGCGTGTCGCCGGCCAGCGAGACATGGGTGGGGGCGATGGTGAGCTTCTTCACGCCGATCGTGTCGCCCGACGCCGATGCCGCGAGATCGGCCAGGGCAAAGCTGGTCAGATCGGCCTCGAGCTGTGGGGGCGGCACCGGCCCGGTTTTTGCAGCGGCCGGCAGCGCGAAGCGATAGGTGCCGGCCAGATCGATCGTTCCGGCGGTCAGCGCCACCGGCAACAGGTCACCGGCAAAGCGGCCAATGGTTTCGAGCTTGAGCGCGCCGATGCTGAAACGCCCCTGCGACGCCACCGGCGTCATTGCCAACGTGCCGGCCCAGGCGAATTTTTCACCCGATTCGCTCGCCGCATCGAAGGTGAAGCCGCCGCCGTCGCTGGCGCGCGTCGCAAAATCCTTCAATGTGAAGGTGACGGGCGTTAGCGTCTTCTTGTGCGGCTGCGCGCGGCGTTCATCGGTGAAGGCGATTGTGCCGCCGCTGACCGACAGGTCGCCGATCCACAGTTCGGGCACCGGGCTGCCATCGTCGGGCGGTACCAGTTCGGCAAGGTTGATCGAGCCGTCCTTGCGCAGCACCGCATCGACCGCCGGCGCGGTAACCGCCAGCGCATCGAGCCGGGCATGGCCGTTCCACAGCGATGACAGGCTGGCATCGACCTTCAGCGCCTTCACCGCCACCAGCGGTGCTTGCGGCGCCTTGCTGTCGGCAATGGCGATGTCGGCGATATCGAGCGTCAGCGTCCACGGGTCGAAGGCAATGGCGCCCATGGTCAACAGCTTGCCGGGCAGGTTCTTTTCCGCCCAGGCCTGGCCCTGCGAACGCACGACGCCGGGCAACAATGTGTAGCCGCCGATGATCGCGCCGCCGAACAGCAGCACCAGCAACAGTGGAATCCACACGATTGGTCGGCGCAGCAACTGCCAGTCTCCCCCGAGAGCCGGCAACTCTAACCGGCGCCCCGCAGCTTACAAGCGCGACAGCGCCGCGATTGCCGGTTTGCGTGCAATTGCCGGGCGCCGTACCGGAAAACGCAACAACCGCCCCGCCTCGGGCACCAGCGCCGTCACCGAGCCATCGAGCACCGCCAGCAGCGCCGGATCGGCAATATCGAGCCCGCCGGTAAAAGCGCCATAGGCCGGCAGGATCAGCTTGGTTTGCGACAGCGCGAAACAGCGCCGCACGATGCGTCGACCGCGCGCCATGACCGCGACCTTGGGGTGGAAATGCCCCGACAGTTCGGCTTCGCCGGCGCCGGGCACGGCTTCGTGGCGGAGCATCAAGGGCCCGACCCTGGCATCGGCGACAACACGCCCGCCCATGGCGCCGGCGGTATCGTCATCATGGTTGCCGGTGATCCACAACCAGTCGAGATCATGGATGAGCATCGTCAGCGCCGCC
>JBBRVH010000071.1:0-17867 GCA_038246995.1 Sphingomonadales bacterium
CCTCGCTTATCCCCTCCCGCTGGCGGGAGGGGTCGTCCTCGCTTCTCCCCTCCCGCTGGCGGGAGGGGTCGGGGGTGGGTCTCACCGCAAGAACAAAATGCCCAAAATCGACCTCACCACCCTGCCCGCTGATTTCACGCAGCGACCGCAACATGCCGCCGGCGTGATGCCAAGCCGACAAAGCCGAAACCAACGATCAGCATCGCCCAGGCCGAAGGCTCGGGAACACCGCCGATCTGCACGACAAGATCCTGGGTGCCGGCGCCCTGCACGCCGAAAATGCCGTTCGACAGCACCGCAAGCCGGGCCGCCTTTGGCCCGGTGCCGTCGATCGCGGCGACATAGCTCGAGGCCAGCGCGAGCGTGCCGGGAACCGAATCGCTGCCCGGGGTGAAAAAGATGTTGCCGCTCGTCAGATCTAGCGCGTTTCCGGGCGTCTCGCGCACGATTTCCCACAAGGCGATCTGGAAGGCGCCCGCCTGCATCGCCGAAAGCGGGTTGGCAAAGTTGCTGTTGAAGCGACCGAACAACTCACGAACCTGATCGGCTTTGGTGCCCCCGATGCCGCCGATGTTGGTCGCCGCAGCCGACAACGGCAGCAGCGTGTAGGTGATCGACTGTCCTTGCGTGATGAATTCGCGCGGCTCGATGCACCAGGCGAAAAAATCCACGAGCCCGGCGCCGACGAAGAAGTTGGTGGAGGTACCGCCGGTTCGATCCATGTTGAACCGTTCGACAGTCTGCGGCGCATTGAACTGCGGCGCGCCGGCGCCCGTGGCGATGTTGCGTGTCACACCGCCGCCGATACCGCTGGTGAAGGTCGCGATGACCGTCGCTGCTTGTGCCGCCGGCGCTGCGAAAGCGGCAATCATGGCCGCTGCGAGAATGATTTTCCTGTTCATGGTCATAGCCTTCCCTGCGAGGACCGAAACCCCTTTCGGTCTCTTAACGAAATATATATGCTTATGAACGTAGATGTGCAAATAGTTTCTATTAAGTTAACGATGTTGCGCAACCTGTCGTTGGGAATCGCGCGGCCAGGCGATGTTCAGGCCCTTGTCGTCGACGACAATCCGCGTCAAAGGCACGGCGATACCGCTGCCGTGCGGAGTGAACGATGCCGAAAATCGACCCCGATGCGCTCCCTGAACATAGCGGCATCGGCTACCTCGCGCCGCACCAGCTTGCCGTCACCGGACGCCGTTGGCGCCGCCTCGCCGAAGCCGCCGGCCTGACGCAGTTCGGCGCCAATCTCGTCACCCTCGAACCCGGCGCGTGGAGCAGCCAGCGCCACTGGCACAGCCATGAAGACGAGCTGGTGGTGATGCTGTCAGGCGAGGCCGTGCTGGTGGAAGACGGCGGCGAAACGCTGCTGCACCCCGGCGATATCGCTACCTTCAGGGCCGGCACGCCCGACGGCCATCATCTGCAGAATCGCAGCACCGCCCCGGCAGTCTTCCTCGCCATCGGCAATGACGATCCGGTCAACGACGAATGCCATTACCCCGATATCGACATGCATTATGCGCCGGCAACCGGGTTTACGAGAAAACCGCTCTGAAGCCGCTTTCAGCTTCCCACGCCCCCGCTCATCCCGAACCCCTAGTCGGCGGTCGCGACCGTCTCCAGCTTCAGCTCCTCGAACTGATAACTCGGCAGGCCGCTGCGCCGCCGGATAAGGGAGTTGCTTGGCGTCGCATGTTCGAATGTCAGCGTTACCCGCTCGATCTTGTAACGCCCCTTGGCACCCGGCGCCGCCTCGAAAGGTGCGTAGCGGCGGCCTTGCACGAAGGCGACCACGTCCTGCGTCCATTTTTCCCTGCCACCCGAACGCAACATGGCCACGTCCTCGACCTGCCCGTCTGGCCGTATCCAGAAACCGATGTCGGCCCATTGGTAGCGGGACATGTCACTGCTGCGCGGCTGCAACATTGCCAGCAAGGTGAAATCGCCGGCAGCCCTGGCGCGGGCGATGGCCTCGCGCTGCTCGACCAATCGGTCTTTCGGCGCCCATAACAATTGCGGGTCGGCATCGGCGGGTTGCACCGGCACATCGGAAAGTTTGTCGACAAGCGCGCCATCCCGCTTCCCGCCAAGCTGCGCTGCCAGTGCGCTCGCGACCATGCGCGCCCTTGGCGTAAGCGTCGCATCAGCCGAACGGCGTTCGAATTCGTCGCGGGCCTCGGGCCGGCTGGACAGGCCGGTGCGCACATGGATGACACGCAGATCCATCAGTTCGGCCAGTTCGGTATCGCCGTTGGCGCGCGCCGTTGCCGCGATCCGGCGATAATGGCGCACACCGCCTTCGGGATCGCCACTGGCGGCCAGCGCATCGCCGATCTGCAATTCGCCCATCTGGCGTTCAGCCGGGGTTACCGATGTTGCCTTGGCCAAAATCGTGCCCGAACGCAGCGCCGCTTTGCGATATTCCTGCATGTCGCCGTTATGCAGGGTCACGCGGGCCAGCGCATACCAAAGCGCCGACAAGGCTCGAGGGTCCTGCGCGGTGGCATTCCGGTTACGGCCCAGCGCTGACAACAGCGTCTTGCGGGCTTCGCCATAGCGACCCGCGGCGAATTCTGCCTGGGCGTGCCCGATCGATGCCATCGCGTCTTCACGAACCGGGCAGTGACGCAAGAGGCAGGCTTCCAGCGCCGCTTTCGTTTCGCGCCGCGCCGTAACGACAATGACCGGCTCTGCGGACATGAGCAGCGCGAACGCCAAGAACACGATTTTTCTCCCGAAAAGCGCAAGCAACAATTTTTATTGTGTTTCCCGTAAGTGTAAAATGAACACCGTCCCGGCAAATCCCGCCGCAATGGGGTGGGTTTGGCAGCGATTGGGCAATCCGGTCTGCCTTGCCCCCGTCAGGCAATTTCGATACCTCGCCGGCATGACCAGCCCCATCCGCATCGCTGTCCTTGGCGCCTCCGGCTATACCGGTGCCGATCTCGTGCGCCTGGCGTTGACGCATCCGCGCATCGAGATTGCCGCGCTGTCGGCGAACAGCAAGGCCGGGCAGACGATGGCGGAAATCTGGCCGCATTTCGCGCCCTACCCGCGATTGCCGCGCCTCATCACCAGCGAAGCCGTCGATTATGCCAACATCGACGCGGTGTTCGGCTGCCTGCCGCACGCCGCCTCCGCCAGCCTGCTCGGCACGCTGTCGGGGGTGAAGATCATCGACTTGTCGGCGGATTTCCGGCTGAAGGACGCGGCCATCTATGCCGATTGGTACGGCGGTGCGCACCCGGCCCCGGCGCTGCTGCCAAGCGCCGTTTATGGCCTGACCGAATTTGCCCGGGCGGCGCTGCCCGGCGCGACGCTCGCCGCCTGCCCGGGCTGCTACCCCACCGCCGTGCTGCTCGCGTTGCTGCCGCTGGTTGCCGCCGGCGCGGTATCGCCCGACCGGATCACCGTCAACGCGCTGTCGGGCGTCTCCGGCGCCGGGCGCAGCCTGAAGGAAGCAAACCTGTTTCCCGAAGTCGCCGAAGCCGTCCATCCCTATGGCATCGGCCGCCACCGCCACATGCCCGAAATGGAACAGGAACTCGGGCGCGCCGCCGGCCGGCCAGTGACGATCAGCTTCACGCCGCATCTCGTGCCGATGAACCGCGGGGAACTTGTCACCTGCATCGTCGAAACCGAACGCAGCGTCGCCGATCTGCGCGCCATCCTCGGCGATCGCTATGCCGACGAAGCCTTTGTCCACCTGCTGCCCGCAGGCGTGGCGCCGGCGACCCGCATGGTGCGCGGCTCGAACCATGCCGTCATCAACGTCTTTGCCGATCGCGTGCCCGGCCGCGCCATCGTCATCGCTGCGATCGACAATCTGGTGAAGGGATCGTCGGGCCAGGCCATCCAGAATTTCAACCTGATGTTCGGCCTGCCCGAAACCATGGGGCTGGAACAGGCACCGCTGTTCCCGTGATCGAATTCGCTTTCGAAACGCCGCGGCTGATCATCCGTGACTGGCGCGACAGCGACCGCGCGCCCTGGGCGGCGATGGGGCGTGACCCGGATGTGATGGCCAATCTGGGGCCGCTGATCGATCGCGCCCAGGCCGATGTGCTGGTCAACCGGCAACGTGCCCTCCAGGCGCGGCTCGGCCATACCTTCTGGGCGCTCGAAAGCCGCGAGACGGGTGATTTCATGGGCTTTTGCGGGCTGAAGATCATGCCGGAACGCATCCCGGGGCTGGAGGATGTCATCGAGATCGGCTGGCGGTTGCGGCGCGACGCCTGGGGCAAGGGCTATGCCCGCGAAGCGGCGACGGCGGCGCTGCAATGGGGCTGGGACCATCTGCCGGCCGATCGCATTGCCGCCATCACGACGCCGGCCAATGTGCGCAGTTGGGGCCTGATGCTGCGGCTCGGCATGACGCGCCGCCACAATCTCGATTTCGCGCATCCGGCGCTGGCGGCGGACGATCCGCTCAGCGCGCATGTCACCTATGAAATCCTGCGACCATGACCCTGTATCGCTTCGGCGCCACCAGCCCGAGCGTGTCGCCAAGCGCCTTCATCGCACCGGGCGCGCGGATCATCGGCGATGTGACGATCGGGGCGGACAGTTCGATCTGGTATAATTGCGTGCTGCGCGGCGATGTCGAGGCGATCCGCATCGGCGCGCGCACCAATATCCAGGATGGCAGTGTCGTGCATGTCAGCGGCGGTGCGGCGGGCGCGCGGCATCCGACGGTGATCGGCGATGATGTGCTGATCGGCCATCTCGCCATGGTGCACGGCTGCATCATCGACGACCGCGGCTTTGTCGGGCTTGGCGCGATCGTCATGGATGGCTGCGTCATCGCCAGCGACGGCATGCTGGCGGCGGGGGCGATGCTGACGCCCGGCAAGCGCATCGGCGCACGCGAGCTATGGGCCGGCCGCCCGGCAAAGCTGCTGCGGATGCTGAGCGACGAAGAGCTTGCCCGCAACCGGTCCGGCGTCGCGCATTATGTAGAACTGGCCCGGAAACACCGGGACTCCTGAAAGTGGGTGCAGGGCCTCAGGCCCTGCCCGCCGGAGGCATCCTTATTCCGGCCAGGCCGCCTCTTGCGCCACCACCCATTCCCGCCACGCATCATCTTTCGCTATCGCGGCATCGGCGGCCGCGGCGGCGGCAGCGGCAGTGTCGAAAGATACCCACCCACGGGCCGTGCAAGCGGCATCAGCAGCGCCGGCGGCGGCTTGGGAAACGGCAGTTGTTCCACCCGCGCCGGGGCGATCGGGATCGGCACGGGCCGCAGCCCAGCGCAGGCGGAGATCATCGTGGCGGCGGCCAATGCCAGCCAGGCGGGGGGCAAGCGCATCGTCTGTCTCCTGGGATATGCGGGTCTGGCGGGCGGCGGTGGCAGCGATGATGCGGCGCTGATCGGCGGTAGCGCGATCGGCGGCGGCGCGCAGTTGCGCTGTATCGGCGGCAGCCTGTGCGGCGGCGCCGGCGACCCGCGCCGCGCGCACTTCGCCGCGATGCCACAGCGCCAGCGCGGCGAGCAGCAGCGCCAGCGCCGCAGCGGCCCAGGCGGCGCGCGGCAGGCGCCGGACCGCAGCGAGCCAGGCGATCATGGCGTGTCATCCCCGCCCGCCGCGCTGAAATCGGCACCCATGAAGCGTGCCGATACCTGGCGCAGCGCCACCGTCATGCTCAGCCCGGTCAGCACCAGCCCGGTCAGCGCCAGGGTGGCATAAAGCGCGGCGCCGATGATGCGCAGCCGCGCCGCCGCCAGTGCCGCCGGCCAGGGGTTTTCGAGAACGGCGTGGATGAGCCACAGGCTTTGCGCCGTCAGCACGCCACTGGCAGCGGCAAAGACCAGCGCCAGCATCGTGCGCCGCCATTGCGGATCGCGCCACCAGCGCATCATGCGACGCGCTCCGCCAGCCAGCCGAAGACGAAAACCTGTTGCGCCGGGCGGTTTTCGGCGATCTCGATATAGCGCGCGCCCTGCAAGGCGTTGAGCGCGCGCACGAGCACCGCCTCGCCGCGGGCGCCGCGCCGGGTGATCAGCCCGCCGACGGCTGCCAGCGTTGCCGGCCCGATGCGGCCATCGACCAGCACCGCGGCGCCAGCAGGGTGCAAAACGTTGAGGCTGCGTTGCAGGAAGCCAATGGCGGTGCCGACCCCCATGTTGACGCCGGTATCGAACACTTCCGCCGCCGCGCCGGGCGCGATCACCGCCAGCGCATCGAGCCGCGGTGCCTGCCAATAGCGCTCGCGATAAATCCCGATCGCCACGGCGCGCGGCAGGTCGCGCATCGGCCCGGTCCAGCCAGCGGCGCGCGCGACGTTCCGGGTGATGCCGAAATTCGTCGGGCCACCGCGATCATCGGGATGATCGACAAAACCGCCTTCCCGCCGCAGCAACGCTGCGAGCAGGACCTCCACATCCGACATGCCGGCCTCCTGGTTCAGGAACAGGCGGGCTTATTATCCAATATGGTTACAAAAGTCAAGATAAATGTGCCAAATTCTGTCAAAGCACCTCGTCACCCCCGCGCCGGCGGGGGCCTCCGCCTGCGCGGGCGTGACGGGATAGATATTTGAAAAAATCCATCCTGAAACCGGTGTTTCAGGCCTCTGGGGGAAGGCTGGTCGGAGCGACAGGATTCGAACCTGCGACCCCTTGACCCCCAGTCAAGTGCGCTACCAGGCTGCGCCACGCTCCGACCGAGCGGCGCGCTTAGGCCATGCCGCGCCGGGATGCAAGCGCTGGTGGTGACCGAACCGCCTCCCTCCCCGCAGGAGGGAGGGAGGCAGATCACACCGTTTCCAGTCCGTATTGCTTCATCAGATCGTACAGCGTCGGCCGGCTGACCCCCAGCACCTTGGCGGCGTTGCTGACATTATTTTCGGACCGCGCCAGCGCCTTGCGGATCGCCGCCTTGTCGGCGGCCTCGCGCGCCGCTTTCAACGACATCAACTGGTCGTTCTGCGCCGTGCCAAGATCGAGATCGGCCGCCGACAGCCTCGTCGAATCAGCCATGATGACAGCGCGCTTGAGACGATTTTCGAGTTCGCGGACATTGCCCGGCCAGCCCCAATCGCTGATCGCCGCGATCGCATCGGGGGTGAAGCCCTTGAAACTGCGGCCGTTGTCGCGCGCGAATTTGCCGAGGAAATGATGCGCCAGCAGCACCGCATCGCCATGGCGATCGGCGAGCGACGGGATGCGCACGACGATTTCGGCGAGCCGGTAGAACAGATCCTCGCGGAATTTCTGCGTCACGATCATCGCGTCGAGATTCTGGTGGGTGGCGCAGACGATGCGGACATCGACGGCAATCGACTTGCGCCCGCCGATGCGCTCGATGACGCGTTCCTGCAGGAAGCGCAGCAATTTCACCTGCAACGGCAGCGGGATGTCCCCGACTTCATCGAGAAACAGCGTGCCGCCCTCGGCAAGCTCGATTTTGCCTTCCTGCAACTTTACAGCGCCGGTGAAGGCGCCTTTTTCGTAACCGAACAGTTCGGATTCGAGCAAATTCTCGGGAATGGCGGCGCAATTGATCGCCACGAACGGCTTGGCAGCGCGCAACGAGGCATTGTGCAACCCGCGCGCCAGCAATTCCTTGCCGGTGCCGCTGGCGCCGAGCAGCATGACGCTGACCTGCGCGGTCGCCACCCGCTCGATCATCCGCGCCACTTTCATCATCTCGGGCGAACCGGTGATGATGCCGCCCAGGACATCGCCGGCGCCGGCGGTGACCGTATCGGCAAGGCGGCGATTTTCGGCCTCGAGATCGGCGACATGAAAGGCACGCCGCACGATCATGCCGAGTTCATCGATATCGACCGGTTTCTGGTAGAAATCGAACGCCCCTTCGGCGATCGCCCGCCGGGCGCTTTCGCGCGCGCCATGCCCCGACGCGACGATCACCTTGGTTGCCGGCCGCAGCCGCAAGATCTCGCCCAGCGTGGCAAAGCCTTCCGAAACGCCATCGGGATCGGGCGGCAACCCCAGGTCCAGCGTCACCACATCGGGATCATGCGCCCGCAGCGCCTCGATGGCGGCGTCGCGCGATCCGGCGATGACGACGTCATAATCATCATAGGACCAGCGCAACTGGCGCTGCAGCCCCTCGTCATCCTCGACAACCAGCAGTTTGCGGGTGCCGCTCATCGGGCCGATACCGCTTCGGGCAACTGGCTGGCGGCGGCAAGCGGCAGCGTGATGGTGAAGACCGTGCCTTCGCCTTCGCGGCTGGCGACTTCGAGCCGGCCGCCATGGCTGCGCGCGATTTCGCGCGCTTCATAGGCACCGATGCCGAAACCATTGGGCTTGGTCGATCGGAACGGCTGGAACAATTCGTTGCGGATGAAGCGTGGCGACATGCCGACACCATGGTCCTCGATACGGAAAACCGCCCGATCACCGTCGGCATCGGCGTAGCGATCGATCTCCACCCGGATCGGCGCTGCGGGGCCCGATGCGTCGATGGCATTCTGGACAAGATGCAGGAATAATTGTTCGATCTGCACCGGATCCCCCACAACACGCTGGCCATAGATGCTTTCGTCCGCGACGACCGCCAGTGTCAACGGCGGATGCGCGTGGCGCTTGACTGCGACAACCTGTTCGACGAGCGCCGCCACGGCCACCGGCTTCCAGTCGGGCCAGCCGCGGCTGCCCGGACGCTGCGACAGGCGAGCGAGCATGTCGTTCATCTTGCCAACCGAGCTTTGCAGCGTCTTGACCATGTCGGCCCGGAATTCCGGGTTTTCGGCATGGCGTTCGGCATTGCGCGCCACCAGCGACAATTGGCTGACGAGGTTCTTGATGTCGTGCATGATGAAGGCGAAGCGCCGGTTGAATTCGTCGAACTTGGCGGCATCGTCGAGCGCCATCTGGGTGGAGGATTCGGCGATATAGCTTGCCGCCTGTCGCCCCAGGGTGCGCAACAGGTCGAAATCTTCCCAGTTGAGCCCGCGCGGCGCCAGCGAGCGCTCGATGACCAGCACGCCGACCATCGCATCGAGATGGATCAGCGGCACCGCAAGCCAGATGCGCGGGTTGACGGCAATCCAGCCCGGCATCGAGATGGTGCCATAATCGCCCGCCCCGGCACGCAGTTCGTCGAAATTGATGATGCGCTGGCGCTGGACGAGGAACTGCACCAGCGGCGACGTCATCGCCAGTGCTTCGGTGTGCAGGTTGCGCGTCTGCCATTCCGCCAGCGGCACCAGCGTGTCGTCATCGGGGACGAACAGCAGGCCGGCGGGCGAATCGAGCACCGCGCACACCGCCTGGATGACACGCGTGTTCAGCGCGGCGGCGTTGTCGCTCGTCGCCGATCCCGGCCCGGACCCCGCCCCCGATCCAGCCGGCGTGCGCGATACCGTGGCGATGAAGCGCAGCCATTCGACGCGATAATCATATTTGTAGGCGAAAAAATTCTTGGCGATCTGCAACCGCAGCGCCGCGCGAAAACGCGGGCTGAACAGGATGATCGCCCCCAGGATGACCGTGGCGAACAAGAAGGTGACCTGGAACAAGCGCCCCCAATCGCCGCCGAACAGCCGCAGGCCATAGGCGAGCAGCGCCATCGCGATGAGATAGATGCCGATCATCGAGAAGGAGAGCGTGTGGAAGATGACCTGGCGCGACACCTGCATGCGGGCCGCCCAGCCTTCGCGCGACGCGATCAACAGCAGCGGCACCGTCAGCGCGAACACCGTGCCGCGAATATTGTAGAGATCGCTGGACGGCGGCGGCAGCAGGAACGCCAGCGTGTGGAGATTGAGATCGTAGATGAACATGCCGGCCAGCCCGATGGCAAGCAGCCGAACCCCGCCGCGAGCGCCTTCATCGGTGTTGACGTACAGGTTGTGGATCAGCACCAGCCCCGAAACCGCCACGGTGATGCGCAGGATATGGAACAGCGCTGCGACCGCCGAGCGCTCGCCGGCAAGCACATTCGACGTTTCACCGACAAGATCGAGCGCCAGTTGCAGCGAGACGATGAAACCGACAGCGCTGGCAATGACAAAGGAAGACCGCAAGCGATCATCGAGCCGCCATGTCGGGCGCAGCACCGCCACCAGAAAGCCGATCCATGCCGCCGACTTCAAGGTGCCGGTGGGGGTCAGCCAATAGCCGAACCGGCTCGGATCGATCACCGCCAGCACGAAGTTCAGCGCCCAGAGCGCCGTCATCGCCGAGGCGAAGCTCATCCAGCGCGCCGACAGGCTGTTTGTGCGGCGCCACAGGGCCGACACCGACAGGATCGAAAAACCCAGAAAGGCGAGAAGGTGGCCGAACAGGCCGACGTCGGTCAGTTCCATGTCAGTCCCCGTGGCGTGGCGTACAGCCTAGCCGCAGCCGCCCGGTGACGCTAGGGGAGGTACCGATTGCAATCGAAAGCGCCGATGACTTCACCCACCGCTGCCCCCTCGATCTGGCCGGTCATCCTGTCGGGCGGGGCCGGCACGCGGCTGTGGCCGCTGTCGCGCGCCGCGCTGCCCAAGCAATTGCTGGCGCTGACCGAATGCGCGACGATGCTGCAGGCGACTGCCGCGCGGGTGGCGGGCGTCGCCGGTTTTCATGCGCCCGTCATCGTCACCGGGCCGGCGCATGTGGCTGCGATCCACGAACAATTGGGCGATGCGGTGACGTTGATCGTCGAGCCGGCGGCGCGCAACACCGCCGCTGCCATCGCGCTCGCGGTGCTGGCGATCGCGGCGGACGATCCCGACGCGGTGCTGCTCGTCATGCCATCGGATCACCAGGTCGCGATCCCGGCGGCCTTCCAGGCCGCGGTTGCCACCGCCTTGCCCGCGGCGCGCGCCGGCTGGCTGGTCACCTTCGGCATCCGCGCCGCCACCCCCGAAACCGGCTATGGCTATATAAAGGCCGGGCCGGCGATCATGCCCGGGGTGCAACGCGCCGAACGCTTCATCGAAAAGCCCGACCTGGCGCGCGCCCGGGCACTCGTCGCCGATGGCAGCTTTGCCTGGAACGCCGGCATCTTCCTGTTTTCAGCCGCCGCAATGCGCAATGCGCTGGCGGCGCACGCCCCCGCCGTGCTGGCAGGGGCAGAGGCGGCACTTGCCGGCAAGCGCGGCGACGCCCGGCGCATCGATCCCGACGCAGCGGCCTTTGCCGCGGTGCCGTCGATCTCGATCGATCATGCCGTGTTCGAACATGCCGATAATGTCGCCATCTGCCCGGTCGATCCCGGCTGGTCGGATATCGGCAGCTGGGATGCACTTCACGGTCTCGGCACCGGCGACGAGCATGGCAATGTCAGCCACGGCCGGGTCGAGGCGGTGGACAGCTTCGGTTGCCTGTTGCGTGCCGATGGCGTGCTGCTCGCCACCATCGGAGTCAACAACCTCAACATCATCGCCACCCCCGATGCCGTGCTGGTAACGGCGCGCGGCCGCAGCCAGGACGTGCGGACGATCGCAGCGGTACTGGCGGGCGATCCGTTGCTCGAACGCCCGGTCATCGAGGCGCATCACTGGGGCGAGGCGCGGCTGGTCCATGACGGCGACGGGCTGCGGGTTTGCCGGCTGACGATCACCCCCGGCGCGAAATTGCCCGCTCCCGGCGGCATGGTCACGCTGGTCAGCGGCGACGCCGGGTCACTTGTGCCGGGCGTGGCACAGGCGGGTGATATGGCGCTCCACAGTGTGACTGGCGCGGTGATCATCCGGATTGGCTGAAATTTCGCGGCCGAACGGGCGACCGGGAGCCATGCCGTATATATAGCGAGCATGTGATCAGACGCGTTCTCACCTTGCCTGTTCGCGCCGCCGGTGCCGCGATCATCACGCTTATGGCCATCATGTCAGCACCTGCCGCCATCGGCGCGGAAACGGACCCGACGCTTGTCACCGAAGCCCGGCTGGCCGCCCGGCATCCGGGCAGGTTCGTGCGCAGCGGCACGACGCTACGCATCGGTGGCAACACATTGACCGACAACGTCATCGCCTGCGCAAAGGATGACACGCCTTGCGTCAACTATCGCGCCGAACAGGTCTTCGGGCGTTATGTCGGAGTGCTGGTCGAGTCCTTCGAAGCCGGAAGTTATCTGCTTGTCGGCCCCGATCTCGGTGACAATACCGAAATCGGCAACCGCCCTATGGCATCACCGAACGGCAAGCGCTTCGTTGTGGTCGCATTCAACGAGATGGCGGATTGGACGCCGCTCGACGGCGCTGCGGTCTGGGAATGGCGCGCCAACGGCCCTGTCCGGCTGCGGGTCGTCGATTATCACCTGCAACTCATCGAAGGCCCTGTCGCCTGGCGCGGCAATAGCTGTGTCGAAATGCTGGCATGGCAACAGGCCGGCGCGCCCACGCCGGTCTGGCTCGCCGAACAGGACGGCGACTGGCGCTTGTTCAGGAAACGCCCGGCGATCTGCAAAGGTTGAGCGAGACTCACGTGACCCCGGGCGAACATTCGCCTAGGACGCTCTGGTGACCCGGCTTTTCCCCTCATGAGCATCTGGGCGACCCTTGCCGGCGCCGCCGCCGGGCTGTTGCTCGGCGGGCCGCTTGGCGCGCTGGCCGGTGCGGCAGCGGGCGGCGCCATCGACCTCGGCGTGCGCCGCGCCGCCAGTCCGGCACGCCGGCGCGTCGCCTTCACCATCGCGGCCATCGCGCTGGCGGCCAAGATGGCGCGCGCCGATGGCGATGCCTCGCCGGCCGAATTCGCCACCTTCCAGCGGCTGTTCGTCGTCGATGCCGGGGAAGCCGAAAACGCCCGCCGCTTTTATGAACTCGCCCAGCAATCCGTCGCCGGTTTCGAAGCCTATGCCGAACAGGCGGCCACCCTCATCGGCCCGGGGTCGCCGCTGCTCGAGGATCTGCTCGATGCGCTGTGGCTGATCGCCGCCGTCGATGGCTTTGATCCGCGCGAACTCGACTATCTCGACAAGGTGGCGGCGCGGCTGGGCTTCGATGCCGCCGCCGCTGCCCGGGTCCGTACCCGCCACACCGCCCCGGCCGACGATGATCCCTGGGCGATCCTGGGGGTCGAACCCGGCGCCGATGCCGCCACGCTGCGCCGCGCCTATCACGCGCTGGTCAAGGAATATCACCCCGATCGCCACCTCGCCGAAGGGGTGCCGGCCGAATTCATCCGAGTCACCGAAGCGCGCATGGCGGTGATCAACACCGCCTATGCCCGCGCGACCGGCCGCACGCCATGAAGCCCCGCCACCTCGCGCTGATCCTGCTCATCGATCTGGTCTGGGCCTTCAACCTTGTCGCGGTGAAGCTGGCGGTGGAGGATGCGCAGCCGTTGACGGCCGTCGCGCTGCGCTATGCCATCGTGCTCATCGCCTGCCTGCCGTGGCTGCGCTGGCAACCGGGGCGGATGGGCATCATCCTTGTCACCGGGCTGGTCGCCGGCGCGCTGTTCATGGGGCTCGGCGGGCTCTCGTTTGCGCTCGCCGACAATGTTTCGGCGCTGGCCATCGCCGGGCAATTGGGGGTGCCGTTCAGCCTGTTGCTCGCGGTCCTCATCTATCGCGAACAGATCCGCTGGCCGCGCATCACCGCGGTCACGCTGTGCTTTGCCGGGGTGGCGGTGATGGGGTTCGATCCCGCCATCGCGCATGAAAGCGTCGCCCTGTGGCTGACCGTCGCCGCCTCGCTCGCCTGGGCGGCGGGAAATTTGCTGTTCCGCAAGCTGGCCGGCATCTCGGTGCTGACCATCCACGCCTGGCTGGCGCTGGTCAGCGTGCCGGTGCTTGTCGCCGCCAGCCTGGTCTTTGAACCCGGCGCGCTGGCGCATGTGCCCGATCTGAAGCTGTCGACCTGGGGCTGGCTCGCCTATTCGGCGCTCGGCGCGTCGCTGCTCGGCCATGGCGGCATGAGCTGGCTGTTCCAGCGCTACCCGGTATCGACCGTTTCACCGCTCACGCTGCCGACGCCTTTATTGTCGGTGATGGTCGGTATCGCGGTCTTCGGCACGCCGATCACGCCGCAGATGATCGTCGGCGGCATCCTGACCATCATCGGGGTCGGCATCATCACGCTGCGAACCGCGCAGAAACGCGATACCAACGACACGCAATTGCGCGATATCATCGAGCCATGATCACCCGCCCCAGCCCCAATTTCGATGTCCGTCGCCACCCCGTGTCGATGCTGGTGCTGCACTATACCGGCATGCAGAGCGCCGCCGCCGCGCTCGACCGGCTGACCGATCCGGAAGCCAGGGTCTCGGCGCACTGGGTCGTCGCCGAAGATGGCCAGGTCGTGCAGTTGGTCGACGAAACGAACCGCGCCTGGCACGCCGGCAAGGCCTGGTGGCGCGGCATCACCGACGTCAACAGCGCCAGCATCGGCATCGAGATCGTCAACCCCGGGCATGAATTCGGCTATCGCCCCTTCCCCGCCGAACAGATGGCGGCGGTCGAAGCGCTCGTCGCTGCCGCCGTGGCGCGCTTCGGCATCCACCCGTCGAACGTCGTCGGCCATTCCGATGTCGCCCCGGCACGAAAGGACGATCCCGGCGAGCTGTTCGATTGGCCACGCCTCGCCCGCGCCGGGCTGGCGGTGCCGGTGCCGTTGGGCGGTTTCGATCCGAACTGGACCGACGCCGGCACCCTCGCGGCGCTCCACCGCTATGGCTATGATATCACCGAGCCGCGCGCGACCGTCATCGCCTTCCAGCGCCGCTTCCGCCCGGCGAACATCAACGGGGCGATCGACGCCGAAACGCGGACGATCCTGCGCGGATTGCTGGTCTGAACCTCCCCGTCACTCTAAGGCCGCAACCCCCGGCCCTTGCGCCCCGGTTTCAACGCCCGCTGCGCCAGATTGGCAAACTCGCACAATTCCGCCCGCGTCTCGCGCGGATCGATGATCGCTTCCACCCCGAATTTTTCCGCCGTGCGGAACGGTGATTTCACCCGCTCCAGCCGCGCCTTGATTTCGGCGAGCCGCGCCTTGGGGTCGTCGCTGGCTTCCAGCTCGGCGCGATAGGCGGCTTCAAGCCCGCCCGAAATCGGCAAGCTGCCCCAATCGCCCGACGGCCAGGCCAGTCGCCAGCGGAAGCGATCGGCCGGCGCATGGCCGCTGCCCGCCATGCCATAGGCCTTGCGCAAAACCACGGCACACCAGGGTACCGATGATTGATATATGGCCGCCAACGCCCTGGAACCCCAGCGAATTGTGCCTTCATCCTCCGCCCGCCGCCCGATCAGGAAGCCGGGGTTATCGACCAGATGCACCACCGGCAGATGGAAGGTATCGGCCAGATCGACATGGCGTTCGACCTTGCGCGCCGTCGCTGCGGTCCACAAACCGCCGAACGCCTGCGGGTTTGACGCGATCACCGCCACCGGCCAGCCATCGATCCGCGCCAGCCCGGTAACGACCCCCAGCCCCCATTCGCGGCCGATCTCGAACCAGCTGTCGCGATCGACGACCGCTTCGATGATCGGGCGGATCGGATACAGTTTGCGGCCGTCGCGCGGCACCGCCGATACCAGCCAGTCCTCACCCTTCCGGCGCTTGTCCAAAACCCGCCCGCGCGCCGGCAGTTCATCGACCGACGACGGCAGGTACGACAGGAAACGCCGCAGCCGCACAAAGGCCTCGGCCTCGCTTTCGACCCGATCGTCGATGGCGCCATTGGCGGCATGGATATGCGCGCCGCCCAGTTCCTCCTTGGTGCGCACCTCGCCCGCCGCCGCCACCACCGGCGGCCCGGCGACGAACATCTGCGACATGCCTTCGACCAGCAGCGAATAATGCGCCATGACCTGGCGCCCGGCACCAAGCCCCGCCACTGGCCCCAGGCCGAGCGCGACGACCGGCACATTGGCCATATTCTCGACCATCACCTCCCAGCCCGGGATTTCGGGAATATAGGTATGGCCCATGGTTTCCAGCGTGCGCACCGAGCCGCCACCGCCGGTGCCCTCGATCATCCGGATCAACGGCATGCGATATTCGCTCGCCATGCGCTCGGCATCGGTCAGCTTGCGGTGCAGGCTGGCATCGGCGGCACCGCCGCGCACGGTGAAATCATCGGCCGTCAGCACGACCGGCCGACCATCGACCGTCGCGCGCCCGAACAGGAAGTTTGCCGGCTGGAAGCTCAACATCTCGCCGTCATCGGCATAGGCGGCAAAACCCGCCAGCGCGCCGATCTCGCGAAAACTGCCTTCGTCGGCGACCGCGGCAATACGTTCGCGCGCATTCAGCCGGCCCATGGCGCGCTGCTTGGCCAGCTTGGCCTCGCCGCCCATCAAAAGTGCTGCGGCGCGACGCCGCGCCAATTCATCGAGTTCGGGTGACCAGGTCATCGCGCAACTCTAGGCCGCTCCCCGGCAAAAGGAAGGCGGCGGGGGCGGCACGGCACCCCTGTTGCCTTGATACCAGCCCTTGATATGCTGATATCAGCCTGTTTATGATAATAAAATCAATATGTTGGATATGTTCGTCGCACAGCGATGCCGGCAACTTCGACCGCTGCCGGGTGCGGGCGCCCGATGATCGAACCCGGCCTCGGGTGGTGGCCGGCGCCATCGCACGCGGTGCAAGGCAGCTTTCCGACCATGCGCGTCCCCGGGCTGACCGCGCCCGGTTCATCGGCGCAGCCGCCGAATGAACCGATTCGTTAAGCAAAGGCAAAAATATTAGCTCTTGGCCTGTCTTTTCACCGCTTTGGCCGCGACGATTCGAGGCCGGATTGATGCTGATTCGCGCTCAAAAGTACGGGATCGCGTTTTCAGGCGCGCCTTGCGATAGCAAAATTGCCATATATTCAAGCCATATAACAGTTTGTTGCGCACCACTTCCGATTGCTCAGCGGAGATGATCAGCGGCGCGAATCGTTCCAGGGGCAGTAAACTTGCATTGCAGCGCAAAATCGGTGAAAATGCGTAGTGGTTCATACATGCACGATCACAGCGAAAGTCGGGTCAGCAGATGCGCATCGGGTTCGATGAAAATTTGGCGGACAGCCTTGACATTCCGCGCCCAACCGGGCGCTGTATTGTTGTGACAACACGGCAAACCTCGATTCAGGCAGAGCTTGCGCAGTTGACCGATGGTCAGCGCGATTGCCTGCGCCTGGTCTATCAACACATGAAATCCAAGGACATAGCGCGGGTTCTCGGGGTTTCGCCGCACACGGTCGACATGCGTTTGCGCACGGCGATGAAGACGCTGTCGGTCGGCAGCCGCATCGAAGCGGCGCGCCTGCTGGTTCAGGAAGAAGCCGGTGGCGCCGGTGTCGATGCTTATCAACCATTGATATATCACACACCGGATGTTGTTTTCGGGGCGGAATCGCCGATTGTTGGCTCACCGGCCTCAAGCAGCAGCGGTGATCACGGCCTCCTCGATCTCCACTTCGGTTTCAGCCCGGATGTCGATCCAAACGTCAGCGGCCCTCCCCGCCAGTCATTTGCATCGGTGGCCTCGGACACAGCGCATCCAACCAGTTGGACGGGTGCTTACGCCACAGACCCTGGCGTCGGTACTCGTCCTCTGGATGGCTCGCTTCCCTGGGGCAAGAATAATGAACTGTCGATCGGGGCTCGCCTCGCCTGGATATTCTTCATTGCCATTGGTTCTGCGTTGGCATTCGGCGCCATTCTCGCCGCCCTCGCGTCGCTTAAAACACTTCTCTAACCTTTCGGACGATGGTCGTCCGCAAGGACGCCCATCATCACGCTTCGGCGCGATCGGAAGGATTTTGCCTGTGACCGTCCAAACCATGACCGCGCCGATGGCCCAGACCCGCATCGCCGCCAACGAAATCGCCACCAAGCTCGCCTCCGCCGAAGCTGCCATCGATGCGGCAATCGCGGCCGTCGCAAGCCTGGCGGCAACCATGCCGATCGCCGCGCAGCAGGCCCAGGCCGGCACGCACGTCGGCCATGAAGCGCTGATGCACG
>JBBRVH010000072.1:0-17867 GCA_038246995.1 Sphingomonadales bacterium
AGCCTTGGCCGCGATGACATGCATCAACGGTCCGCCCTGGAGTCCCGGGAAGACGGTCTTGTCGACCTGCTTGCCCAGGTCGGCTCGGGCAAACACCAGGCCGCCGCGCGGGCCGCGCAGCGTCTTGTGCGTCGTGGTCGTCGCGACATGCGCGTGGTCCAGCGGATTGGGATGCAGGCCCGCCGCAACCAGACCGGCAAAGTGCGCCATGTCGACGAGCAGTTTCGCCCCCACCTTGTCGGCGATGCTGCGGAAGCGCGCGAAATCGATGATGCGCGGATAGGCCGAGCCGCCGGCGATGATCAGCACCGGCTTGTGCTCGATCGCCAGCCGCTCGACTTCGTCATAATCGATCAGATGATCTTCGCGGCGCACGCCATATTGCACGGCGTTGAACCATTTGCCCGACATGGCAGGCGCGGCACCGTGGGTGAGGTGGCCACCGGCATCAAGGCTCATGCCGAGGATCGTATCGCCCGGTTTCGTCAGCGCCAGCATGACGGCGCCATTGGCCTGCGCCCCCGAATGCGGCTGCACATTGGCGTATTTGCAGTTGAACAATTGCTTGGCGCGCTCGATCGCCAGCGTTTCCACTACGTCCGACGGGGCGCAGCCCTGGTAATAGCGCTTGCCCGGATAGCCTTCGGCATATTTGTTGGTGAACACCGAGCCTTGCGCTTCGAGCACGGCGCGCGAGACGATGTTTTCGGATGCGATCAGTTCGATCTGGTGCTGCTGCCGGTCAAGCTCGGCGGCAACCGCGGCGGCAACGGCAGTATCGGCGGCGGCCAGCGAGGTTTCGAAAAAGCCGGTCGGCAGGGTGTCGGTGACCGAAACGGGGTTGCTGCTCATGCTTTGTCCTTTCACTGGCCCAGCTTGGCGACACGACCCGCGTGGCGCCCGCCGGCAAAATCGGTGGCGAGAAATTCGGTCACACAATCGCGCGCGGCCTCGACACCGATGATCCGGCTGCCGAGCGCAATACAATTGGCATCATTATGCAAGCGCGCCAGCCGCGCCATCAGACCCGTTGTCACAAGCGCACAGCGCGCGGCGGGGTTACGGTTGACCGCGATCGAAATGCCGATGCCCGAGCCGCAGACAGCGATACCGCGCGCTGCCCGGCCGTCGGCAATGGCAGCGGCCAGCGCAAAGCCATAATCGGGGTAATCCACCGACGCTTCATTGAACGGCCCGAGATCGAGCACCGCATGCCCCTGTTCGCGCAGTTCGGCGACCAGCAGCGCCTTCAGCGCAAAGCCGGCATGGTCGGACGCAAGAGCGATAACAGCGGACATACTGATGGTGGGGCCTCACAGGCGAATCTAGCGCTGTATCTAGAGGCTAGGGCGCACGGGAGCAATCGAATTGGGCAGGATGACGGCCGCGTCCAGTTCGGGACGCCCGTCGGCTTTGCGCCTGATCTCCAACCTGCAGATGCGCTGTTGGGCAACTGGAAAGCCGGCCCTGCGCGGATTGACCCGGGGCTGTCCGTAACCCGATCGGCTTGCGGACGCCTGTGGGTGAACATTCGGTATCGGCGAACCGCTATTCGCCAGCTACCGGTCCTTGTGGTTTTGCGCGCGGTTTCTTGACGGGCGTGATCGGCAAACCGTCTGCCGTCTGGCGGACCAGCTCGGCAATCCAGTCGGCGTCCTGCAACTTGTCGCCCGAAATCAGGAAGCTCGGCTTGGCACCCGGGCAAGGCGACACCTCGTCAACCGCGCCAATCAAGCGTCGTCCCGCCGGCGTCGGCTTTACGAAAAGTTGATCGTCGCAGATCAGCGCCACGAGCTTGCCATCGGCATGGAGCCCATATTCGCCGAACAGCTTTTTTGCCGTGACGACCAAGGCTCCGGCAGCCTGTCCCACAATGTAATCGACAGTTTCAGGTCGCGTTGCCTTGTAGCCGATTATCGCACCCGGTAGTTGTCCGCAAGGGGACGGGAAAGCGGTTGCATTTACAAGCTATCGTTAACCTGCTGCGATGTGTCCTGTGGGGGTACTGCAATAAATGTCTGATCTGGCGCTGACTGAGCACCGAAACATGCGATTTCTGGTCGTATTCGCTCTCTACGTCGCTCAGGGATTGCCGGTAGGGTTGTTTTATGCGGCGCAGCTTTGTCGTGGCAATGGTGGGAATGGCCGTCGCGGCGCTGGCTTTCCTGTGGCTGTTGCCCAATTGGCAAGGCCCGGCGCTGTTTATCGTTGCGATCTTCGCTTTTGTCGCCATCGATAATCTACGCAGCGTTTCCGGATCGGCGATGGCGATGCGGCTTTGCGTGCCGGCCGTGGCGGCGACGCAATTTTCGCTCATGATGGCGGCCGCCAACCTTGGCATTTCGGCGGGCTCCGCTTCGCTTGGCGCACTTGATCGGCTCGGCGGCATCCCGGCGATGCTCGTCGGGTTGGCGGTGATGGGTCTTGCCAGCGCCGGGGTTGCGCTCTGGTCCCGCGCCGGGCCTTGACGCCCGCCAGGGCCGCTCGGGCCGCGGCGAGAAGCGCTGCCCTGGCTGCGGGGTCTTCGGTCTTGTGCGGCAAGGCCATATTCCGCCCTCCCCTTTCCCCATCAACGCCAACGCTGGCTCGCCTTGCCTGGCGTAATGCGCCATGGTCGCTCTGTTACGGGGGCAAAAGCATGACCAAACCTGTCAAGTTCGCGCATGTCGTCTACCAGACCCGTCGCTTCGATGAGATGATTGCCTGGTATCAGAAGGTTTTCGAAGCAACAATTGTCCATCAGGACCCGGCGCTGGCATTCCTGACCTATGATGACGAGCACCACCGCTTCGCCTTTGCCAATCTTGCGGTTTTGAAGCCCGAAGCGGATCATCGCGGTCAACGCGGCGACTTCGGCGTCAATCATGTTGCCTATACCTATGCCGACGCCGGCGACCTTCTCAAAACCTATGCCCGGCTCAAAAGTCTTGGCATCCTGCCGTATTGGCCCGTCCACCACGGGGTCGCACTATCGCTTTACTATCGGGACCCCGATGGCAATCGCATGGAATTCCAGGTCGATTGTGGCACCGTCGACGAAGCCAATGCTTTCATGGCCAGCCCTGCATTCGCCGCTAATCCGGTTGGAGTCAGCTTCGATCCCGAGCAGTTGCTCGAACGGTATCAGAAGGGCGAGCCCGTCAGTCTGCTGGTACAGCGCCCCGATGGCCCCGCCTCGGCAATTCCGCCTGAACACGGGATGAGTTGACCCGGACCATGACAAATTTCGAGGATGAAGAATGAACACCGATCTCGATCGCCGCCGGATGATGCTCACGGCAGTGGCGACAACCGCCTTTCCCGCCATGGCCGGTGCCGCTGCGCCGGTTCGCATCAACGTCGACCGATTGCGCGGCACGCTCGAAAGTCTCAGCGCCTTCGGTCGCCCGGCCGGCGGCAGCTTTCAGGACGGTGTCAGTCGCACGGCCTATTCCGATGCCGATGTCGCCGGGCGCGCCTATGCGATGGAGCAGATGCGCGCGGCGGGGCTGGCGCCGCGCATCGATACGGCGGGCAACATCATCGGGCTACGCGCCGGAACGGTTGCGGGTCTCAAGCCGATCATCATCGGTTCGCATATCGATTCGGTTCGTGCCGGCGGCAACTTCGACGGCGATGTCGGGTCGATGGGGGCGCTTGAAGTGCTGCGCACGCTGGCTGACAACCGGATCAGGACGCGTCACCCGATCGAGCTGGCGATCTGGTCGAACGAGGAAGGCGGCACCGTCGGCAGCACGGCCTTTGCCGGACTGCTGGCGCCCGATGCGCTGGAAGAAGTCTATTACGGGCTCAGCCTTCGCGATGGCCTGAAGAAAATCGGCGGCGACGCTGAACGTCTGGGCGAAGCAGCGCGCAAGCCCGGTTCGATCCGCGCCTACCTCGAACTGCACATCGAACAGGGTGGCATTCTCGACAAGGCCGGCATTCCGGTCGGTGTCGTCGACGGCATCGTCTGCATCGATCGCTATAATGTCGTCATAGAAGGTTTCGCCAACCATGCCGGCACCACGCCGATGCCCGGGCGCCGGGATGCGTTGATTGCCGCTGCCAGATTGGTGGAGGTGGTAAACGACGTGGTGACTCGCGAGCCGGGCCGCCAGGTCGGCACGGTCGGCCAGTTGGCGGTATATCCCAATGCCCCCAATGTCATTCCCGGCCGGGTCGAGATGACGGTTGAATTGCGCGACCTGTCCGAAGCCAAGGTCGCCGCGCTGGGCGAAGCCGTACAGGCGCGCGCCCGCGAGATCGCCGCCAAAACCGATACGAAGATCGGCTTCCGCCGCGCCGAACACATCCTGCCGGCACTCGCCGACGCCGCCATCCAGGCGCATATCGAGGGTGCTGCGAAATCGCTGGGTCTCGCCTTCATGCACCTGCCCAGCGGCGCCGGCCATGATGCGCAATTGCTGGCGAAGCTGGGACCGATGGGCATGATCTTCGTGCCGAGCATCGCCGGGATCAGCCATTCACCCAAGGAGCTTTCGACCTGGAGCGACTGCGCCAACGGCGCCAATGTGCTGCTGGCAACGCTGCTTGCCATCGATCGCGGGTAGCGGGAATCCTGACTGCTGCACCGGCGGGCATTCGCGCGCGGCGGGATTGCGGTTGACGGCGATCGAAAAAATAATCGATGCCAAAACAGCGCTTGCCCATGGCCTGATCAACCGGGTGACGGCGCCCGAGGATCTCGACGCAATCTTCCATCAGAGCGAATCGTTCAAGACCTTCTTCCGGCTGGTGCAGGAACAGGGCATGAAAGCCGCCTTGCGGAACCGTGCCGCGCGCTATGGTTGATGCAAGGGCCGGCGCCCGCCTGCCTATTCGAAGGTCAAATCCCCGCTATCCGGTTCACGCAGATACAGCGCGATATCATCCTCGCTCACATCCTCGAAGCGTGCCGGGGACCACAGCGGGTTCCTGTCCTTGTCGAGGAGGACGGCGCGGACGCCTTCGAAGAAATCATGGCCGTGGCGGATCTGGCAGACCATGCGATATTCGGTGATCAGCGCGTCCTCGATTTCGGCATCCTCCGCCATGCGCAGGCCGAGCAGGCTGAGTTTGCACGAGGTGGGGGACATCTTGCGGATGATCGCCGCCTGCGCCTGCGCCCAGTCATCGCCGTCATCAAGGCTGGCGAGAATGTCTTCCACCCGATCGTGCGCGAAATGGAAATCGATGCCGTCGCGCAGCGCTTCGAGTGCGCTCGGGCCGGGGTCGCCGTGCAGGGTGGCGAGGATGGCGGCGATATCTTCATCGCTGTCGGCGAGCAGATCACGCAGCACCGGCATGCGGTCCACCGGCACGAAATGCGTCGCGATGCCGGCATAAAGGCAATCGGCCGCCTTCAGCCGCGCCCCGGTCAGCGCCAACCAGGTGCCCAGTTCGCCGGGCAGCCGCGCCAGCGCATGGGTGCCGCCGACATCGGGGATGAGGCCGATGCCGGTTTCGGGCATGGCGAACAGCGTGCGTTCGGTGACGATGCGGTATGGCCCGTGGATCGACAGGCCGACGCCGCCGCCCATGGTGATGCCGTCCAGAATCGCGACATAGGGCGTCGCCAACCGGGCAATGGCCTGGTTCATGCGATATTCGTCGTGAAAGAAATTTTCGAACAACGCGCGGTCCTGGCGGCCTTCGCGGCCGAGGATGGCGATGTCGCCGCCGGCGCAAAAGGCCTTTTCACCGGCGCCTTCGATGATGACGCGTTCGATTTCGGGGTCGGCGGCGGCGTCGAACAGCGCGCGGTGGATCGCCTGCGCCATCGGCAGGTTGAGCGCGTTCAAGGCCGCCGGGCGGTTGAGCACCAGCCACAGCGCCCGGCCGCGGTGTTCGACGAGCACGTCCTGATTCAGCATTTCGGTCATTTCCGCTCCACCATGTTGCCGCCGCCCTGGGGGATTGCGACGGGGACGGCGCTGGTTGTCAAACGCGCCAGCAGCGTGCCGGACTCATCCGTAAGATCGGCCTCCATGAAGGCGACGCGCTTGCCGAGCTTGAGGCATCTGGCATCGACGAACAAGGGCACGCCGGCCTTTGCCGGGGCAAAGAAGCTGGTTTTCAATTCGATCGTCGGGATGCCGATGCGTTCGCCGGCCTTGGCAATGGCGGCAAAGGCGGCGGCATCATCGAGCATGGCGACGACGATGCCGCCCTGCACGCTGCCCATCGGGTTGGTGAATTCCGGCCCCGGCAGATAACGAACGCGCACCGTGCCGGCGGCGCTGTCGAGCGCCAGGATTTCCATGTTGAGCAACACGCCGGTGGGCGGCACGAAACGGTTCATGCGGGCCATCAGTTCGGCATCGGTCATCGCCACGGCGCGGCCCCCTACAGGATTTCGGTGCTATCGAGCCCATAGCCTTTAAGCGCGGTCGCGAGCGCGTCAACATGGGCGTCGGCGCGGGTGAAGATGGCACGCCCGGGCGGCGAGGAGCCTTGCGCCGCGGCAACCTCGGCCGGGCCGAGCAAATATGCCACGCGGCGGGCGATGCCGGCAACGCCATCGACGAAGCGCAGTGTAGGCGCAACGCCATCCACGAAGCGCAGTGTAGGCGCAACGCCATCGACAAAGGCGATGGGCTGGGCAGCAGCGGCAGAAAGTTGCGGCAACAACAGCGGGAAATGCGTGCAGGCGAGCACCACCGTATCCATGCGATCACCCCCCGGCTGGCCGGTCAGCCCGGCGAGTTCGGGGGCGACATCGGCAGCGGTGACGGTTTCGCCCGCGAGCATCGCTTCGGCGAGTTCGACCAGCCGGGCCGAACCGTGGCGCAGCACCAGGCAATCAGCAGCGAATTCGGCCGACAAGCGGTCGACATAGGGTTGCCGCACCGTCGCCTGCGTGCCTAGCACGCCGATGACGCGGGTGCGCGACCGTTCGGCGGCAGGCTTGATGGCGGGCACGGTGCCGACGATCGGCACATCGAGGACGGCGCGGGCATGGCCGAGCGCGATGGTGGAGGCGGTGTTGCAGGCAATGACGATCAGCCGCGGCCGCAAGCGTTCCGAC
This sequence comes from Sphingomonadales bacterium, assembly GCA_038246995.1. GTDB lineage: Bacteria > Pseudomonadota > Alphaproteobacteria > Sphingomonadales > Sphingomonadaceae > Sandarakinorhabdus. Next base: position 7,010 of record JBBRVH010000072.1, read on the forward strand.
AGCCGGCCGAGCAGCGCGCAGGTGCGGGTGGCAACCTCAAGCTCGGTCTTGGTGCCATAGGGAAAGCCGGCATTGTCCGCAGCATAGACAATCGGGAGCCCGGGCAGCGCCGCGCGGATCGCAGCGAGCACCGACAGGCCGCCGACACCGGAATCGAAGACGAGAAGGGGGGCGGTCATCGCGGCACCCGAACCGGGATCAGGCCGCATAATCTGTCAGCAACTTGACCCCTGGCCATATTTGACGTGCCTTATCGGCAAATTCTACATCGCATGTGGCCAGATCGCATCTCAGTTCGATAGCCAGAGCAAGATAAAAACAATCATAAATCTGATGGCCCATATCAAGTGCCAGCCGGCCGGCCTTGAAGACACGCGCTTGCGTAAGTCGATGCGGCTTGACGATGTGGTTTTCCCACGAAATTGTCCATTTATCCAACGCTTTGATGGCATCATCGAGCAGTGTTTTATCTATGTTTCCCCTGCGCACGATTGCCGAGGCCACCTCGGCAAACAAGAGATCCGGGCCGCATAATTGGCCAATTCGGTTACGAATAAAAGCCAATGCCGAGGGGCTATCTTCTTCCCATAGCATCCATTTTGCTGCCAGACTTGCGTCGACGACAATCATTCTGCATCGCGCTGCGCTCGGATCAACGGCAGGCTGTCGGGCAAAACGCCATGCTTCCTGATCATTTCGGAATGAAATTCGAGAAGGTCATCCACAATATCGACGACCTGACCCGCCTGATTTTCGAGGATGGTGCGCACCTCGGCTTCCAGCGAGCGCTTGTTGGCGCGCGCCCGTTCGCGCAGCCGGGCATGAACTTCGTCGTCGAGCCGTCGGATTGTCAGGGTTGCCATCGCACAGCCTCCTTGCTTGTGCTGTCATAATGCCAGCAAAATGCCGCGCTGTCGAGGTTTAGACCATCGTGGCGGCGTGCGGATCCTGCACGTGCAGCACCAGCCAGGCCATGGCAACGAGGCCGGTGGCGGCGCCGAGCGTCAGGATGGCGCGCAACCGCGGATACCAGGGCGGCACCCCCTTCGACAGCGCGTCCCAGACGAATTGCAGCGTCAACAGCCCGGCCATGACCAGCAATTGCAGCGGCCGCGGCAGCGTGGGTGACAACAGCAGCGCCAGCGCGGCGATGGTGGGCAGCATCGATGCCGTGATGGTCCAGAACCCCGGCGAAGGCGTTGCCACCGCCAGCCCCCAGCGCGCGCCGCCAAGAAAGGACAGGATGAGCGCGCCATAGGCCAGCGCGATGAGCGCGAGAAAACCGCCGTGCGCCGGCACCGCCGCGGTGAGCAGCGGCGGCGCGAGGAAGGGAATGAGGCCGAGCAGGCCATAAACGAGAACGCTGCGGGGAATGGGAGGGCGGGTCATATCGTCTGTTTGTCGCACCCTGCCCTGCCTGTCGATGGCGCGGATCGGCGCAGGTTGCAGGCGCTTCGCCGGGAGCGCTATGGTGCCGCGCAAATGATTGGGGAATATCGCAATGCCGTTCGTTCGTGATGATGTGCAGATGATTTTGGGAATGCTCGCCGCCCAGCCCGGGCCGGCGATGCACGAGATGGACCCGACCAGCGCCCGCCAGATGATGACGATGATGGGGAGCATGGCCGAACGCCCGCGCCCCGATGTTGCCGAACGCCGCGATATCGCCATTCCCGGCCCGCACGACCACAGCATTCCGGTGCGGCTGTATCGCAACACGCTGGCCGCCGATGCCGCCCCGGTGCTGGTGTTCTACCACGGCGGCGGCTGGGTGATCGGCGATCTGGAGATTTATGATTCGGTCTGTGCCGAAATCTGCAGCGTGCTCAACATGACGGTGGTGTCGGTGGATTATCGGCTCGCGCCCGAACATCGCTTTCCCGCTGCAACCGAAGATTGCCTGGCGGCGACGCGCTGGGTCGCCGGCTCACCCGATGTGATCGGCCACCCCGTCACCGGCGTCATTCCGGCCGGAGACAGCGCCGGCGGCAATCTGGCGGCGGTGATCAGCCTTGAACTCCAGGGGCAGTTGCCGGTGCCGATCATCGCGCAATGGCTGATCTACCCCGCCACCGACATGACCGCGACCGAGGGTTCGATGGCCGAATTCGCCAGCGGCTATCTGCTCACCGCCGACAGCATGGCCTGGTTCAACGGCCATTACATGCCCGCCGACGCCGATCTCACGCACCCGCGCGCCTCGCCGCTGTTCACCGCCAGCCTGGCCGGCCAGCCGCCGACTTTGGTGTTCACCTGCGGGCTCGACCCGCTGCGCGACCAGGGCCGCGCCTATGCCGGCCGCCTGATCGCCGCCGGGGTGCGCACGATCTTTCGCGAAGCCGCCGGGCAGATCCATGGCAGCATCACACTGCGCGGCGCGATCCCGTCGGCGCAGGATGATCTCCACAAATGCCTGAAGGATCTGAAGGCGCTGGTGGACGAGGCATGAACACCGCCACCCCGCGTGACCACCCTTCGGGCCTGCCCTATCGCCCCGGCGTCGGGGTGCTGCTGATCAACGCCGATGGCCATGTCTTTGTCGGCCAGCGGCTCGATTCCACGCTGGAGGCCTGGCAGATGCCGCAAGGCGGGATCGACGCGGGCGAGGACGCGCTGGTGGCCGCCTTGCGCGAACTGGAGGAGGAAACCGGCGTACCGGCGCACCTCGCCGAAATCATCGCCGAAACCCCCGATTGGCATTACTACGACCTGCCCGAGGACATGATCGGCACGATCTGGAAGGGCCGCTATTGCGGCCAGCGCCAGAAATGGTTCGCGATGCGGTTCCTGGGGACAGACGCCGACGTGGCGATCGACCAGCCCCACCCCGAATTCAAGGCGTGGCGCTGGGCGGAAGTGCACACGCTGGTGGATCTGGCGGTGCCGTTCAAGCGGGATTTGTATCGCGATATCATCGCCAGCCTGAACATCTGAAACTCCCTCCCCCCTGCGGGGAGGGCGAGAGACGGCGAAGCCGGCCCGGGGTGGCGGTAACAAACGTGCCAACAACGGAACAACTCTCGCGGCTGAAGAGCAACGCCCGCACCATGCGCCGGTCACTGACACAAGCCGAAGCGCTGCTCTGGACGATCCTGCGCTCCCCACCGCTGGATCACCGGCACTTTCGGCGGCAAGTGGCGTTCGAGCCGCTCTATATTGCCGATTTCGCCTCGCATGCGGCCCGGTTGGTCGTGGAAGCCGATGGCCCATCGCATGACTTGACCGCCGATGCCGATGCGTCGCGCACCGCATGGCTGGCTACGCGCGGTTATCGGGTGGTGCGCTTTCGCAATGCCGATGTTCTCGCGGATCGGCAGTCGGTCTGGCGGACATTGTGTGCGCTGGTCCCAGAGGGCGAACCCCCACCCCGCTCGGCTGCGCCGAGTCGCCCTCCCCGCAAGGGGGAGGGATAACGTCCCTCCCCCTTTTGGGGAGGGCGAGAGACGCCGCAGGCGGCCCGTGGGGTTGCCTCCTGCGCCTCAGATCAGCCCCGCCAGCGGTGAACTCGGGTCGGCATAGCGGCGCTTTGCCATCCGCCCGGCGCGATACGCCAGCCGGCCGCTCTCAATCGCCAGTTTCATCGCGCGGGCCATCAGGATCGGGTCCTTGGCCTCGGCAATCGCGGTGTTCATCAGCACGCCGGCGCAGCCGAGTTCCATCGCCGCCGCCGCATCCGACGCCGTGCCGACGCCGGCATCGACCAGCACCGGCACATGCGCGCCCTCGATGATCATGCGGATCGTCACCGGGTTCTGGATGCCAAGCCCCGAGCCGATCAGTGATCCGAGCGGCATGATCGCGCAGGCGCCGAGATCTTCGAGTTTCTTCGCTGCGATCGGATCATCGGCGCAATAGACCATGACATCGAAGCCATCACGAACGAGCTCGGCCGTCGCGGTGAGCGTCTCGGCCATGTCCGGATACAGCGTCCGCGCTTCACCGAGCACTTCGAGTTTCACCAGGTTCCACCCCCCCGCCTCGCGCGCCAGCCGCAGGGTGCGCACGGCATCCTTGCCGGTGAAGCAACCGGCGGTGTTGGGCAGATAGGTGAATTTCTTCGGGTCGATGTGATCGGTCAGCATCGGCTGGCCCTTGTCGGTGACATTGACCCGGCGGACGGCGACGGTGACGATTTCGGCGCCCGAAGCCTCGAGCGCGGCAGCATTCTGGGCAAAATCCTTGTACTTGCCGGTGCCGACGATGAGGCGCGAGGCGAATTTGCGCCCGGCGACTTCCCAGCCATCATCCTGGGCGTCGTCCTGGCCACCGCCGACGAAATGCACGATTTCCAACTGGTCGCCTTCGGCGAGTTCGACCGCGGCAAAGGTCGTGCGCGGCACGATTTCGAGATTGCGCTCGACCGCCACCTTGGCAACATCGAGATCGAGTTCGGCGAGGAGAGCAGCGAGGCTGGACCCGGGTGCGACGCGGCGCGGATCGCCGTTGAGGATGAGGTTTATCATGGGCCTTCTATGGCGCGTGGGGCGGCGGGTTGGAAGGGGCGGGATTGTCTCGCCCTCCGTCACTTTCTTCTCCCCTCCCGAAGCGGGAGGGGAGAAGGAAGTAGCGAGGGGAGTAGCCTTTGCCGTGCGCCCCCCTATACTCCCTCCCATGTCGTCCAATCTCGTCCTCGTCCTCAACGGCCCCAATCTCAACCTGCTCGGATCACGCGAGCCTGAAATCTATGGCCATGACACGCTCGACAGCATCGCGGCGGCGCTCGAGGACCAGGCGCTCGGGCTGGGGCTGGAGATCGACCTGCGGCAATCCAACCATGAAGGCCATCTCGTCGACTGGCTGCACGAGGCCGGGGCACGGCATTGCCGGGCGGTCATCCTGAACGCCGGCGCCTACACCCACACCTCGGTCGCGCTGCACGATGCGATCAAGGCGATTTCCGTGCCGGTGATCGAAGTGCATCTGTCGAACCCGCACGCGCGCGAGGCATTTCGGCACCATAGTTTCATCAGCGCGGTCGCGCGCGGCACCATCTGCGGCTTTGGCGCCCAATCCTATGCGCTGGCGCTGGACGCGGCGGCACGCTTGCGGCAATAACCACCCCTTCCGGGGGCAACAGATAAGGGACGCATATGCCTGAAGGCATTGGAATTGCAGTCGATACCGCGCTGGTGCGGGAGCTTGCCGAACTGCTCGATTCGAACCATCTCACCGAAATCGAGGTCAAGGATGGCGATCGCGTCATCCGCGTCGTGCGGACCGCCGCCGCGGTGACCGCCTATGCGCCGGCCTCCTATGCCCCGGCGGCCGCCGCTGCGCCCGCTGCCGCTGCTGCGCCGGCCGCTCCCGCCGCTGACGACTGGAAGTCGCATGCCGGCCTCGTCAAGTCGCCGATCGTCGGCACCGCCTATCTCACCCCCGAACCCGGCGCCGCGCCCTATGTCAGCGAAGGCCAGATGGTTGCGGTTGGCGACACGCTGCTGATCATCGAAGCGATGAAGGTGATGAACCCGATCACCGCCCCCAAGGCCGGCAAGGTCGTGAAAATCCTCATCCGCAGCGAACAGCCCGTCGAATATGACGAACCGCTCGTCGTGATCGAATAGGCGCATGGCAATGTTCGGGAAGGTCCTCATCGCCAATCGCGGCGAAATCGCCCTGCGTGTCCATCGGGCCTGTCGCGAAATGGGCATTCGCACGGTGGCGGTGCATTCCACCGCCGATGCCGATGCGATGCATGTGCGGCTGGCCGATGAAGCGATCTGCATCGGGCCGCCCAGCGCGACCGACAGCTATCTCAACATCCCCGCCATCATTTCGGCGGCGGAGATCGCCCAGGCCGATGCCATCCACCCGGGCTATGGCTTCCTGTCGGAAAACGCGCGCTTTGCCGAGATCGTCGAACAGCACAAGATCGTCTGGATCGGCCCCGACCCCGAACATATCCGCAAGATGGGCGACAAGGTGGAGGCCAAGCGCACCGCCGCCGCGCTCGGCCTGCCGCTGGTGCCGGGCTCCGACGGCCCGGTGAATACGCCCGAAGAAGCGATCGCCGTTGCCAACGACATCGGCTATCCGGTGCTGATCAAGGCGGCATCGGGCGGCGGCGGGCGTGGCATGAAGGTCATCCCCGATGCGGCGTCGCTGCCCGGCCTGATGCGCCAGGCGCAGAACGAGGCCAAGGCGGCGTTCGGTGACGACACCGTCTACATCGAGAAGTACCTGTCCGAACCGCGCCACATCGAATTCCAGGTGTTCGGCGATGGCAAGGGCGGCGCCGTCCATATGGGCGAGCGCGATTGCTCGCTGCAACGCCGCCACCAGAAGGTGCTGGAAGAAGCCCCCTCCCCGGCGCTCAACGCCGATCAGCGCGCCGAAATGGGCGAGATCGTCCGGCAAGCCGTCGCCAAGCTCAAATATCGCGGCGCCGGCACGATGGAGTTCCTGTTCGAAGACGGGAAATTCTACTTCATCGAGATGAACACGCGTTTGCAGGTCGAACACCCGGTCACCGAAGCCGTCACCGGGCTTGATCTGGTGCGCGAACAGATCCGTGTTGCGGCCGGGCTGCCGTTGTCGGTGACACAGGACCAGATCCGCTTCGAAGGCCATGCCATCGAATGCCGCATCAACGCCGAAGACCCGGTGACCTTTGCGCCTTCGCCGGGCCGGGTCACCGATTTCCACGCGCCGGGCGGCCTGCATGTGCGGGTCGATAGCGCGCTGTATGACGGCTATCGCATCCCGCCTTACTATGACTCGCTGATTGCCAAATTGATCGTCTATGGCGCCAACCGCAACGATGCGCTGATGCGCCTGCGCCGCGCGCTCGAGGAATTCGTCATCCACGGGCCGAAGACGACGATCCCGCTGCAACAGGCGATCATCGAGGACCCCGATTTCATCGACGGCAATTACACCATCAAATGGCTGGAACGCTGGCTGGCGTCGCGCGCGAACTCGTGACGATGAACGAAACGGGGCCGGCGCTTTCGGATTTCTGCCTCGTCGACGAATGCGTGCTCACCGGCGGGATCAAGGTCGGTTTTCTGTATCGCGAAGATACCGAGCCGGGGGAGCCGCACAGCGACAGCGGCTGGGCGCTGCGCGGCGAGGCAGGCGATGCGAGCGAAGCGGAAATCGACGCGCGCGATGTCGCCTGGGTGCCGCTGAGCGCCGTGCTCGCCGTCGATGACACATGGGCGCATCTCATCGCCTCGCCGCCCGGATCGGCCTTTGCGCGCAACCCCAAGACGTGGAAGTTCGAAGCCGTCGACCCCGACGCTTCATGATCCTGTCGCCGATCTGGCTGCCCGCGACGCTGATGGCCGGCGCGTTGCAGGCGTGGCGGACGGCGGTGCAGCAGCGGTTGCGCGGTACGCTGTCGGTCAATGCTGCCGGGCTGGTGCGCTATCTTTACGGCTTTCCGGTCGCGCTGTTGCTGCTCGGCGGCTATCTGGCGGCGCGCGGGGCCGTGCTGCCCGCCCTGCCCGCTGCGTTCTTCGGCTTTGCCGTGGCGGCCGGCATCGCCCAGATTTTCGGCACGAACCTGCTGATCATGGCGTTCGGCTATCGCAATTTCGTCGTCGGCACCGCCTATTCCAAGACCGAGGCGGTGCAGGGCGCGCTGCTGTCGGCGTGGTTGCTCAACGAAGCGCTCACTCCGCTGATCTGGGCCGGCATCGGCCTGGGCGTCGCCGGGGTGATCATCCTGTCGACGGGCGGCCGCAAGCTGTCGCTGCGCGAACTTGGCCGCGAAATGGTGCAGCCGGCGGCGCTGTGCGGGCTCGGCGCCGGCTTTGGCTTTGCGCTCACCTCGGTGCTGGTGCGCAATGCGACCCTGCAACTGGCGACGCCCGACCTGCTGTTGCGCGCGCTCACCACGCTGGCGGTGACGATGGTGGCGCAGGCCTTGATGCAGGGCGCCTATGTGACGCTGCGCGAACCCGAACAACTCCGCAAGGTCGCCGCCACCTGGCGCACCTCGGCACAGGTCGGCGGGCTGGCGGCGCTGGGGTCGGCGGGGTGGTTCACCGGCTTTGCGACAGCGCCGGTCGCGCTCGTCCGCATCGTCGGGCAGGTCGAGGTGATCTTCACCTTGTTGTTCGGGCGTTTCTATTTGCGCGAACCCTTTGGCCGCAGCGAAGCGATGGGGCTGTTCTGCGTCGCCGGCGGGGTCGTCCTCGCCCTGCTGGGCAGTTGAGATGAGCCCGCCGCTGCCGACCGTGCTCGATCCCGATATCCTGCTGCGCGCCTATGCCAGCGGTGTCTTCCCGATGGCCGACAGCGCGACCAGCCCCGATATCTTCTGGGTCGAGCCCAAGAAGCGCGGCGTGCTGCCACTTGACGGCTTCCACCTTTCGAAAAGCCTCGCCAAGACGCTGAAATCCGAGCGCTTCGTCCTGACCGCCGATCGCGCCTTCGATGCGGTGCTGGCGGCCTGTGCCGAGCCGGTGCCCGGGCGCACCGACACCTGGATCAACCCGGTGATCGCGCGCGCCTATGGCGAATTGCACCGCCGCGGCGAGGCGCATTCGGTCGAGGCCTGGGCCGAGGACGGATCGCTGGCCGGCGGGTTGTACGGTGTCCGGCTCGGCGGGGCGTTTTTCGGCGAATCGATGTTCACCCGGGTGCGTGATGGCTCGAAGGTGGCGCTGGCGGCGCTGGTGGCGCGGCTGCGCGTTGGCGGTTTCACCCTGCTCGATACGCAGTTCCTGACCAGCCATCTCGAATCCTTCGGCGCCATCGAGCTTTCGGCGCGCGCCTATCGGCTTCAATTGGGCGCGGCGCTCGGCGTGGCAGGGGATTTCTTGGCGCTCGATGGGGCGGAACGACCCGCCACCACCGTCGCCGGCCCGGTATCGGGAAAGCGCATCGTGCAGCTTTTGACCCAGACATCGTAGCGCGGGTGCTCCATCGGGTGGAGCGACGGGCTTTCGGCGAACATCCAGCCTGAAAACACCCGCTTCAGCGGCGCATTCACCATGCGTTCGTCGATCAGCAGGAAGGCGCCGGTCAGCCGCTGTTCCCAGGGCGGAGTCGTCTCGCAGGTGCGCACCGTGACCCGCAAGCCGGCAAAATCGAACATTTCGCCGGGGTGCAAGCTGAAGGTGCGGCTTTGCCCGGTGCGCTTGTTGATCGCGCCGATGCTGACCAGCCGCTGGGCATTGGGCGTGATGCCGCGCGCCGGATGGGGCTTGGGTGCGGCCTTGGGAGCGGCTTTCGGCACAAGAACGGTGAGCGGTGCGGCAGCAGGCGGTACGGCGGCAGCCGGCGCAACAGTGGCGCGATCCTGCGCCAGCGCCGGGGTGGCAAGCAGCAGGCCCGGCAGAAGGGCCAGCATCAGGCGCGCTGGCCCGGTCATGGCGATCAGGGCGCCGGCGGGGTGGCGGCAGGCGGGGCGGCGGCAGGCGCGGGCGTTTCACCCGAGCGGTTCACCACCGAGCCGATCAGCCCCATCAAATCGGTGGCGCCAGAGGTTTCGGTGATTTCCTCGCCGGGTTTCAGCATCACCGAATCCCCGCCCGGCGTCAGCGAGATGTAATTGCCGCCGAGCAGGCCTTCGCTGGTGATCGCCGCGCTCGAATCGATCGGCAGCTTCAATGCCTTGTCGATGCCGAGTTCAAGGATCGCTTCATAGCTGCCGGGGTCGAGGCTCTGCTTCGTCACCCGGCCGATCTTGATGCCGGCAACCTTGACATCGGTACCCGGCGTCACCCCCGCCACACTGGGGAACCGTGCCACCAGCGCATAGCCGGTATCGCCGCTGCCCGCCTGGGTGCGGCCATAGGCAAAGCTGACGAACCCGATGGCGACGAGCACGACAACGAGCCCGACCAGCGCTTCGATGATATTGTCCTTGAACAGCGTGCGCATCAGTCTTCCGGGCTCCAGGCCCGATAATCCCCGCGCGCCGGCGCCCGCTTGCCGCTGGCATCTAGGCTGCCCGACGGCAGATAGGCAGCGCTGGTGCCGGTGGCGTTCGGCGTCCACGGCTTTTCCCAGACGCGCGGCACCACCGGCGCTTCCGTCGGCGGCAGCGTCACGGTCTTGTGCATCCAGCCATGCCATTCGGGCGGGATCCGCGAGCCTTCGGGGGTGCCGCCATTATAGATCACCCAGCGCCGTTCGCCGGGTTCACCCGCCTTGCCACGGCGATAATAGATATTGCCTTCGCCATCGCGGCCGACTTCCTGGCCATGGCGCCGGGTCATGATCCGCGTGCCCAGCCCCGGGCCGTGCCACCAGGTGAAGATGTTGAGCAGGATTCCCATGCGCCCCTAGAACCTGAAATGCACTGCGAAGGCAAGCAGAAGTGCGTGGGCGGGCATCCGGCAAAGGCAATTCGCCCCGCCGGAGATCGAGCCGCCGGTCGCGTCGAAATATTAAATAATTCAATAGCTGGCAATTTTCCTGAAACACGAAATCGCCATGGCTGCGCCCGAACCGAAAATCGCTCGGGAGGGCAAACCGGATGTTGCGCAAGATGACGCGTTTGGGCGCAACGATTTTGCTGCTGCTGTTGTCCGGCTTGTCGGTGGCAGCAGCGCCCGACCATTATGACGGGGCGATCGAGCACGCCAAGGCACGCGGCAGCCTCGAACTCGCCGGCGAGCTTTTCCATGTGCAAGTGCTGGGTCTTCACGGCCGGCACATCTGGGTGACATCGGTAGACCTGGCAAACCACCGCGGATTTCTGCATCAGTTCGACCGGGCGACGGGCAAATTCCGGCGGCGTCTGGAGCTGACCGACGGGGCGCGCTACCACCCCGGCGGGCTGTCGATTTCCGGGGGTTCGATCTGGGTTCCGGTGGCCGAGATGAAGCCGGACAGTTCGACGATGCTCGTCGAGATCGACGCCGCCAGCCTGGAAATTCGTCGGAAACTGCCGGTCGGGGAT
>JBBRVH010000073.1:0-17803 GCA_038246995.1 Sphingomonadales bacterium
GAGTTCGATCGAGGCGATTCGGTTGGCAGCGCCATGATGCCAGGGCACCATGACGGCATCACCCAGATAGCGCGGTTGAAAGGCACCCATTTTTTCCAGGATCGTCCCGGCTTCGGCATTGAAACGCCGCATTAGCCTGCCGATTGCCGCTTCGCCGATTTCCTGCGCCAGCACCGAATAGTTGCGGATGTCGACGACAAGGATCGTCACCAGGCTGTCGACGAGCACGGCCGTCGTCACTTCCTCGGTGATATCGCCCGATCGCCCGACAACCGCCGGTGGCGCATCGAAGCGCAGGACCGTCTTGCCGATGCCGATGCGGTCGCCGTCGACGAGGCGCGTTTCGGACGAAACCGGCCGGCCGTTGCGCAGCGTGATGGTCGTCGTGCTGACGGGCAGCAAGGCGCAATTGCCATCCTTGTCGGCACGGATGATGGCATGACGGCGCGATGCCGTCATGTCGCTGGGGTCTATCCGCAATTTGTTGTCGGCGCCGCGCCCGATATCGCAAAAAGTACCCGGCGGCACGGCGACGTTGTGATCTACGCCATCGATTCGATAATAAATCCTGGCGACATAGTCTTCCATCTCCAGCCCCTGCCCAATGCTGTCAACTCCCGGTCAATCAGCCCTTAATATTGTCGAGCAGATCGGTGCGAATCGCAACGAAATTTCGCCAAAAGCCGCCGACCGGTTTCTGTTTATCCGCTGATCCCGATCTCGGTTGCCGCCGCCCGTATCCGCGCCTGCACCGCCGTATCGCCGGCAAAGGCGGCGATGGCGTCGTTGCGCGCCTTGGCGGCCGCGGCATTGTCACCCTGCACCGATCGTGCGCGCATCAACCGCAACCAGCCGGCTTCATCACGCGGATTGGCCTTGAGCTTCTTGGCCAGGCCATCGACCATGCCGCGGATCATCGCCTGGCGATCGCCCGCTGTCATGGCCGCGGCACCTGCCACCTGTTCGGCGGACGGTCCCGGCATGACCCCGGCCGGTGCGCCGGCGCCAGCACTGGCAGCAGCACCGGCGAGGCCCGGCATCGGTGGCGCGGCCACGCTTGCCCCGCCGTTCGCGGGCGGGCGCAGCGCGGCCAGGCGCGCCGACACGTCGATCTTGGCCTCGAGCGCCGTCTGTTCGATGACACCTCGCAGCTGCGGAACCCAGGGGGCATCCGTCGCCGATTCGCCGAGCAGGCCGATCCAGTCATCGAGTGCGCCGCTGGCATCGCCATCCTGCTGTTTCTTGACGCCAAGGAAGTAGCGCGCGCGCGCATCGGCGCCATCCTGGGCCTTTGCCTTGGTAAAAGCTTCGGCAGCGGCCGGCGTCACGCTGCCATTGGCGGCCTGGACAAGCGCTTCACCCCAGGCCGATTGAAAGCCGGGGCCGGCAGGATTGAGCGCCACGGCCTTGCCATAGGCGCGTGCCGAATCATCGAAGCGCTGCATCTGGAAATACGACCAGCCGAGCATGCGCCAGCCTTCGGGATCATCGGCATTGGCCGCAACCTTCTTTTCCAGCCCGGCAACCAGCGCGGCGATTTCACCCGCCCCTTGCGCATCGGCCGGGGCCGCGCCCGCCGGCGGTGCGCCGGCCGCGACCGGCACCGATGTGCCCGCCAGGCCCGGCTTGCCCATCGTGGCATAAAGCGCGCCGCCGGCGAGCGCGACCAGCGCCGCCAGCCCGATCGCCATGCCCGACAGGGTGCGCGACGCGAGTGCCGCCCGCGCTTCTTCGGGGATATGGCCGGCCGCGAGCATGCGGCGCTTGATTTCGACCCGCAATCCTTCGGCATCGGCAGGCGGAATCGCGCCCGCCGCGAGCTGGACATCGACATCGCCGAGCTGGTCACGCAGCACAGCAAGCGTGGCGGTGCGCGCGTCGGCACGGGCTTCGTGGCGGCGCACGAGGGGAATGGTCAAGACGGCGGCTGCAACCGCCACCATCAGGGTAAGAATGATCCAGAGGGTCATCGCAGCTTTCTTTGTGATCTTGGCAGGCGGGTCAGCGCCGCGTTTCGTCCTGCGACAGCGCGGCGACTTGGGCAAGCTCGCTTTCCGATAGCGGCGTGTCGGCGGGCAGGGCCGTGCGGCGGCGGCTCCAGGCAAACAGCGCGGCGCCGCCGCCGAGCAGCACGGCGAAAGGCCCCAGCCACAGCGCCCAGGTCGCGGGCTCGATCGGTGGCTTGAGCAGCACGAAATTGCCATAGCGCGTGACGAGATAGTCCACGGTTTCGGCATCCGACTTGCCCAGGGTCAGTTGTTCGCGCACCACCAGCCGCAAGTCGCGCGCCAGCGGGGCATCGCTGTCGTCGATCGACTGGTTCTGGCAGACGACGCAGCGCAGATCCTTGGAAAGATTGCGCGCCCGCGCCTCCAGCGCCGGATCGGCGAGCATTTCATCGGGCAGGACGGCCTGCGCCGGCGCCGCAGGCAACACCGTCAGCGCCGGAACACCGGCAAGCAGCAGCAGTGCGAAAAGCCTGGCCCTCATGCTTCGGCCCTCAGCTTGGCCATCAGCGGCTTGATCGTGCCTTCCCATTGTTCGGGGCTGATCGGGCCGATCTGCTTGAAACGCACCCGGCCGGCCTTGTCGACGATAAAGGTTTCGGGGACGCCGGTGACGCCCAGGTCGATCGCGGTGCGGCCGTTTTCATCGGCGGCGGTGGCGCGATAGGGGTTGCCCCATTTTGCCAGCCAGTCACGCGAATCCTGCGGCTTGTCTTTCCAGGCGATGCCGTAGACCGGAAAGCCTTCGGTCGAAATGCGGGTCAGCACCGGATGTTCCTGCGGGCAGGCGGCGCACCAGCTGGCAAAGATGTTGAGCAGCGCCGGTTCGCCCTTCAGCGCGACACTGGCCAGCCCCGGGCCACCGCCCGGCGCTTCGGCGATTCCCGGCAGATCGAACGCCGGCAGCGGCCTGTCGATCAATTGCGACGGCAACACCTTGGGGTCCTTGGTCAGGCCGATGCCGAAAAAGCCGACCAGCGCGATAAAGGCGATGACAGGGATGATGAAGACAATGCGGTTCATGGTGCCGATGCCGCCCTATTCTGCCGGGGCCAGCGCCGGCCCGGCGATGCGGGTCGGCGCCCGCAGCGGTGCCCCGATGCGGAAGCGCCGGTCGGCAAGGCTGGCAGCGCCGCCCATCGCCATCATCAGCCCGCCGAACCAGATCCAGCCAACGAGCGGGTGGTGGTAGATGCGGACGACGACTCCGGGACCGCGCGGGCCATTCTGCTGGTCGCCGATGGCGATATAGCTGTTGGCGAGCAGCGAGGTGCCGATGCCGGCTTCGGTCGTCTGGTTGCGGCTGACCGGATAGATGCGGCGCTCGCTGGCAAGGTCGCGCACGCTGTCGGCACCAAAAAGCGATTTTTCACGCACGGTGAAATGCGCCTGGAAGGCCTGGTAGTTCGGCCCTTGCGCATCACCCACGCGATCGAGCGTCACCTGCATGGCGCCAACCGTGGCAGTTTCGCCCTCGCGCATCACCAGGATCTTGGATTCGGCAAAGCCGCTCATCGCCGAAATGCCGGCAACCGTGACACCCAGGCCAGCGTGCGCCAGCGCCATGCCGATTACCGCGGCGGGCGTGGTGCGGACCAGCCGCAGCGAAAAGCCGCCACCGCCCTGCCAGCGCCGCGCCAGCACCAACGCGCCGCCAAGGACGAGCCAGAAACCCAGCGCCAATCCCAGCGCCGCCACCGTGTGGACCAGCCCGAAAAGCGCCACCAGCCCAGCGGCCAGCGCCAGCGTCGCCAGCAGCGGCCATTTCAGCTTGCCACCGATACGGCCAAGGCCGTCGCGCTTCCACGCCAGCATCGGCCCGACGGTAACGAGCAGCAACAACGGCACCGACAGCGGCACGAAGACGAGATTGTAATAGGGCGGCCCCACCGAAATCTTGTCGGCCGGCGACACGGCTTCCATGATGACCGGATAGAAGGTGCCGAGGAAAACCACCGCGGTCACCGCCATCAGGAACAGATTGTTGAGCGTCAGCCCGGCTTCGCGGCTGACCCCCGAAAACAAGGCCCCCGATTTGAGCATGGGGGCGCGCCAGGCGAACAGCGCCAGCGCCGCGCCGGTCGATCCGATGATCATGGCGAGAATGAAGACGCCGCGTTCGGGATCGACGGCAAAGGCGTGCACCGAGGTGAGGATGCCCGAGCGCACCAGGAAGGTGCCGATGAGGCTGAGTGAAAAGGCGAGGATCGCGAGCAGGATCGTCCAGCCGGCAAGCGCCTGGCGCTTTTCGGTGACGATGGCGGAATGCAGCAGCGCCGTGCCGAGCAGCCAGGGCATCAGCGACGCGTTCTCGACCGGGTCCCAGAACCACCAGCCGCCCCAGCCGAGTTCGTAATAGGCCCAGAACGAGCCGAGCGCGATGCCGCACGTCAGCGGAATCCACGCGGCAAGCACCCAGGGCCGCATCCAGCGTGCCCAGGCGGCATCGGCGCGGCCTTCGAGCAGGGCGGCAACCGCGAAGCTGAAGGTGACCGAAAAGCCGACATAGCCGAGGTAAAGCAGCGGCGGGTGGAAGACGAGGCCGGGATCCTGCAGCAGCGGGTTGAGTTCAGCGCCATCGAGCGGCGCCGGATCGAGCCGGGCAAAGGGGTTCGATGTGAACAGGGAAAACGCCAGGAAGGCGACACTGATCATCGCCTGGATCGACAGCACCCGGGCTTGCAGGCTGGGTGGCAGATTGTCACCGAAGCGGCCGATGCCGGCGCCGAACAGCGCGAGGATGAGCACCCAGAGCAGCATCGAGCCTTCGTGGTTGCCCCAGGTCGCCGCGAGCCGATAGGCCAGCGGCTGGGTGAGCGCTGCATGTTCGGCGACGAGTTCGACCGAAAAATCGGCTTGGCCGAAACACAGCATCAGCAAGCCGAAGGCGAGGATGATGAGAATCGCCTGCAACTGCGCTGCCGATCGCCCGAAGGCCATCAGTGCCGGATCGCCGCGCACCGCGCCGACCATTGGCAGCACCGCCTGTGAAAAAGCGGTGAGCAAAGCGAGGATAAGGGCGAAATGCCCGATTTCGGCATACATCGTTAACGGCGACCTCTGCTTGGCAAAGCGAAAAAACAGCTTTTGCGCAAACACACTCTAGCCGACCGCGCGCGAGATGGTAGAGTGGAGTTGGTCGCAGGGAAACTAGGCCGGGATTGCTGGGGGGCAAACAAGGGGTGAGCGAGCGCTATCGTATTGCGATCGTCGGTTCCGGACCGGCAGGTCTGAGCGCGGCAGCCCATGCAGCCAAGCTCGGGATCAGCCATGTGCTGCTCGAAAAGACCGGCCATCTGTCCGACACGATCTACAAATATCAAAAGGGCAAGCATGTGATGGCGACGCCGTCACAGCTGGTCCTGCGGGCTGGCGGCGGTTTGCAGTTCGAACCCGGCAAGCGCGAAACCATCCTCGGCATCTGGGATGAAATGACCGCGGCCGGCAAGGTCAACGTCAAGCTCAACGCCGAGATCAAGTCGATCACCGGGACGGGCGATCCGATCCCCGGCAGCATCCAGAAAATTTCCGTGCGCAAGCGGGACGGCACGACCGATATCAACGAGTTGCAGCGTCTTGCCCCGCCCTACAAGCTGGTGATGACAAGTGGCGAGGAAATCATCGCCGATACGGTCATCCTGGCCATCGGCACCCAGGGCAACCCCAATCTGCTGGCCTGCCCCGGTGCCGAAAAGCCGCATATCCAGTACCAGCTCGACGATCCGGCTGCGTACAATGACGAACATATCTTCGTTTATGGCGGCGGCGATGCCGGCATCGAGAATGCGCTCGGCCTGGCGGCGGACGCGGCGCAGGGCAATATCGTCACGCTGATGAACCGCGGTGCCGAGTTCAACACGGCCAAGGATGCCAACGTCAAGGCGCTGTTCGCAGCGCGCGATGCGGGCCGAATCAGCATCATGACCGAAACGTCGCCGCGCGCTGTCGAGAACAAATGGGTGGTGCTCGACACACGCGACGGCGAAGTCCGCGCCCAGTGCGACCGCATGATCGCCCGAATCGGTTCGGCGCCGCCACGCGGTTTTGTCGAAGCCTGCGGAGTGGAATTCGCTTCGGCCGACCGGTTGGCCTTCCCGAAATTGTCGGCGGTGTTCGAATCGACCGCGCCGGGCATCTTCGTCGTCGGTGCGCTCGCCGGCTATCCGCTGATCAAGCATTGCATGAATCAGGGGCATGACGTCGTCGAGTTCATCAACGGCAATACCGATCTCAAGCCCGCCGACGAACCGATCCTGGAGGCCAAGTTCCGCGGGCTGCCGGGCGGGAAGTCGGTGTCCGAATGGCTGGAATATCTGCGCAGCAACGTCGGCATCCTCGAGGGCATGAGTGTCTTGCAGATGCGCGAGTTCATGCTCGATTCCGAAGCCCGGGCGTATCGCGCCGGCGAAGTCATCTTCGAACGCAACGCGCCGGGTTCGTCGTTGTTCGGCATTGCCGATGGCCAGGCCCGGGTCGAAATCAACCCCAATGACCCGTCGATCACCGTGCCGATCGGCAAGGGCGAGATTTTCGGCGAAGTCGGGCTGATTTCGGGCCGCCGTCGCGGTGCCACCGTGCGTGCGGGCACCGATTGCGTGCTTGTGGAAATTTCGCGCAGCGCGGCACTGAAGCTGATGTCGGCCGTGCCGGCCGCGAGCCGTGAGGTCACCCGCATCACGACGTTGCGCAGCTTGTTGCAGATCTTCAAATCGGGGCTCAACGCCGATGACCTGACCGACGTCGTCGGTTCGGCCAAGGTCGAGACGATTCGCGCCGGCCAGGCGATCATCAAGGAAGGCGAGACCGGCGACGATATCTACATCATCCGTTCGGGCTCGATGATCGTGGAAAAGACCATCGGCGGCAAACCGGTGTTCCTGTCCTATGTACCCGCCGGCTCCTATGTCGGCGAAATGGCGGTCATCGATGGTGACCCCCGCTCGGCGACGGTGCGCGCTGCGGTCAAGTCCGATGTCATCAAGCTCGAGGGCGCAAGTTTCCGCAGCCTGCTTGCTGCGAAGCCGGAATTGCTGGCGCGGCTGCGCAACGACATGGCGAGTCGGACGCAACTCAACACCTTCATCGAATCGAAGAAAGACAGTTTCGGCGGCGTTGTCGAAATGTATTCGGGCATCGCCAATTTCCTCGTCGACAACGGCGTCGGCGAAGCGACGGACGTGCTGCTCATCGACGAAAAACTCTGCGTCGGGTGCGACAATTGCGAAAAGGCCTGTGCCGATTCGCACGATGGCCTGTCGAGGCTCGATCGCGAGGCGGGGCGCACCTATGCGCACCTGCATGTGCCGACATCGTGCCGGCATTGCGAGCATCCGCATTGCATGGCCGATTGCCCGCCCAACGCCATCCACCGCGGCCCGACCGGCGAAGTCTATATCGACGATACCTGCATCGGCTGCGGCAATTGCCAGCGCAACTGCCCCTATGGCGTCATCCGCATGGACAAGGTGCCGCCAAAGAAGCCGTGGCTGCTCAACTGGCTGTTGTTCGGCCAGGGTCCGGGCCCGGGCGAACCCGACAAGAAATGGAGCTACAAGCACGCCAAGAAGGGCGTCGAGGCCCCCAAAAAGGCGATCAAGTGCGATATGTGCACCGGTCAGTCGGGGGGGCCGGCCTGTGTGCGTGCCTGCCCGACCGGGGCGGCAATTCGCGTTTCACCCGAACAATTCCTGTCGGTCGCGCTGCTTGACCGGGGGGGCGAATAATGGCGAGCCGGGCAGCCGGAAAAGCGGGCGGCAAGGCCATTGCGCGTGCGCCGCGCGAGACGACGCACGAAGGTTTCCTCACCCACAAGCGCAGCCGCTGGCTGAAGATCGCGTTGTTCCTGTCGGCGCTCTCGATTGCCATCTATGTGCTGACCGATCCCCAGCCGCGGGCGAATGGCGGCTCCGTGGCGGGCTATGCGCTCGGCACCCTTGGCGCGCTGCTGATTATCTGGCTCAGCCTGATCGGCCTGCGCAAGCGCATCATCACCACCAAGCCCTATTCGTTGAAGGGCTGGACCTCGGCGCATGTCTATCTCGGCCTGTCGCTTGTCGTCATCGGCACGCTGCATACGGGTTTCCAGCTCGGCTGGAACGTCCACAGCGCTGCATATGTATTGATGATGTTCGTCATCATCTCGGGCATTTACGGCATCATCGCCTATGCCCGGCTGCCGGAACAGCTCAGCGCCAATCGGAATGAAGCGACCCAGCCGCAAATGCTCGAAGCGATCCGCGCGCTCGATCGCCAGCTCGATACCGCCGCGCAGCCGCTCGGCAAGGAAGAAGCCGATATCGTCCGGCTCAGCCTCGAAAAGACCGATATCGGCGGCAATCTGTGGCAGCGGTTGACCGGCCGCCAGCCCAATTGCGGCACGATGCGGGCGCGTGATGCCATCCAGGCGCTGGTCAATCTGCAGATGCGCACCGGCAAGCCCGATCAGCGCCTGACCCAGATCCTGTTCCTGCTGGAACGCAAGGATGCAGCGCTCGCCCAGGCGCGGCGCCATATCCGCATGAAGACCCAGCTTGAAATCTGGCTCTATCTGCATGTGCCGGCGACCTTTGCGCTGCTTGCCGCGCTGATCGCCCATATCCTCAGCGTTTTCCTCTACTGGTGATGTCATGAGCTTTGTCGTCCGCCAGATCGCGAAACGTGCCGATGGGGGTGACATCATCCGCACCCGCACGCTCGATATCGCCGAAATCACCGTCGGCCGTGGCACCGATTGCGATATCCAGCTTGCCGACCTGGGCGTCATGCTGCGCCATGCGCGGTTGCTGCAATTGTCCGATGGCACGGTCGCCATCCAGTCGACAGGGGGCATTCCGCTCGAAATCGATGGCAAATTCGTCAGTCGTGCCGATCTGTCGGTGGCCGACAACCCCGTCATCAACATCGCCAGCCATCGGCTCAGCCTGTCGAAGGGCGATGCGCCGGGTTCCATTGCGATCACCGCCGAACGCGTCATCGCCGCCACCGATGCTGCCGATGCTGCCTCGGAAACCGGCATTTTCTCGCTCCGTGAAACGATGCCGTCGAAGCGCGGCCTCGCCTGGGTGCTGGCCGGGCTGGTATTGATCATCGGCCTGGCGCTGCCCCTGTTCATGATGGGCGGCAGTGACCTGCCTGCCGACATGGTCGCCGCTGCCTCCCGCCCGACCGGCGATGGCGCCACCCGGTTGCAACCCGCGCTCGGCGGCGATGATGTCAAGAAGACCGGCTACAGCGCCGACATGGTATGGACCTCGGGTCCGCTGTCGACCGCGCATGCCGGCCTCTCGAACAATTGCGGCGCCTGCCATAGTCAGCCGTTCGTTTCGGTGACCGACAGCGCCTGCGTCTCGTGCCACAAGCCCGATGCCGTGCCGGACCACGCCAGCGCCGATCGCATGGCGACGGGCCGGTTGCCCGCCGGCGGCTTCGAAGCCGGCATCCACAAGGGGCTCAACCTGCCCGAAGGCCGCTGCGCCTCGTGCCACAAGGAACATGAAGGCCCGCGCGGCGCGCTCATGGTCGCTGCCAGCTTCTGCACCGATTGCCATACCGGCCTTTCGGGACGCCTGAAGGACACGAAAATCGCCAATGTGCCGAATTGGGATGATCATCCCCAGTTCAAGCCGACCCTGGTGACGGTCGCGTCGCTGACCGCGCCGAAGTTTGAACGCGTCTCGCTGGGGGACAAGCCGGTCGAACGCTCAGGGCTCGTCTACCCGCACGATATTCACCAGTCGGCGACCAACAGTGTCGGCAACATGGTGCAGAAACAGGGGCTTGCTGCCGGGCCGAACGGTGCACTGGCGTGCAGTTACTGCCATACGCCCGATAGCGACGGCGTGCGCTTCAAGCCGATCGAGATGGAAAAGAACTGCGGCGATTGCCACGATCTCGCCTTTGCCAAGGATGGCGGGATCGTCCGCACCCTGCCGCATGGCAAGCCCGAACAGGTGGCCGGCATCATCCGCGATTTCTATCTCGGCCAGGCGCTCAACCCGCGTGCCGGGGTGCAGCGACTCGCCTTCGAACGCCGCGCGCCGGGCAAGATGGCCGAACTCGAAGCTGCCGACCTGCGCATCACCAGCGTCGGTGAAGCCCGCGCGCGCGGCGATGCGGCCATCGCGCAGATTTTCGGCGCGAATGGCAAGGCTGGCGGGCTGTGTTCCGACTGCCATATCGTCAACAATACCGGCGCCCCCAATGTCGCCGAACGCTTCACCATCGCGCCCGTTACGCTGGCCAGCCATTATCTGCCCAAGGGCCAGTTTCCGCACGGCCAGCACAAGACCTATGACCGCAAGACCGGCGATGCCGCCTGCGTCGCCTGCCACAAGGGTGTGATGACCTCCAAGGTGTCGACCGAAGTGCTGCTGCCGAGCATCACCCAGTGCCGCGACTGCCATGGTTCAACCAACGTCGCCACCAATGTCGCGGCAACGTGCAACACCTGCCATGGTTTCCATTATGGCGAAGGCGGGCAGGGCGGTGATATTGGCACCTCGCCGCACCGCAAGCCAGCGAAGCCGGCGACCGTGGCGGCACGGGCGCTGCCGGTGAAGTTGGGGTCGGCGGAGCCGGTGGGCGCAAAGGCGCGTCGGGCGGGCGTATAGCCGCGCAAGCTGAATGAGCCTGATGCGCCCGATGACCGTGCGGTGTAAAGCGCCAAGCGTCGGGCCAAACCTGCGCTGCGCCAGACCTTTGATGGCATGACCGATACCGATTTCCACGCCAGTGTGTTGACCAACAGATTCAACAAAATGCTGCTCGATCGTCTCTCGGTACTGGCACTTCCTCAATGCCATCTAACGGCAGGGTGCCTCTTTCAGACCGTCTGGAACCAGAAATCAGGTCATGATCCTGAATGGGGCATCAAGGACTATGATGTCTTTTATTTTGATGATCACGACTTGAGCTGGGGCGCCGAGGACCAGATAATCAAGCGCGTCGCGGCGGCAACGACCGATCTTCCGATCGAGATCGAGGTCAGGAACCAGGCTCGCGTCCATCTCTGGTACCATGACCGCTTCGGCGGCGATTATCCTGTCCTTGGATCGGCGCGCGACGGCATCGACCTTTATCTGGTTGCGTGTACCTGTGTCGGAATAGAAACGGAAACAGGCGCATTATACGCACCCAATCGTTACCACGATCTCGCTGATGGTGTGCTCAGGATGAATGACCGCAATCCGCAGCCGGCCAAGTTTCGGCAGAAAGCTGAAAGTTATAAGCAGCGCTGGCCATGGTTGCAGATCGTCGACCACGGGTAGTTCACGCGCCTTGCCAAGATACCGGCCTGATTACCGCGCCGCCTTCGCCCGCACCGCATCGGCATCGCTCAAGACCTGCCACGCCGCCTGCACCGCGCGAAAGCGTTCGGCGGCTTCCGGGCCGGTGCCCGCGACATCGGGGTGGCTCGTTTTCGCAGCGTTGCGCCACGCGGCCTTTATCGCTTCCATGTCGGCATCCGACTCGAGCCCGAGCACGGCGAGCGCATCGAGTTCGGCGCGGCTGCGGCTGCCGTCGCCGGTGCCGCCCCATTCCCAATGCGCCGCACGCTTGTAGGTGCGCTGGGCTTCCTCGCTGGCTTCGCGGGCGGCGGCTTCCTCCGGCGACAGGCCGGCGAAATAATCCCAGCCGGCATTGTATTCGGCGGCATGCGCTTGACAGAAATACCAGCGTTCCGGACGGTTGGCGGCCTTTGGTGCGGGGCAGATGCCGGGGTTGGAACAGCCCTGGTGATCACACAGCCGCACTTCGACCGCGGCGCCGCCGCTGCCATAGGGCCGCCAGCGCGGAAACCCCCAATCATCCTTGCGGCCTGAACGCACCATCGATCTTTCTGCCGGCCGGCCACGCCATGTGACCGGAACCTTGTATTTAACCATGGAATCGCACCGCGGCCATAGCCCGTTGTATGTTGCGGTGGACTGTCGCGCCGCGATGGAGAACAGTGCCACCTGATGCTGGGCCTAGTCTTCTCGCGCCGCTTCGGGCCGTTGTTCGTCACCCAGTTCCTGGGCGCGTTCAACGACAATCTGTTCAAGACCGCCTTCATCTTCCTCGTCGCCTTTCATCTGAAAGCCGATGATCCGGCCGGGGCGGCTACATTGGCCACGGTGGCGACCGGCGTGTTCATCCTGCCGTTCATGCTGTTTTCCGGGCTGGCCGGCGAAATCGCCGATGCGCGCGACAAGGCATGGATCGCGCAGGGGGTGAAGCTTGCCGAAATTGCCTTCATGGCGTTGGGGGCCGCCGCAATGGTCCTGCAATCGGTGCCGCTGGCGCTGGCGGTGATTTTCCTGATGGGGGTGCATTCCACCGTGTTCGGGCCGGTGAAATACGCCATCCTGCCGCAACATCTGCGAGAATCGGAATTGCTGCTCGGCACCGGGCTGGTCGAAGGCGCCACCTTTGTCGCGATCCTGCTCGGCCAGGTCTCGGGCGGATTATTGCCGGCGACCCTGGCGGGGCCGGTGGCGGTGGCGGTGGCCGTGCTCGGCTGGATCGCGTCGCGGTTCATTCCGCCGGCGCCGCCGCTCAGCACGCAGCCGATCGACTGGAACCCGCTTTCCTCGACCCGCCGCGCGCTCGGCGAAGCCTTTGCCAACAGCGAATTGCGCATCGCGACGATCTGCATCAGCTGGTTCTGGGCGCTGGGCGCCATTTACACGACGCAGTTCGTACCCCTCGCCAAAAATGACCTGGGGGGCACCGAAGGCGTGGCGACCTTGTTCCTCGCCGCCTTTTCGATCGGCATCGCCCTCGGTTCCGCCGGCGTCAGCCGCCTCACCGGGGGCCATATTTCCACCCGGCTGGCGCCCTTTGCCGGGCTGGCGATGGCCGTGGCGGGGGTGGACCTGTATTTTTCGGTTGCAGCCTTCGCCGGCGCCGCGGGCGATGTGGCCGATTTCATCGCCGATCCGCGCGGCTGGCGCGTGCTCGCCGATCTCGCGCTGTTGTCGATCGCGGGCGGTATTTTCTCGGTGCCGCTTTATGGCGTCCTGCAGACCGCCACCAACGGCGCCGGCCGGGCGCGGGCGATTGCGGCCAACAACATCGTCAATTCGGCGTTTCAGGTCGGCGGCGTGCTCGCCATTGGTGCCGCCATCAATCGCGGCGCCGGCGTGCCGGTGGTGCTGCTCGGTGCCGGGCTGACGGTGCTGTTGCTGCTGCCGCTGTTGCGCCGCTTGCCGCGGTAGGGACGGGCGCGCCAAGGTCGGGCGCGATAAGAATCGACAAGCAGCGCCCCGGCAAGCTAGACGCGCGGCACGAAGAAGCGGCCATGGCCGCCTACGAAAACTGGAGTTCCATGTCTAAAGTCGCGCTGATTACCGGGGTTACCGGTCAGGACGGGGCCTATCTGTCCGAATTGCTGCTCGAAAAGGGCTATGTCGTGCACGGCGTCAAGCGGCGGTCATCGTCGTTCAATACCGGCCGCATCGACCATCTGTACAAGGACCCGCACGAGGGCCACACCAATTTCTTCCTCCACCATGGCGACCTGACCGACGCGACCAACCTTATCCGGCTGGTTCAGGAAACCCAGCCCGACGAGATCTACAATCTCGCGGCGCAAAGCCATGTCCAGGTCAGTTTCGAAACCCCCGAATATACCGCCAATGCCGATGGCCTGGGCACGTTGCGCCTGCTCGAAGCGATCCGCATCCTGAAGCTGGAGGGCAAGACACGCTTTTACCAGGCATCGACGTCCGAACTTTACGGGCTTGTGCAGGAAGTGCCGCAGCGCGAGACGACGCCCTTCTACCCGCGCAGCCCCTATGCCGCGGCCAAGCTTTATGCCTATTGGATCACGGTCAATTATCGCGAAGCCTATGGCATTCACGCGTCGAACGGCATCCTGTTCAACCATGAAAGCCCCTTGCGCGGCGAAACCTTCGTGACGCGCAAGATCACCCGCGCCGTCGCCGCGATCGAACTCGGGCGCCAGCAAAAGCTGTATCTCGGCAATCTCGATGCCAAGCGCGATTGGGGCCATGCCCGCGATTATGTCGAAGGCATGTGGCGCATCGTCCAGCACGACAGCGCCGAAGACTGGGTGCTCGCCACCGGCACGACAACGAGCGTGCGCAGCTTTGTCGAACTCGCCTTTGCCGAAATCGGCCGCAGCATCGCCTGGTCGGGCAGCGGCGTCGATGAAATCGGTCGCTGCGCCGCGTCGGGCGATGTGCTCGTCGCCATCGATCCGCGCTATTTCCGCCCCACCGAAGTCGATCTGCTGCTCGGCGACCCGGCCAAGGCCAAGGCCAAGCTCGGCTGGGAACATACCTCGACGATGGAAGATCTGGTTCGCGAAATGGTTGCTGCCGATCGCGCCGACGCCGCACGCGACCGCTGATGTTCGATCTTTCGGGCAAGTCGATCTGGGTCGCCGGCCATCGCGGCATGGTCGGCGCGGCGCTTGTCCGCCGGCTGGCGCGTGACGGCCACCGCGTCATCACGGCTGGCCGCGATACGCTTGACCTGATGCGCCAGGCGCAGGTCGAGGCATGGGTCGCCGCCAACCGCCCCGATGTGGTGATTGTCGCCGCGGCGCGCGTCGGCGGCATCGCGGCGAATGCGGCGCGGCCGGTGGATTTCCTCCACGACAATCTGATGATCGAAGCCAATATCATGCGCGCCGCCGCCGATACCGGTGTTGCCAAGCTGCTGTTCCTGGGCTCCTCGTGCATCTATCCGCGCCTGGCGCCGCAACCGATGGCCGAAGACGCGCTGCTGACCGGGCCGCTCGAAGAAACCAACCAATGGTATGCCATCGCCAAGATCGCCGGCATCAAGCTGGCGCAGGCCTATCGCCAGCAACTGGGCCTCGATTTCATCAGCGCGATGCCGACCAATCTCTATGGCCCCGGCGACAATTACGACCTTGAATCGAGCCATGTCATCCCGGCACTGCTGCGCAAGGCGATCGAAGCGCGCGACAGCGGCGCCGCAACGATGACGGTCTGGGGCAGCGGCACCCCCTTGCGCGAATTCATGCATGTCGACGATCTCGCCGATGCGCTGGTCTTCCTGCTGCAGCATTATTCCGGGCATGATCACATCAACGTCGGCACCGGCCAGGAAGTGACAATCGCGCAAGTGGCGCAGACTATTGCCGACACGGTGGGCTTTACCGGCAAACTGGTGTTCGACGCCTCGCGCCCGGATGGTACACCGCGCAAGCTGATGGATTCGCAACGGCTGCTGGCCATGGGCTGGGCGCCGCTGATCAGCCTGTCCGACGGCCTTGGCGATGCGCATTGCCACTTCATCGAAAGCGACCGGCAGCGCTTCGCCCCGAAATGAAGATAAGCGTCATCACCGTGGCCTGGAACGCAGGCGCGACGATTGCCGATACCTGCGCATCGGTGGCGGCGCAGACGGGGGTCGAGGTCGAACATATCATCATCGATGGCGGTTCGACCGATGGCACCACCGCGATCGTTGCGGCGCTGGCGCGCCCCGGGCACATCCTCGTCTCCGAACCCGACAAGGGGCTGTACGATGCGATGAACAAGGGCATCGCACGGGCGAGCGGCGACCTGATCGGCTTTCTCAACGCCGATGATTTCTTCTGCCGTACCGATGCGCTGGCGCTGGTGGCGGCGGCTGCCGCGGCAGACACGGCCGCCGATGCCGTCTCGGGCGCCGTCGCCATCGTCGCTGCCGATGATGCGACACGCTTGACCCGCGCCTATCCGCCGACGCCGTTTGCGCCCTGGATGCTGCGGCTGGCGCACATGCCGCCGCATCCGGGCTTCTACACCCGCCGCACCGCGCTGGCGCAGGTCGGCGGCTTCGATCCCGCGATCCGCATCGGCGCCGATTTCGACTGGATGGTGCGGTTTTTCGTGGGGCAGCGCCGCCGCGCCCGGCCGATTCCCGAAACGCTGGTGACGCTGCGCGAAGGTGGCCTGTCGAACCAGGGCCTCGCAAGTCGCAAGGCAATCAGCCGTGAAGCGCTGGCAACGCTGGCCCGGCACCGGCTGTTGGCGCTGGCACCGCTGGTCTGGGCGAAATATCCGGTGAAGGCGCTGCAGTTCGTCATGCGCCCGGTGGGCTGGCCGGCGCCGGCCGCGGTGCGCTGGCCGCGGCTGGTGTAAAGCGCAAACCAACTGCCTCCCCGCAGGGGGGAGGGGTCGGTCGCCCGCTATCGCGCGCTGCGCCGCAGTGCGACCCGGATGAGCTCGCTCACCCCGGCGCCATCGCCCAGTTCGGCCTGGGCTTCAGCCACGGCGCGGCTCGCTTCCATCGGCTTGAAGCCCAACCCGGCGAGCGCGGTCAACGCATCGGCGATATCACCGCGCGTGCTGCCGACCGGCAGCGGCGCCGCGCTGCCCAGCGCCACCGCGCCGAACTTGCCCTTCAATTCATTGGCGATGCGTGCCGCGAGTTTCGGCCCGACGCCATTGGCCCGCGCGATGCTGGCGGTATCCGCGGCGGCGATGGCGTGCGCCAGTTCATCGGGGCCGAGCACCGACAATATGGCCAGCGCCACCCGGCCGCCGACGCCCTGGACCGACGTCAACAGCCGAAAACTGTCGCGCTCTGCCAGGGTGAGGAAACCGAACAGCTGGATTGCATCCTCGCGCACCTGGGTTTCGATATGGAGCACCACGCCGCTGCCGACGCCGCCGATCGCGCCAAGGGTTTTCGCCGAGGCGCTGACCAGATAGCCGACGCCGTTCACATCGACGACACAGGCGTCCGCCGCGGTGGAATCGAGCAGGCCCTTCAAGCGTGCGATCATGCCACCCCCTGCAATCGCGCCGTGGCGCCCGGATGCGCGCTTTTGGTGGCGCCCAGGTGCGCATGGGTGATCGCCACGGCAAGCGCATCGGCGGCGTCCTCGCCGGTCACCTTCACCCCGGGTAACAGGCGTTCGACCATGGCGTGAACCTGCGCCTTGTCGGCGCCGCCGGTGCCGACGATGGCCTTTTTCACCAGCCGCGTCGCATATTCGGTAACCTGCAGCCCGCCACGCCCGGCGGCCAGCATGACGACGCCGCGCGCCTGGCCAAGCTTGAGCGTCGATTGCGGGTTGGCGTTGACAAAGACTTCCTCGATTGAGGCGCTGGTGCAGGCATGGGCGGCGATGACCGTCTCCAGCCCGGCATAAAGCTGCACCAGCCGATCGGCGAGTGCGTCGGTCGGCCGCGTCTTGACGATGCCGTGCGCGACATGGCGCAGCCGGTTGCCCGATGCCTCGATGATGCCCCAGCCGGTCTTGGCCAGCCCGGGATCGAGGCCGAGGATGATCAAATTCCCCCCTCCCCTTCAGGGGAGGGGCCGGGGGTGGGGCGTCCGGGCCACCGCTGCGGTCGCCGGACGGCTTCGTCAGCGATGACGCGCAGCACCGCGTCCAATCGCCCGGCAATTTGTTCGTTGCTGAACCGCAGCACCTGAATGCCTTTTTCCATCAATGCTTCATCACGCCGCGCATCGCGATCGCTGTCATGCGTTCGACCATCGACCTCGATTGCCAAACCCAGCGCTGGGCAAAAGAAATCGACGATTACGCTATCGATCACAGACTGGCGGCGAAATTTCAATCCGCTGAGCTTCGAGCCGGACAGGGCGCGCCATAGCCGCGATTCGAACGGTGTTGGCGCATTGCGCATTGTTGTGGCGAAGCTGCCCAGGCGAGGGTCGATACGGGCCATCTCGTGCGCAACCGGGGGGCCCCCCCCCCCCCCCCCCCCCAGCAGCCGGGGGGGGCGGGCGGAATAAAAGAAAAAACACACCCCACAGCGGGGGAGGCACACCCAGCCAGAACAACAAACACCAATAACAAACCA
>JBBRVH010000074.1:0-17379 GCA_038246995.1 Sphingomonadales bacterium
ACAAGATCGCGCCGGCCATCGCGGTAGGCTGCCCGTTCGTGATGAAGCCGGCCAGTCGCACGCCGTTGGGCGCCATCATCATCGGCGAAGTGCTGGCCGAAACCGATTTGCCGCTGGGCGCCTTTTCGATCCTGCCGGCGCACCGCGAAGGCGCCGATCTGTTTACCACCGATGACCGCCTGAAACTGCTCAGCTTCACGGGCTCCCCCGATGTCGGCTGGGACCTGAAGGCGCGCGCCGGCAAGAAAAAGGTCGTGCTCGAACTCGGCGGCAATGCAGCGGTAATCATCGACAAGGATGCCGATCTGGAAGACGCCGCCGAACGCACCGTCTTCGGCGCCTTTTACCAATCGGGCCAGTCGTGCATCGGGGTGCAGCGCATCTTCGTCCACGAAGCCGTTTATCCGGCCTTCCGCGATCTGCTCGTCGCCAAGACGGCAAGGCTGATCGCCGGCAATCCGGCCGACGAAGCGACGTTTGTCGGCCCGATGATCGATGTGAAGGAAGCGACGCGGCTCGACAACTGGATCAAGGAAGCCACCGCCGGTGGCGCGACGATCCTGTGCGGCGGGCAGCGGGAAGGGGCGATGCTGGCGGCGACCTTGCTTGAAAATGTGCCCGCTTCAGCCAAGCTCAATACCGAGGAAGCCTTTGGCCCCGTGGCGTTCTTTGCGACCTTCAGCGATTTCGACACGGCGCTGGAGATGGTCAACGACAGCAAGTTCGGGCTCCAGGCCGGGGTGTTCACCCGCGACCTGTTCCACATGCTCAAGGCCTGGGACGTGCTCGACGTCGGCGGTGTCGTCATCAACGATGTGCCGAGCTATCGCGTCGACAACATGCCTTATGGCGGGGTCAAGGATTCGGGGCTGGGCCGCGAAGGCGTGCGCTTCGCGATGGAGGACATGACCGAGATCCGCAATCTCGTCATCCGCCGCCGCCCGCAGGATATGTGATACGCAAGCAGGGGAGCCAATGCTCGACCCGCGCCCGCTGATCATTACCGCCGTGCTCGAACCCGCCGTCCAGGCGCGTTTCGAGGCGTTGCGCCGCACGCACTATCCCGCCGAGCGCAACCAGGTGCCGGCGCATGTCACGCTTTTCCGCCAACTCCCGGGCCGTGAACTCGATGCCGTCAAGCGGCGGCTCAAGACCATCTGCGCCGAAGTGCCGCCGCCGCCGGTAAGCGTCACCGAAATCGAGCGCCGCGATGGCAGCGTGGCCTTCCGGCTGCGCGCGCCGGCACTGTCCGATGTGCAGGCCGAACTCGCCGCCGGCTGGGCCGGACTGCTAACCCCGCAGGATCGCGCCGGCTTTGCCGGGCATGTGACGGTGCAGAACAAGGTGACGCCGGCGCAAGCCCGTGCCACCCAGGCGCTGCTGGCGGCGACTTTCCGGCCCTTTACCACCCGGGCCATGGCGCTGGCGCTGTGGCGCTATTGCGACGGGCCGTGGGAAGCGCTCGGCAACACGGCATTTCGCGGGCGAAGCTGACGCTTGGCGACGGGGTTGCCATGGTCTAAGGAAATGACCCATGAAGTTTTCCCGTGCGTTCCGCCCTGTCATCATCGCCTTGTCGGCTACGCTGGCGCTATCGGCTTGCGCTGGCAACAAGACGAAAAAGGACCAGAGCTACGTCGCCCGCGACGTCGAAACGCTCTACAGCATCGCCAAGGACACGCTGGAAAAGCGCCAGTACAAGCTGGCTGCGGCCCAGTTCGACGAGGTTGAGCGCCAGCACCCCTATTCGGTCTGGGCCCGCCGCGCCCAGTTGATGAGTGCTTTTTCCTACTATGTCGCGGGCGATTTTTCGGAATCGATCTCCTCGTCGCAGCGTTTCCTGTCGTTGCACCCGGGCAGCCGCGAGGCGCCCTATGCCTATTACATGATCGCCACCAGCTATTATGAGCAGATTTCGGGTGTGCAGCGCGACCAGCGCATCACCCAGCAAGCGCTCGATGCGCTCAACGAACTGATCCGCCGCTACCCCAATACCGACTATGCTGCCGATGCACGGCTGAAGATCGACCTGGCGCGTGACCATCTCGCCGGCAAGGAAATGGAGATCGGGCGTTTCTACCAGAAACAGGGCCTGTATCTTGCCGCCGTCTCGCGATTCCGCAACGAAATCGATCGGTACGATACCACCAGCCACACGCCCGAGGCGCTGCACCGGCTGGTCGAATGCTATCTGGCGCTCGGCATTCCCGAAGAAGCGCAGAAGGCCGCCGCCGTGCTCGGCAACAATTATCCGGGCTCGAAATGGTACGAACGCAGCTATGCGCTGATCGCCACAAAGATGCCCAAGCCAGCGGCTGTACCAACGCCTGCCCCCGCCCTCGCCCCGGCCCCCGCTGTCGGCTGATCGCTTTCCCGCAACGGCAAAGGCCCCGCCGCGGGTCACGCGGCAGGGCCTCGTTGCTGGCACCAACAGCGCAGGTCAGTCCTTGTCGGACAATTTGTCCTTGATGCCGCCAATGGTATTCTGGACCTTGCCTTCGACCTGATCGGCGTTGCCTTCGGTTTCGAGGCTGGTGTCACCGACCAGCTTGCCGGCGGCTTCCTTGATCTTCCCGCCCGTGGTCTTCATGGCGCCTTCGACACGATCGTGATTCATGGAAAATCTCCTTCTTGCCCGCAGGGGGCATGACGGGAACGTCCTTGCCGGGCTTCGGTTGCCGCCCTATGCGATGAACCGCGTTCAAACGGTGTTTTCTGGCGGAGAGTGGCAATGGTCGTGACCCTGGTGACGGCGGCCCTGTGCGGGCTTCTGTATGTCTGGCTGTCGTGGCGGGTTGTCCAGGTGCGCCAATCGGCCAAGGTCTCGCTCGGCGACGGCGGCGACGCCCGGCTGCTGCAGCGCATCCGCGCCCATGCCAATTTCGCCGAATATGTGCCGATCTGCCTGATCCTGATCTTCGCCGTCGAAAATTCGCTCGAAGTCAGCCCGCCGGCGCTGTGGGCGGCGGGGCTGGGCTTGTTCGCGGTGCGGGCGTCGCACGCTTATGGCATGGGGATCGACGGCGCCAATCCGTGGCGGGTCATCGGCGCTGCCGGCACCTGGATCGTGCTCGGCGCGCTCAGCATTGCCGCGCTGGTCGTCGCTGCGAGCTATATCTAGCCCAGCGCCAGCACCCGGTCGGCGACATAGGCATTGGCCTGGCGTTCGCGGGCGAAGGTCGACATCGGGCCGTGGCCGGGGACGAACGCCGTTTCGCCGCCCAGCGGCCACAGGCGGGTGGTGATCGATCGGATAAGATCGCCATGGTTGCCGCGCGGAAAATCGGTGCGCCCGATCGATC
Source organism: Sphingomonadales bacterium (assembly GCA_038246995.1). Taxonomy (GTDB): domain Bacteria; phylum Pseudomonadota; class Alphaproteobacteria; order Sphingomonadales; family Sphingomonadaceae; genus Sandarakinorhabdus. The sequence goes on from JBBRVH010000074.1 coordinate 3,303, forward strand.
CCTGGAACAGCACGTCGCCGACAATGGCGAGGTTCGACGGCGCATTGTGGAACACCACATGGCCGGGTGTGTGCCCGGGGCAGTGATAGACATCGAACACCAGCTCCCCCACCGTCACCTGGTCACCATCGAACAGCCAGCGATCGGGGGTGAAGGCAGTGGCGCCATCCACGCCATATTGCGCGCCGACATCGGGCGCCTGGTCGATCCAGAACTTGTCATCGGGGTGGGGGCCTTCGATCGGCACGCCCAGCCGTTCGGCGAGCACGCCGGTCAGCCCGCAATGATCGATATGGCCATGGGTGACGAGCAGTTTTTCGATTGTCACGCCATGCTGCTGCGCCACCGCCAGCAACCGGTCGAGATCGCCACCCGGATCGGTAAAGGCGCCGCGCATGGTTTTCGTGCACCACAACAGGGTGCAATTCTGCTGGAGCGCCGTAACCGGAATGATGACCGCCTGCAGCGGTTGCGGAGCATTTGCGTTCATGCCCAAAGCTGTGGCGGCAGGCGCGCGGCGATGCAAGAGGCTTTGGTATTAGGGCCGCGCGTAATAGCCCATTGCACTCGGCGGCAAAGCAAGGGAAATTGGCAACGCATATTCTTGCCGCTGCGGAGTTTTTCCCCATGAACCATCGTCTCATCGCTGCCTGTGCCCTTGCTGCCTTTGCAGCGCCGCTCGCCGCCCAGCCGGCCGATCCCATCGCGGCGCGCCAGGCGATCATGAAGCAGAACGGCCGCGATACCGGCGCCGGCGCCAAGATGCTGAAAGGCGAAGTGCCCTATGATCCCGCCTCGGCGATGGTCATCTTCAAGAACATGAACGACAGCGTGAAAAAGTTCGGCGCGCTGTTCCCCAAGGGCAGCGAAACCGGCGGTGACACCGAAGCCGCCCCCGCCGTCTGGACCAAGCCGGCCGAATTCAAGGCGGCGCTGATGAAGTTCGAAGCCGATACCAAGGCGGCAATGGCGGCCAAGCCGGCAACGCTCGATGCCTTCAAGGCGCAGTTCATCACCGTGACCGGCAATTGCAAGAGCTGCCACGAAGGCTTCCGTATCAAGAAGAATTGATCGCATGCGCCGCGCGCTGATCGGCTTGCTGGTCGTTGTGCTGGCGGGCGGCGGCCTGTTCTGGGGACTGACCATCCCCGACCGGCTGGCGCCCGACCAGATCGGTAGCCTGGCCGGCGCCGATGCGACGCGCGGTGCGCGGATTTTCTGGGCCGGCGGCTGCGCCTCGTGCCATGCCGCGGCGGGGGCGAAGGGCGATGACCGTCTGCGGCTCGGCGGCGGCGCACCGCTGGTGACACCGTTCGGCAGCTTCCGCGCCCCGAACATCTCGCCCGACACGGCGCATGGCATCGGCGGCTGGAGCCTTGCCGATTTCGCCAACGCCATGCAGCGCGGCGTCGATCCCGAAGGCCGGCATCTTTACCCAGCCTTTCCCTATGGGTCGTACCAGCGCATGACCAAGGGCGATGTCGCGGACCTTTATGCCTGGCTGCGCACCCTGCCGCCGGTGGCGGTGACGGCGCCGGGCAATGACCTGAAATTCCCCTTCACCCTGCGCCGCGGCATCGGCCTGTGGAAGCGGCTGTTCCTGGGCGATGCCGGCCCGGTGGTGACGCTGCCGGCCAGCGCGAGCTCGGCCGCGCGCGCCGGCCAATATCTCGTCGAAGGCCCCGGCCATTGCGGCGAATGCCACACCCCGCGCGGCCTGAACGGCCTCGGCGCGCTCGACCGCACCCACTGGCTCGCCGGCGCCGCCAGCCCGGAAGGCAAGGGCAAAAACCCCAACATCACCCCGGCCAAAGCCGGCATCGGCAGTTGGTCAGAGGCCGAAATCGCCGAATATCTCGCCACCGGCTTCACCCCCGATTACGACAGCGTCGGCGGCGCGATGGTGGAAGTGCAAGCCAATATGGCGAAGCTGACCGATGCCGACCGGGTAGCGATTGCGGCGTATCTGAAGGCGGTGCCGGCGGTGGAACCGGTGGGCAAATAGCCCTTCTCCCGCCTGCGGGAGAGGGAGAGAGGCGGCGCAGCCGGCCCGGGTGAGGCTGTGCTCTGGTGTCCCGGCACCGATACACCCTCACCCGCCTCGCTGGCGCGCGTGTCGCCTCTCCCGCACGCGGGAGAGGGGGGTAGTCGATCCTGTAAACCCTACTGCGGCACGATCGTGGCAGCGAGCGTTTCGGTTAGCGCGGCGGCATCGCCGGGTGAGAGCCGCCCGGCAGTGCGGACGATCAGGCCAGCATCCAGCGTGAACAGTTTCAACCGGATGACGCAGGGCGTCGGCAGCCCGGCGGCGGCGAGGTCGGTAAGCGGAATGTCGCTGCCCCACACCGAAGTGCGGGCGCTGGTGATCATCGCGGCGACAATGGGCCCAGGGGCGGCATTGAAAGCGGCCGCGCTGATGACGACCGCCGGGCGGCGCTTGGTCGTGTTGCGATCGGTGAAGGGGAAAGGGACGATTATGACGTCCGCGGCGTCAAAGCCCATGCCAGGCGGCCTCGTCCTCGGGGCTCGACCATTCCGACAGGGTTTCGGACAGCGCAGCAGTAAAGCCATCGTCCGGCGGCGACGCCCGGCGCAGGGTGACGGTGTCGCCCTCCACTACCCAGGCAAGCCGGTCGCCAGCGCCAACGCCCAGCAAGCGCCGGACACTGGCCGGAACCGTGGCCTGATATTTGCCGGTCAAACGGCTGAACTCTGCGCTCATCGGGGGCCTCGATTGGTATTACGATGGTAATACCGTTCGGGCGATTGCAGTGTCAATTGGCGTATAGCAAAGGCGATGAAGCAAATGGAGACGGCCCTATTTCACCACTCCAGGTTGTTGGTCGCGGGCGAGTGTTTCGATTGTACTGGCGGCCGGTGACAATGTGATCGTCTGTGCACGCAGCCAGATCTTTAGTTTCTAGTGGTTAAAAACACACGCTTGGTAGCCACTTGGGGAATGGCCGTTCCCGACCGCAATACGGACATTATGCCTCAGCTTCTCGCATGAGCCGCCAACCCCATAAGCTGAGAGCGAGCATCGCGGCATTTGCTCCAAAATCGAGCGCGAGCCAGCGATTAAAGATTGGCACTTCGAAAACAAACCAATAGTTGAACCCGAAAAAAGGCAAAAGAGCGATTGCATAAACTAAAAATGTCTTGCTCCGCCATTGGCTGAACCAAATGAAGAGGCCGCCCAAAACGGCTTGCGCACCAAAACAACCTATAAATAATGCACTTGTAGCACTGAGATGCTGATAGGCCGGATTAACCGTCATTCTTTCGACAAATCCCGGTACAAGCAGACACCAGCCTCCAAGAATGAAATAGGGAAGAGCGATGAAACGCTGGATGTGAAGTGGTTGCATAGCCAAATTCTCCAGCATCGTCGGAGGTATTCTCGTTCTTATGCACGTCTCAGGTTGCCAGGGGAATGACCAACCCTTCCACACAGCGTCCGCTGCCCACCCATTCCGGTCGCTCCTGATCGCTGGCAGGCGGGTACCAAGCGTAGGATTTTCACCACTAGAAAAACACTGCGGCATATTCATAGAAAAATGAAAGACCATCCAAGAAATGTCTCATTACATATCATTTAAAGATATTTCTCTGCTTTTTTTCATTGGGTTGGGGCCTGAGGCCGCAGCCGCCGGAGGCGCTGTACTACCGCCCCTTCACCTTCGCCCGGAACACGCTTGGGCGGGGTGGGAGGGGTTTTGGTGGCAGCGGCTTGGCGGGCGCGGGCGCAATCTTCGCCACCGCCGGTTTCACCGTCGCGCCGGCGGCGAGTTTGGCCAGTGTTGTGGCGAGTTGGAGAGCGCCTTTCAGCCGTGCGCCATCGGACGCCCAGTCGGCGGCGATGAAGACCTTTTGGTCGGGGCGGATCTTGGCGCGGGGGCCGAGGCGGTCGAGATAGGCCATCAGGCCTTCGGGGTTCTGGAACTTGTCGTCGCGGAAGGTGATCAGCCCGCCCTTGGGGCCGGCCTCCAGCTTGGATACGCCTGCGGCGAGGCAGGCGAGCTTGATTTCGATGATGGCGAGCAGGTTGCTGGCCTCCATGGGGAGCGGCCCGAAGCGGTCGATCATTTCGGCGGCGAAACCGTCGATATCCTGGCGGCCCTGCATCTCGTTGAGGCGGCGGTAGAGCGCCATGCGGACGTTGAGGTCCGGCACATAATCCTCGGGGATAAGGATGGGGACTTCGGCGGTGATCTGGGGGCTGAAGGCTTCGGCGGGCGGCTTGACGCCCTTGGCGGTGGCCTGGGCCTCGAGGATCGCTTCTTCGAGCATCGACTGGTAGAGTTCGAAGCCGATCTCCTTGATATGACCCGATTGTTCATCGCCGAGCAAATTGCCGGCGCCGCGCTGATCGAGATCATGGCTGGCGAGTTGAAAGCCGGCGCCGAGCGTATCGAGCGCGCTGAGCACTTGCAGGCGCTTTTCGGCGCCTTCGGTGATGCTCTGGTCGGCGGGGGTGGTGAGGTACGCATAGGCGCGGGTCTTGGCGCGGCCGACGCGGCCGCGGATCTGGTAGAGTTGCGCCAGGCCGAAGCGATCGGCGCGGTGGACGATCAGCGTGTTGGCGCTGGGGATATCGAGCCCGGATTCGATGATCGTGGTCGACAGCAGCACATCGTAGCGCTTGTCGTAAAAGGCGCTCATGCGTTCTTCGACTTCGCTGGGCGCCATCTGGCCGTGCGCGGTCACCGGCTTGATTTCGGGGATCTGTTCGCGGATGAACTGTTCGATATCGGCGAGATCGGCGATGCGCGGCACGACGAAAAAGCTTTGGCCGCCGCGATAATGTTCGCGCAGCAGCGCCTCGCGCAGCACGACTTCATCGAAGGGCATCACATAGGTGCGCACCGCGAGGCGATCGACCGGCGGGGTGGCGATGATCGACATTTCGCGCAGGCCCGTGAGCGCCATTTGCAGGGTGCGCGGGATAGGGGTGGCGGTGAGCGTCAGGACATGGACATCGGCCTTCAGCGATTTCAGCCGCTCCTTGTGGACGACGCCGAAACGCTGTTCTTCATCGACGATAACCAGCCCGAGGCGCTTGAACTCGACCGATTTCGCCAGGATGGCGTGGGTGCCGACAACGATATCGACGGTGCCATCGGCCAGGCCTTCGCGGGTGGCCTTGGCATCGTTCGCGGTGACGAGGCGGCTGAGCTGGCGGACTTCGGTGGGCAGCCCGGCAAAACGTTCGGTGAACCCGGCGAAATGCTGGCGGGCGAGCAGCGTCGTCGGGCAGACGACGGCGACCTGCATGCCCGACAGCGCGGCGGCATAGGCGGCGCGCAGGGCAACTTCCGTCTTGCCGAAGCCGACATCGCCGCAGACGAGCCGGTCCATCGGGCGGCCGGAGGCCAGATCGCCGAGCACATCGTCGATGGCGCGCAGCTGGTCATCGGTTTCGATATAGGGGAATTTGTCGGCAAAGGCGGCGTAATTGTGCGGGTCGACATGCGCCGGCTCGGCCTCGCGCAACAGGCGTTCGGCGGCGGTCTTGAGCAATTCACCCGCGATTTCGCGGATGCGGTCCTTCATGCGGCCGCGGCGGGCGGCCCAGGCGACGCCGCCCAATTTGTCGAGGCCGACGCCTTCGGATTCGGTGCCGTAGCGCGACAGGACGTCGATATTTTCGACGGGGACGTAAAGCTTGCTGCCACCGTCATAGCTCAGCGCGACGCAATCATGCGGGCGGCGGGCGATCTCGATGGCGACCAGGCCTTCGTAGCGGCCGATGCCATGCTCGCGGTGGACGAGCAGGTCACCCGGCGTCAGCATCGACAGTTCGGCCATGAAGGCATCGGCCTTGCGTGCCGATCGCTTGCGGCGGACGAGGCGGTCGCCGAGCATGTCCTGTTCGGTGAGGACAAGCAGCGATGATTTGGGTTCGACGCGGGTGAAGCCGTGTTCGAGCGGGACGACGGTGAGGGCGATCTGGTGCTTCGCCGTCAGGCCGAGCGCATGTTGCCAGTTGTCGGCATCGGCGAGGCCGGTGACGCCTTCATCCCCGAGCAGGCCCTTCAGGCGCTCACGCGCGCCGTTCGAATAGCTGGCGAGGACGATGCGGTCGCCGGCTTTGCGGCGTTCATCGACATGCGCCTTGATGGCTTCGTAAACCGGGGCGGCGCCGCTCGCTTGCGCGATGCGTTCGGGGGCGAAATCACGCGCTGGATCGGCATCGCAGACGATTGTGTTGCGGGTGCCATCGGGCACGCCGAACGGCGAGGCGAGGTGGACGGCGCGCGATTTGAGCAGCGCCTGCCATTCTTCGGGCGACAGGTACAGCGCGGTGGGTGGCAGCGGGCGATAGCTGCCCTTCTTGCCCGACAGCGCCGCGGTGCGATTGTCGTGATAATCGGCGATGGCGGCGAACCGGTCTTCGCCGGCCTTGTCCGCGCCAGCTTCGCGGACGATGACCGCGCCGGGGCCGATATAATCGAATACGGTGCCGAGTTCGGGTTCGAACAGCGGCAGCCAATGCTCCATGCCAGCAAGGCGGCGGCCGTCGCTGACGGCCTCATACAGCGGATCACCGGTGGCGGTGGCGCCGAAGCGATCGAGATAGAGCTGGCGGAAGTTCTTGATGCGGGCTTCGTCGAGTAGGACTTCGCTGACCGGCAGCAGGGTGAAGCCATCGGCGGCCCCGAGGCTGCGCTGGGTTGCGGGATCGAAGCGGCGCAGGGTTTCGACTTCATCGCCGAAGAAATCGAGCCGCAAGGCATCGGGAGAGCCGGCGGGCATAAGGTCGAGCAGCGAGCCGCGCACGGCATATTCGCCGGCTTCGACCACCGTATCGGTTCGGACAAAGCCGTTGGCGGCAAGCTTGGCGGCCAGCGCGTCGCGATCGATGCGGGTGCCGGCGGTAATGTGCGCGGTCAGCGTGGCGATGCGAGCCGGCGGCAGCGTGCGCTGGGTGACAGCGTTGATCGTGGTGACCAGCATTTGCGCGCGCGTCGGCGGCACGGCAAGGGCAGCAAGCGCGGCGAGGCGTTCGGCGGCGACTCGCAGGCCTGGCGAGGCGCGGTCATAGGGCAGGCAATCCCAGGCCGGCAGGGTGATGACTTCGATTTCGGGGGCGAAATAGGTCGCAGCCTCGGCGAGCCCGCGGGCGCTGCTGTCGTCGGCGGCGATGAACACGGCGCGGCCGCCACCGCGGCGCGTCGCATCGGGGTTGAAGACCGCGCGCGCGGCATCGGCCATCAGCCAGGGGAGGAAGCCGGGCGCACAGCGGGCAAGCGTGAGCGGCGTCGGGGCAGCGACGAAGCGGCGGAGATCGATCACCCAGCTTCAGCGCATCGCAACGGCAACATAATCGAGCCTTTTCAGCGCATCCATCATCGGCCCTTGAAAGGCTTCGGGAACCACGATGGTTCCGAAGGCCCAGCCCATGACATCGACATCCTGTTCATCGAGTATGGCTTCGAACCAGCGCAGCTCCGCATCGTTCCAGCCATCGGCGAAACGCGTGGCGAAGCCGCCGATGAGCAGGTCGGCTTCCTTGGTGCCGCGATGCCAGGCGCGGAAGCGCAGGCGGCGAAGGCGGTGATCGTGGCTGACCGCGTCTGTCATGCAAAGGCGCTCCCCAAAAGGTTTGGCCACGCACCCGTTTCAAAGCGGGCGCGCGGCGGCTATGACTGTCCTAACCATGCGGCCCGCCATCCTCAACCCGCTGTTCGCCGAAACCGCTGCCCTGAAAGGGGTGGGGGCGGCGCTGGTGCGGCAATTGGCGCGGCTGAAACTGCATCGCGCCATCGATCTGTTGTTCCATCTGCCGATCATGGCGATCGACCGGGTGCAGGTCGATCGTATCGACGAATCGCTTGTCGGCCGGCCGATCGTGGTTGTGCTGACCATCGTTCGCCATGATGCCGGCGGACCGCGCAGCCCGCTGCGGGTGCGCGCCGTCGATGGGGAAGGGCAATGGGTCGACCTGGTGTTCTTCGGCCAGTCGGGCGCCTGGGCGCGATCGAAACTGCCGATCCAGGAACAGCGGCGCATCACCGGCAAGCTTGATCGCTATGGCCAGACGCTGCAGATCAGCCACCCCGATATCGCGCTGCCGGGCGATGCAATGGGACCCATGCTGCGGGAACCGGTTTATCCGCTCACGGAAGGGGTCACCAACAAGCGCATGGCGCAGCTGGTGGCGCTGGCGCAGGAACGGGCGCCCGACCTGCCCGAATGGATCGAGCCGAGCGTGCTCGATCGCCAGGGCTGGGCCGGGTGGCGTGACAGCCTTGGCGCCGCGCATGCGCTGGTGGGGGAGGGCAAGGCCAAGGATCGGCTGGCCTATGACGAGTTGCTCGCCAATCAGCTGGCGTTGCTGCTGGTGCGGCGCGACACACGGCTGCGGCGGGGGCGAGCGCTGGCCGGCGATGGCCGGTTGACCGGGCCGCTGGTAGCACGCCTGCCCTGGTCGCTGACCGGCGCGCAGGCGCGCGTGCTGGCGGAGATTTCGGGCGACATGGCGCAATCGTCGCCGATGCTGCGGCTGCTGCAGGGCGATGTCGGTTCGGGCAAGACGCTGGTGGCGCTGCTGGCAATGCTGGTGGCGGTGGAGGCCGGGGCGCAGGCAGCGCTGCTGGCGCCGACCGAGATCCTGGCGCGGCAGCATTTCGCCAGCATCACGAAAATGCTGGGCGACTTGCCGGTTCGGGTCGGGATCCTGACCGGCCGCGACAAGGCCAAGGTGCGTGCCGATCTGCTCGATGACCTGGCGATGGGGCGGATCGACATCCTGATCGGCACCCATGCGATCTTCCAGGAGGCGGTCGATTATCATGATCTCGGGCTGGTCGTCGTCGATGAACAGCATCGTTTCGGCGTGGCGCAGCGCTTGATGCTGGCCGCCAAGGCCAAGGCGCCGCCACATTTGCTGGCGATGACGGCGACGCCGATCCCGCGCAGCCTGGCGCTGACCAATTATGGCGAAATGGATGGCTCGCAAATCGATGAACTGCCCCCCGGGCGGCAGCCGATCGAGACGCGGGTGACGGCGGTGGAGCGCAGCGCGGAAATCATCGCCGCGCTTGGCCGGCATCTCGCAGCGGGCGGCCAGGCATATTGGGTGTGCCCGCTGGTCGAAGGCAGCGAAAATGGCGACGAGGCCGCTGCGGAACTGCGGGCGACCGAATTGAAGGCGCGTTTCGGAGCGACGGTAGGCCTTGTCCATGGCCGCATGAAGCCGGCGGACAAGGATGCCGTAATGGCCGATTTCGCCGCCGCCCGGCTGGGGCTGCTGGTGGCGACGACGGTCATCGAAGTCGGCGTCGATGTGCCCAATGCGACGTTGATGATCATCGAGGCAGCAGAACGTTTCGGCCTGGCGCAGTTGCACCAGCTGCGGGGGCGTGTCGGGCGCGGCAGCGGCCGGTCGGTTTGCCTGTTGCTGCGCGGGCCCGACCTGTCGGAGACCGCCAAGGCGCGGCTCAAGTTGATGCGCGAGACCAATGACGGGTTTCGCATCGCCGAGGCCGACCTGGCGTTGCGCGGCGCGGGCGAGATATTGGGGCATCGCCAGTCGGGCGAAGCGGCGTTCCGGCTTGCCGACCCGGAGCGGACGGCGAAGTTCGTCGCGATCGCGCGTGATGACGCGCGGTTGCTGCTCGATCGCGATGGCGGGCTGGAGGGGCCACGCGGGCAGGCGGCGCGGGTGCTGCTTTATTTGTTCGAACGGGATGCCGGCGTGGCGCTGCTGCGCAGCGGCTGAACGAACGCTGCGCTGCTGCGTTCGGGGTGACGGGTAGCGGCGGGCGGGCTATGCTGGCGCGGAAATGAGATCGGTTCGAATGATGTGGCGTGTTCTTGGAGGTTTGCTGTTGCTGGCGGCGGTGCCGGTTGCGGCTTCGCCGATCGATGGCGGGCTCGCCGCCCATGCCGCGGGGGATTATCATAGCGCGCGGGTGCATTTGCGGCCGCTCGCCGATCGCGGCTCGGCGATTGCCGAAACCATGCTGGGGGTGATGGCGGCCAAGGGGCAGGGCCGCGCGGCCGATCCGGCGGTAGCGGTCGGCTGGTGGCTGCGGGCGGCCAATCGCGGCTATGCACCGGCGCAGCTGGCACTGGCCAAGGCTTTGGCGCACGGGCGCGGCGTGGCGGCGGATCCGGGCCAGGCCTGGGTGTGGGCGCGGCTCGCGGCAGGGGCCGGGGATGCGGTGGCGGTGGAGGCAGCCGGGCTGGCCGCGGCGTTGGCGCGGGGGATGTCCGCGCCGGTGCTGGCGAAGTTGGAGGCCGAGCGGGCAGCCTGGCGGCCGTGGTCGTAGCGCCGTGCGCGCGCAACGCAGCAGCGCGCCGACAGGCGCAAGACCGGCCGGCGGGGCGGGTGGCCCTTTGCCACCCGAACCCGTCCGACGCGCGGGCGTTGCCCGCGCTTTTTTCGTAACTCCCTCCCTCCTGTGGGGAGGCGATTCGGGCGCAGCCCGAGCGGGGTGGGGGGTTGGGAACAAACCGATCGAGAACCGGAAAGAACAGTAAGGAAGGGCATGGGCAAAGCCCATGCTGGCGTCAGACGCGTTCGGCGCGCAGGAGCGCGCGCCGCCTCGCTGGCCGGCCTTGCGCCTGTCGGCGCGTAGCGCTTGCGCTACGCGCACGCGGCGCTGCGGCCAGAGGATCTGTAAGCCGGGTTCTGTCTGGAGCCGAAGCTCCTGGACGATCATTCCTCTAGGACGCCGATTACCCGGCGCCTCAAGCAACCAACCCGGACGACGGGGCCGGTTCCTGCCCTGAACTTTCAAACTTGCGCCCGAAGGTTCGTGCCGTCCCTATTCGGTCTTGCTCCCGGTGGGGTTTGCCATGCCGCTTCGGTTACCCGTCGCGCGGTGCGCTCTTGCCGCACCCTTTCACCCTTGCCTGTCTTTCCGTTGCCGGAACCCATCGGCGGTCTGCTCTCTGTGGCACTGTCCCTGGGGTCGCCCCCGCCGGGCGTTACCCGGCACCGCGTTCCGTGGAGCCCGGACTTTCCTCCCCCGTGTTGCCGAATTGCTTCGACTCCGGCGGCGATCGCCCGATCCTCTGACCGCGCCGCGGCTTTAACAGCTTGCGCGGGGCAGGGCCAGCCGCCAAAGCAGCCCGATGATCGAGATCGCCGATGGCGCCCGCGCCTTTACCGTAGCTGCCGAAACCATTGCGGCGGGCCTGAAACTGGCAGCGGCTGACGTGCAGCCGTTGCTCAAGGCCGGCGCCATCGCGTCATCGGTCGAGGCCGGGGTGGATGAAGATGCCGGCACCTTCCGCCTGACCTTTTCGACGCAGCACCGCCGCTTGCGGCTGATCATCGATGCCTTGGGCGATGTCGTGTCGCAATCGGTGCTCGATTTCGGCAGCCAGCCGCTGCCGCCGGCAACGCGGCGGCCGGGGGCGGTCTGATCGAGGCGGCGCCCGCTCGGCACTCGCTTCGTCGCAAATCCGGCGGTTGGGGCTTGCAACATTACCATTTTGTCATGATTGTGCCTCGTGCGGGCCGGGCCCCTCTGGCGTTCCATGGAACGTGATGTCGGACCGCATCGTGCCATCGGCAGAAGACGGGTTCGAACTCGCCAATGGCTCGATCGATCACAGCATCGACAGGAGAGCGGTATGACAAATGGTGACGTTTTCAGGCTTGGTTTGATGAAGCGTCGGCTTGAAAAGGCCATCGCACAGGAGGTTGGCAAGCGCGTGCCGGATATCGTGCGCCTGACCAGGCTCAAGGCGTTGCGCGTCGATATTGGCAAGCTGTTGACGCGCAAGGGTTTACAGCCAGTTTTCGCATAAGCGCCGCCGCATCGTGCGGTTAGCGCTACCGACGTTCTGGCCGACGGCCCCCCTGTCGGCCAGGACAACCCGCCTTACAGCGTCACGGCATCCACCCGCTTGGCCCAGGCTGCCATCGCCGGCCGCGCGTCGTGCAGTGCCTTGCCTTCGATGGTGCGATCGAGCACGAAGACCATGGCGCGCACGGCGATATCGGCGATGCTGATGCTGTCACCGACCAGCCAGTCGCGGCCCGTCAGCTTGGCATCGAGGCCGTCATAATGGCGCGCCAGTTCCGCCGTCACCTGCGCTACCGATTTGCGGCCAAGCCCTTGTGTCTTTGCGACTTTCGACAGCGCGCCGGGGATGAACCTGCCCATGATGGATTTCTTCAGGCCGGTTTCGATGTGCAGCAGATCATCGACGAAGCGAGTCGCATTCTGCGGCCAGCTGCGCATCGTCAGGTCGAAGAAATACAGGCTTTCATCGGCCCAATCCTCGAGGATCAGCGCGTCGGCGCGATCACGCGGGTCGGCGGGGATCAGCCGCGGTTCGGGCACGAGGGAATCGAGATGGCGGATGATCTCGGTCGAATCGACGACAATCGTGCCACCGAAATCGACCGCCGGGAATTTCCCCGTCGGGCTGATGTGCCTGAACTTGCCGGGCGGCAGGACAGGGACTTCAACGATGTCCCAGGCCATGCCCTTCAGCGTCATGGCGCGGCGCACCTTGTCGCAATAGGGCGAGATCCAATATTGGTAGAGAATGGGTTTCATGGGGTCTCCCACCGGGCTGCGGCAGCATCGTCGCTGGCTTTGGCCGCGACCCAGCGCTGTTCCTGGCCCCGATCCTCCTGTTTCCAGAAGGGCGCCCGGGTCTTCAGCCAGTCCATCAGGAATTCGGCCGCTTCGAACGCCGCGCCGCGATGCGCGCTGGTGATGGCGACCAGAACGATGGGCTCCCCGGGCAGCAGGCGGCCATGGCGGTGGATGACCGTGCCGCCGAGCAGCGGCCAGCGCGCCCAGGCTTGCGCGGCAATGGCGGCAAGCTGGCGCGCCGTCATGGCGGGATAATGTTCGAGGGTCAGTGCGACAAGATCGTCATCGGCGCGAACCAGGCCGGTGAAGCTGACGATCGCGCCAATATCGAGGCGTCCGGTGGTGAGCGCAGCTGCTTCGGCGCCGGCGTCGAAGGGCTCGGGCTGGACGCGTGTGGCAATCATCCCCCCGTCACCGGCGGGAAGATGGCGATTTCGCGGGCACCGGCAAGCGGTGCATCGAGGCCGACAAAATCTTCATCCAGGGCAATCCGGATGGCCTCGCGATCGGCCAGCGCTGCGGCATGACCGGGTGACAGGGTGGCGAGGTGATCGAGCAGGCCGGCAATCGTCGCGATACCGGCGGGCAGCGCCAGCCGTTCCTCGCCATGCCCGATCCGTTCGCGCACCCAGGCGAAGTACAACAGGGTGATCATCCCCGCTTCGTCACGACATGTGCTTCAGGCCGACGCGCAGATAATCATAGCCGGTGATCAGCGTCAGCCCGGCGGCGATCCACAGGCACGCCATGCCGATTTCCAGCGCCGGCAGCCAGGGCAGCAGCGTGTCGGCCGAGCCGGCGAGCACGAGCGCGCCGAGCGCGATCATCTGGAATGCGGTTTTCCATTTCGCCAGCGCCGATACCGGCAGCGAGACCTGCAGCGTCGCCAGATATTCGCGCAAGCCCGAAACGATGATCTCGCGGAGCAGGATGATCAATGCGGCGACCACGGCCAGGCCGTGGACGAGGTTCGAATCGATCAGCATGACAATCACCGCAGCGACCATGATCTTGTCGGCGATCGGATCGAGGAACACCCCGATCTTTGATACCGTGCCATTGGCGCGGGCGAGATAGCCGTCGAAATAATCGGTCACCCCGGCGATCGTATAGACGACGAAGGCCGCCAGCCATTCCCACTGGTTATCGCTCCACATCAGCGCCACGAGCAATGGCACCGCGACAATGCGGCTGAGGGTCAGCAGATTGGGGAGGCTGGACAACACCGGATAACCCTAGGCAATCCTGTGCGCCGATGAAAGTTAGTCTTTTGGGGGGCACACCATGAATGTCAGTGAAGCCATTGCTTCGCGCCGGTCGGTGCGCGGCTTTCTCGATACGCCGGTCGATCCGGCGGTGATCCGGCGCGTCGTCGAAAAAGCCGCTCGCGCACCGTCCGGCGGCAATCTGCAACCCTGGCATATCGATGTCGTGGCGGGCGCGCCGCTGGCGGAACTCAAGGCGATCATGCGCACCCGCATGGCCGAGGCGCCGGGCGGCGAGCCGACCGA
>JBBRVH010000075.1:0-17043 GCA_038246995.1 Sphingomonadales bacterium
CTGGCGGGTTCCGGAACGGCGATGACCAGCGGTGCCGGATCCGACGAGAAGCTGCCGGTGGCAAGGGTGCGGACTGGCGGGAGCGCCTTGTTACCGCCCGTCGTCGAACGGAAGATGGTCGGCGAGATCGACGTGAAGCCCATTGAATAATCGCGGTCAACGGTATTCGCGAAATCGAGAACATCCGACGTGTAGACCAACGTGCCGTCGGTCGAGTTGCCGGAGAAGGAACCCGAAGAGGCCGACCCAAAGATCGTCCCGCTCGTGAACGTGCCGGTGAGGAGATTGGAGCCGGCCGCATACGTCACGTTGTTCACGCTGAAGGCCTGCGTGCTTGTGAAGGAGAACCCACCCGTCGGGATATTCTGGATGCGGAACACACCGCTTGCGGACGCTGCGTTGCCGGAAGCTACCGTTATGTCCATGAAGAAAATCGCCCCGATCATCCCGACCGAGGCCAGTTGCGACTGGAGAAATTCAAAATTGACCGCAACGTTGCCAGGGGTGGTGCTGGTGCCAGTCGATGTCGTGTACAGGAATCCACCGGTGCCGGTGTCTGTGTTGCTTGTAGACGAGGTCTTGACAACGCCGTTATTGACCCACCGGACGTTTGCTGCCTGGCCCACCGCAGAAAACTGAGCGAATGTGGTGATGACGGCGTTTGCCGGAGCGACAGCGACCAGGGTCGAGGCGGCGACAGCACCGATGGCGATGATCTTCTTGAGGTTCACGACACGTCTCCCTGAAATTTTTCCGGACACATCTTGCGATGATTACCGGCAACGCTGGCTTGAAGCGTTCAGCGACAGTATAGCAAGAAGCGTGCCAACGCCTGAAAAAGACGTAAATGTTAGGAAAATATAGATTAATTATTTGGTAATTAGTTAGAAACTGTAAAAATTCCCGACACTTTTGCCGGTTTCGGAACGTGACTGCCGGTTTGCCGATGCTGGCCGGCCACTGGTCCCAAGCGATTCAATCGCCTACATAATCGCGGTGATGATGCTGCCTCGCTCGCTTCGGTGCCTGCCCCTGCTGCTGCTGCTGGCGGCGCTGGCGGCGTGTGTGTCGGCGGATCGGCGGGCGCCGGTGCCGCCGGCCAGAGTTGCGGTCGTGGCGCCGCGCCCGCCGCCGAAACCGGCCTGGCAGGCGCGCAAGGTCGTCACCGATGCCATAGCCGTTGCCGGCGGGCGCCTGCACATCGTCAAGCCCGGGGAAACCGGCATCGCCATCGCGCGGGCCTATGGAGTCGAATGGCGCAAGGTTGCCGCCGCCAACGGCCTGAACCCGCCCTACACACTTGAAGTCGGCACGCGCTTGTTGCTGCCGAGCGTCAGCCAGGTTGCCGCGATGAGCGTGGAAGATCGCGCCCGGGCTTTTTCGTTGCAGATCGACGATATCATCACCGGTGGCGAACCGGCGGCAGCGCGGTCGGCGGTGCCCAAAGCCCGGGCGCGGCCTGCCCAACAGCCGCCGCTGCGCCCGGCCGGGGTTGCGCCGCTGCCGGTGCTGGCGGGCGATGCGCCGCGCTTTGCCTGGCCGGTCGAGGGCCGCATCCTGTCGGGCTTTGGCGCCAAGCCGGGGGGGCGCTTCAATGATGGCGTCAATCTGAAGGCATCGGCCGGAGCGCCGGTGCGCGCGGCGGGGGATGGCGTGGTGGCGTATGCCGGCGATGCGATTCCCGGTTTCGGCAATCTGCTGCTGGTCAAGCATGCCGGCGGCTGGGTGAGCGCCTATGGCCATAATGATGCGTTGCTGGTGACGCGCGGCGCCCGCATCGCGCGCGGTGACATCATTGCCCGTGCCGGGGCGACCGGATCGGTGACCGAAGCGCAACTGCATTTCGAATTGCGCAAGGGCCGCACCCCGGTTGACCCGGTGAAAGTCATCGGCGGGCGCTGACGGGTGACAGCGTCGCTGCCCTCGCGTATGGCGCGGCGATGACATTGACTCTCGATACGGCGCCGACCCTGGCTTTGGCGCAAGCGCCAAGGGTCGGCATGGTTTCACTCGGTTGCCCCAAGGCGCTGGTCGATAGCGAACGGATCCTCACGCAATTGCGCGCCGATGGCTATGCGCTGTCGGGGGATTATGCCGGCGCCGATGTGGTGATCGTCAACACCTGCGGCTTTCTCGACAGCGCCAAGGCCGAAAGCCTCGACGCCATCGGCGAGGCGATGGCCGAAAATGGCAAGGTGATCGTGACGGGCTGCATGGGGCATGAGGCCGACAGCATCCGCGCGCGCTTTCCGGGCGTGCTCGCGGTCACCGGGCCGCAGCAATATGATGACGTCGTCAATGCGGTGCGCGATGCAGCGCCCCCGGTGAAAAGCGCCTATCTCGACCTGATTCCGGATGCCGGCCTGAAGCTGACGCCGCGCCATTACAGCTATCTCAAAATCTCCGAAGGCTGCGACCATCGCTGTGCCTTTTGCATCATCCCATCCTTGCGCGGTGATCTTGCCAGCCGGCCGCCGGCGGCGATCTTGCGCGAGGCGGCGGCGCTGGTGAAGGGCGGCGCCAAGGAATTGCTCGTCATTGCCCAGGACACTTCGGCCTATGGCGTCGATCTGCGCCATGCCGTGTCGTCGCTGGGGGGGCGCGAATTGCGGGCACACATCACCGATCTGGCGCGCGAACTCGGGATGCTCGGCGCCTGGGTGCGGCTGCACTATATCTACCCCTATCCGCACGTCGACCAGCTCATCGGGCTGATGGCGGAAGGGCTGGTGCTGCCCTATCTCGATATTCCCTTCCAGCACGCCAGCCCGAGTGTGCTGCGCGCCATGCGGCGGCCGGCGAATGACGCCAAAGTGCTCGATCGCATTCGCAAATGGCGCGGGGTGGTGCCCGATCTGGCGCTGCGTTCCACCTTCGTTGTCGGCTTTCCCGGCGAAACCGAAACCGATTTCCAATATCTGCTCGATTGGCTCGGCGAAGCGCAGATCGATCGCGCCGGCTGCTTCAAATATGAAGCCGTAGAAGGCGCCGCCGCCAACGCCCTGCCCGATGCGGTGCCCGAAGCGGTCAAGGAAGAACGCTGGCACCGCTTCATGGCGGCGCAATCGGCGATTTCGGAACAGCGGCTGGCAATGAAGGTCGGCCGCGAGATCGACGTGCTGATCGACGCGATCGACGATGAAGGCGGCGCGTCGGGCCGCAGCAAGTACGACGCCCCCGAAATCGATGGCGAAGTGCATCTGCGCGATGCCGGCGGTGTGGCGGTAGGGGACATCATCCGCGTGCGGATTGAAGAATCCGACGAGGCCGATCTGTTCGGCGTGCCGGTTTAAAGCATCGCGCCGATAATCTGAGTCGCCGGTTGAGCCCAAATATGATCGTCACCCCCGCCTTTGCGGGGGTGACGATCATATTGAGCGCCCGATTCAGATTATCAACGCGATGCTCGAGGCGCGCCGAGACGTGTTCGGCGGGTGACGGCGGCCCCCGGTATCCGCTACACCTTCTGCCATGACCGATTTCGCCGCCCTGCTGATCGCCGATGATGGCGCCCCTGCCACCCCTGTGACCCTGCTCACCGCCGCCGGTTTCGATGACTGGCTGCGCGGGCAGAGCGAGCGGACGCGGGCGTTCGTCGCGGCGCAGGGTTTTCAGGCGGCACCCGACAGCGTGGCGTTGCTGCCCGGCGATGCCCCGGGGGACTGGTCGGCGCTGGCCGGGGTCGATGCGGTGCTGGGGCCATGGAGCCTTGCCGCAGCTGCTGCAAAACTGCCCATGGGCCGCTATCGCGCCTCGCAAGCGACCGGCCCGGCGCTGCTCGGCTGGCTGCTCGCCCAGCACCGCTTCACCCGGTATAAAAAGGCCAGCGGCGACATTGGCCCGCGCGTGCTGTTGAGCCAGGAGCCGGCCGCTGTTTCCGACGCCGTGCGGCTGGCCGAAGCAACGGCGCTGGTGCGCGATCTGGTCGATACGCCGGCGGCCGACCTGGGGCCGGGGGAGCTTGCCGAGGCGGTCGCGGTGCAGGCGCGGGCGTTTGGGGCGACCTGCCATGTCATCAAGGGCGAGGCGCTGCTCGAAGCCAATTTCCCTGCGGTTCATGCCGTCGGCCGCGCCGCATCACGCGCGCCGCGGCTGATCGACCTGGCCTGGGGCGATGCCGGCCACCCGAAGCTGACCATCATCGGCAAGGGCGTCACCTTCGACAGCGGCGGGCTCAACATCAAGCCCGGCGGCAGCATGGCGTTGATGAAGAAGGACATGGGCGGCGCCGCGCACGCGCTGGCGCTGGCGCGGCTGGTGATGCAGGCGAACCTGCCGGTGCGGCTGCGGCTGATCATCCCGGCGGTGGAAAACAGCATTTCAGGCGATGCGATGCGGCCCGGCGATGTGCTGGCCAGCCGCGCGGGCAAGAGCATCGAAGTCACCAACACCGATGCCGAAGGCCGGCTGGTGCTCGCCGATGCGCTGGCGCTGGCGGGGGAGGACAAGCCCGAACTGATGATCGATTTCGCCACGCTGACCGGCGCGGCGCGGGTGGCGCTGGGGCCGCAATTGCCGGCGTTCTTTGCCAATGACGAGGCGCTGGCCGCCGATTATGCGCTGGCGGCCGACGCAGCGGGCGATCCGTTGTGGCGGCTGCCGCTGTGGCCGGGCTATCGCGACATGCTCAAATCGAGCCTCGCCGATCTCAACAATTCGCCCGATGGCGGCTTTGCCGGGGCGATCACCGCGGCGTTGTTCCTCGAAGCGTTCGTGACGCCGGGGACTCCCTGGGCGCATTTCGACACCTTTGCCTGGAACCCGGCGGCGCGTCCGGGCCGGCCACGCGGCGGCGAGGCGATGGGGCTGCGCGCTTCGTTCGCGCTGATCCGCCAGCGCTTCGGGCGGGCGTGATGGCGGTGGCGCGGCTGGCAGGGCCGCGGCCCCGGCTCGACCCGCGGCGCTGGATCGCGCGGCCCGACCTTGTGGAGATCGACCTTGCCGGCCAGGTGGCGGCGGCGCGCTATGTGGCGCCGGTGGCGATGCAGGCGGCGGTGCCGCGCACCGCGATGCGCAAGGCGGGGGATGCGGGCAGCGTTGCGGTCAGCGAGTTGCTGGCGGGCGAGGGCTTCGATCTGTTCGAAACGGCAGACGGCTGGGCGTTCGGGCGCAGCGTCGCCGATGCCTATGTCGGCTGGGTGCGGGCCGAGGCGCTGGTGCCGCGCGAGGACAGGGAGCCGGTGATGGTGACGGCGCGGGTGGCGCCGGTGTTCGCGGCCGCCGACATCAAGGCGCCGGTGGTGATGGAATTGCCCTTCGGCGCGCGGGTGGCGGGGCAGGCGGGAGAGCGGTTTTTCGCGTCTGACGCTGGTTTCATCCACAATCGCCATCTCGCCGCCGCACCGTCGATCCCGATCGAGGTGGCGCGGCTGTTCACCGGTGCGCCCTATCTGTGGGGCGGGCGCACACCCCTGGGAGTCGATTGTTCGGGGCTGGTGCAGGCGGCGCTGGCGGCGTGCGGGGTGGCGGCGCCGCGCGATTCGGACCAGCAGCGCGACGGGTTGGGCGTTGCGGTGGATTTCGCGGCGCGCGACGCCGGCGACCTGGTGTTTTTTCCTGGCCATGTCGGCATCCTGGCGACGCGCGACCGGCTGCTGCACGCCAATGCCCACTGGATGGCGACGGTGGAGGAACCGCTGGCGGATGTGATTGCGCGGCTGCACGCGGCGGGGGTGGCCGAGCCGGTGACCGGGGTGCGGCGGGTGTAAAAACTCCCTCCCCCCTGTGGGGAGGGCGAATCGCGCACTTGCGCGAGCGGGGTGGGGGTCCCCAGCGTCGAAACTTGTAAACCCCCTCCCCGCTCGGCTGGCGCCGAGTCGCCCTCCCCACAGGGGGGGAGGGAGTAGGGTTGTGCTTATTTCGGCTTGACGAACTTCAGCGTCATCCGGTCGCTTTCGCCGATCGCGGTGTATTTGGCCTTGTCCGTGTCACCCTCGGCGTAATTCGGCGGCAGGGTCCAGACGCCCTTGGGATAGTCCTTGGTATCCTTGGCATTGGCATTGGCTTCCGATGCGCCGACAAGCTTGAAGCCGGCGTCTTCGGCGAGCTTCTTGACGTACGACACCTTCATGTAACCGCTCGAGGTCATCAGCGCGTCGGGCTTGTCCTCGGGCAGGCGGTGCTCGACGATGCCCAGCGTGCCGCCGGGCTTCAGCGCGGCAAAGAATGCCTTGAAGGCATCGGGGGCAAAGCCGCCCATGTGCCAGTTATGGACGTTGCGAAAGCTGAGCACGGCATCGGCGCTGCCGGCCGGGGCAATGTTCATCGTGCCCTTGGTAAAGACGCTCATTTTCGTCGAACCATAGACCGCCGGGTTGGCATCGAGCTTTTTCTGGAAACTCTGCACCGCGGCGGCGGCGCGTTCACCCCCCGCCGGGTTGCCGCCGGCGGCATAAAGCGTGCCCTTGTTGCGCAGATAGGGCGCCAGCACTTCGGTGTACCAGCCGCCCGAGGGGGAGATTTCCACCACCGTCATGTTCGGCTTGATGCCGAAAAACGACAGCGTCTGTGCCGGGTGGCGATAGGCGTCGCGCGCCTTGCTGGCATCCGAACGGTGCGCGCCGGCGATTGCTGCATCAAAGGGGGCGGCGGCGGCGGGGGCGGCAAGAACAACAGCGGCGGTGAGGGCAAACAACGTCTGGCGCAACATGGACAGTCTCCTGCGGGCCGCGGGCTGGCGGCTTGGCTTCGTCTGGCGACTGGATTAGCGCGTTGCGATGGACTCGCAAAATACATTCGCGCTGCTGGCGGGCGGAATCGTGCTGACACTGCTCGCCAGCCTGGGCGACCGGGCGCGGCGGGGCGCGCCGCTGGCGTGGCACGCCTATCTGCCGTGGCACGCGATGATCTTTGCCGGCATGGCGGCGGCGCTGTTCGCCAGCGTGCATCTGTATGGACTGGCGAGGGCAGGCGGTCTGTAAACACGGGTTAGTCTCAATATGCCTTCACCATCAATTCATTGGCATCGACGCGTGCCGCCGCCGTTGTCCCTGGTCTTGGCCATCAGGGAAAACCCGTCATGTTGTTGCGTTGCTTTTGTGTTTCCGCGCTTGTCGTCACACCGGCGGCGGCGGTCACCGTTACCTTTGCCAGCCTGCGCGGCGCCCCCGATCCCGGGCTGGCGCGCGGCGAAACGCTGGTGGCCGGGTTTGATCGGCCGCATGCCGCCGGGGTGACCGACAGCAGCCGCGGCGCCGTCATCACCGCCGCCGGCTCGATCGCCGGGGTGCGCGCGGCGCCGGCGGGCATCGGCAACAGCGTCTATCGCTCGATCGGCACCGGCGGCAGCAGCGTGTTCGATTTTACCGGCTGGACGCGGGGGCACGGGCTGGAAAGCTTCAGCGTCTATTGGGGGTCGGTCGACAGTTACAATTTCATCGATTTTCTCGATATCGGCGGCCGCCAGGTCGCGACAGTGGCGGGCAATGCGCTGCCGCTCGCCAATGGCAACCAGACGTCGGCAGCGACCAACCGCCGGGTGTTCTTCGATTTCCGGCCTGAACAAAAGGTCACGCAAGTGCGCTTTCGCTCGGACGGCGCGGCGTTCGAATTCGATAATCTCGGCGCGTCGGCGGTGGTGCCCGAGCCCGAGAACTGGGCGCTGCTGATCATCGGGTTCGGGCTTGTCGGGGTGCTGGCGCGGCGGCGGCAGCAGCGGGAGGAGGTGGCGGGGTAGGGGAGCAACTCCCTCCCCCCTGCGGGGAGGGCGACTCGCGCACTGGCGCGAGCGGGGTGGGGGTACGCGTGCGGCCACGGGTGTAACCCCCACCCCGCTCGGCTTTGCCGAGTCGCCCTCCCCGCAGGGGGGAGGGAGATGGTGTGTGCCTACCCCAGGAAGGGCGCCGCCACTTCCACCGGCACCCGCACCGCGCGGTTGCTGTGCGTGTCCACCAGCGCCCAGATCGTCGTCGCGCGGGCGCGCAGCGTGCCGTCGGCGCCAATGATCTCGACAAAGCGGTCGAAGCGCGCGCCGCGGGGGGTGCCGACCCAGGTGGTCAGCGTCAACGCCTCGCCCACCAGCGTGGCGCGCAGGTAATCGATCTCGTGGCGCGTCACCACCCAGATGAAGCGATCGATATCCGCCGCCCGCGCCACCGCCCGCCAGTGCGCCGTCGCCACATCCTGCACCCAGCGCAGATAGACGATATTATTGACATGCCCCAGTTCATCGATGTCGGCCGCCTGCGCGGTGACGCTGATGCTGTATGGCGTGCGGTCAGCGGGCGGCGGCATCGGGGCTGCCGAACTGGGCCAGGATGAAGGCATATTCCTCGGCGGTTTCCTGCAGCGCCGAAAACCGCCCCGATTTGCCGCCATGCCCGGCGCCCATGTTGGTCTTGAGCAGCAGGATATTATTGTCGGTTTTGGTGGCGCGCAGCCTGGCCGTCCACTTCGCCGGTTCCCAATAGGTGACGCGCGGATCGTTCAGCCCGGCGGTGATCAGCAGCGGCGGATAGGCCTGCGCCGTCACATTGTCATAGGGGCTGTAGCTTTTCAAAAGGTCGAACGCCACCTTGTCGGTGATCGGGTTGCCCCATTCGGGCCATTCGCCGGGCGTCAGCGGCAGGCTGTCATCGAGCATGGTGTTGAGCACATCGACAAAGGGCACATGCGCGACGACGGCGCGCCACAGCCCGGGATCGGAATTGACGATGGCGCCCATCAATTCGCCGCCGGCGGAACCGCCGCTGGCCGAAATGGCGCCCGGCGCCGCCCAGCCGAGCGCGTTCAGCCCCTTCGCCACATCGACGAAATCGTTGAAGGTATTGGTCCGCTTGGTCAGCTTGCCATCGAGATACCATTGATAGCCCAGATCATCGCCGCCGCGGATATGGGCGATGGCAAAGGCCATGCCGCGATCGAGCAGGCTGAGCCGGTTGGCCGAAAACGACGGCGGCATCGCATAGCCATAGGCACCATAGGCATAAAGGTGGAGCTTGCCCGAGCCATCGCGCGGGAAGCCCTTTTTGAAGACGATCGACACCGGCACCCGCGCGCCGTCGCGCGCCGTGATGGTGACGCGTTCGGTGGCATATTGCCCGGCATCATAGCCCGATGGCACTTGCTGGACCTTGCGGGTGACGAGTTTCCCGGTGGCCACCTCATAATCGAACACCGTCGCCGGGGTGACCATCGAGCTGTAGTTGAGCCGCAGCACTGGCGCATCGGGTTCGGGGTTGCTGCCCGGGCTGGCGGTATACGAGGCCTCGGCGAACGGAATCGCGGTTTCGCTGCCATCGTCGCGGCGCAGGCGCAACTGGTCGAGCCCGTCGCGGCGGCCGGTGATCAGCAGGTACGAGGCAAAGGGCGCAAAGCCGGTGATGTAATCGCGGTCCGACGGCGCGATCAGCTCGGTCCAGGTGCCGGGGCTGGCGATCGGCGCGGTCGCCAGCCGGAAATTGGGGTGGCTGTCGTTGGTGCGGATGAACAGCGTGTCGCCGCGGGCATCGACATCATAGCTGACCCCGGCTTTGCGCGCTCGCACCAGCACCGGCGTTGCCGCCGGATCGGCGGTCGGCACCAGCCGCACTTCGCTCGTCACATTGTCGCCGCCGGCAAGGATGAACCAGCGGCCATCCTGGCTGCGCTCGACGCCGACGTTGAAGCCCTTGTCGGTGGTTTCCTCGTACAGCACCGCATCGGGGGCGGTGCCGCCGAGCCGGTGCAGGCGGACGCGGAAGCTGCGCCAGTTTTCATTGACTTCGTTCCACGCCAGCGCGCGCGAATCGGCGGCCCAGACCGGCACGCCGACGCTGTTGGCGGCTATTGTGGCGATATCGGTGCCGGTGGCGAGATCGCGGACGCGCAGGACGAAGCGTTCGTCGCCCTTGGTATCGACGGCATAGGCCAGCAATCTGCCATCGGGGCTGACGCTCGATCCCGCGAGGCGGAAATAGTCATGCCCCTGCGCCAGTGCCGGCTCGCCGAGGATCACCTGTTCGGCGCCGCCACCCACCGGCCGGCGCAGCCAGGTGCGATATTGCGCCCCGGTATCGAAGCGCCACCAATATTCGAAGGCGCCGTCCTTGACCGGGACGCTGGCATCGTCCTGCTTCACCCGGCCCTTCAATTCCGCGAAGATCGCGTCGGTCAACGGCGCGACCGGTGCCATATGCGCTTCGAAATAGGCGTTTTCGGCCCGCACATAGGCCAGCACCTCGGGATCATCGACCACCGGATAGCCCTGGTCCTTCAACCAGAAATAGGGGTCCGACAGGGTTTCGCCGTGCCAGATGCTGGTGTGCGGGCGGACGGCGGCGACAGGCGGCGGCAGGCGGGGATCGGGGATCATGCGGGCTTCCGAAGGGGAGAGGAGGGGGGTCAGCAGGGCGAGCAGGCCGAGCGACAGCGTCGCGATACGAGGCCGATGCAATTGGTCGCTCCTGTCGATGCTGGCGCGCGATCGGCGCCGCGCCTATGTTGGGCGATATCATTAGAGCGAGAACACCCCATGTCCACCATCAAGGATCGCCTGGCCGCGTTGCAGGCGCAACTGACGCAGGACCGGCTGACCGGCTTTGTCGTGCCGCTCACCGATGAACATATGAGCGAATATGTCGGCAGCTATGCGCAGCGGCTCGAATGGCTGACCGGCTTTGGCGGTTCGGCGGGCAGCGCGGCGGTGCTGGGCAGCAAGGCGGCGATCTTTACCGATGGCCGCTATACGCTGCAAGTGCGCCAGCAGGTGCCGGGCGATCTGTTCGATTACCAGGACGTGCCGCAGACGAGCGCCGCAGGCTGGCTCGCCGACCATGCCAGCGCCGGCGATCGCATCGGCTATGACGCCTGGCTGCATACCCGCGGCTGGGTGGTGGCGACCGACCGGCTGCTGGCGGCGCGCGGCGCGCAACTTGTCGCCGTCGCGGCCAACCCCATCGATGCGATCTGGCGCGACCGCCCGGCGCCGAGCGCCGCGCCGCTGAAGGTCCAGCTCGATGACCATGCCGGGCGCAGCGCTGCCGACAAGCGCGCCGAAATCGCCGGCTGGTTGCAGGGGCGCGGCGCCGATGCGGTGGTGATTTCGGCGCTCGATTCGATCGCCTGGCTGCTCAATGTCCGCGGCGCCGATGTCAGCCGCACCCCCGTCGCGCTGGCCTTTGCGATCGTCCATGCCGATGCAAGCGTCGATCTGTTCATCGCACCCGAAAAGCTTACCCCCGAGGTACACGCTCATCTGGGGGACGCCGTGCGCCCGCAGCCGCGCGCCGGTTTTGCCGCTGCGCTTTCGGCTTTCGCCGGCAAGACCGTCGCTGTCGATCCGGCAAGCGCGGTCGCGGCGATCTTTGCCGGGCTCGCCGATGGTGGTGCCACGGTCATCGAAGCGCGTGATCCGTGCCTGCTGCCCAAGGCGGTCAAGAACCCGGTGGAGATCGCCGGCACCATCGATGCCCACCGCCGCGATGGCGCCGCGCTGACCCGCTTCCTGCACTGGTTCGATGGCGAGGCACCCAAGGGCAACCTTACCGAAATGACCGCGGCGGCGCGGCTCCAGCAGTTCCGCGAAGCCACCAACATGCTCGAGGACCTGAGCTTCGACACCATCTCGGCCGCCGGCCCCAACGGCGCCAGCCCGCATTACCGGGTCAGCGCGGAATCGAGCCTGCCGATCAAGGTCGACGAAATCTATCTGGTCGATTCGGGCGGGCAATATCGTGACGGCACCACCGATGTGACCCGCACGCTGATCGTCGGCACCCCGACCGCCGAAATGAAGGACCGTTTCACCCGGGTCCTCAAGGGCCATATCGCGCTCGCCCGGGCGGTGTTCCCGGCCGGCACGCGCGGCGTGCAGCTCGATTCGCTGGCGCGGCAGTTCCTGTGGGCAGCGGGGCTCGACTACAACCATGGCACCGGCCACGGCGTCGGCAGCTTCCTGTCGGTGCACGAGGGCCCGCAGCGCATCGCCGCGGCCTGGAGCAGCCAGCCCGGCAATGACGAGCCGTTGCAGGCCGGCATGATCCTGTCGAACGAGCCCGGTTACTACAAGGCCGGCGAATATGGCATCCGCATCGAAAATCTCGTGCTGGTCGAGGCGCGCGACGTGCCCGGCGCCGAAAAGCCGATGCTGGCTTTCCGCGAGCTGACGCTGGCGCCGATCGACCGCAACCTCATCGACACCGGCTTGCTCGATGCCGTGGAGCGCGACTGGCTCGACGCCTATCACGCCCGGGTGCAGGCCGAGATCGGCCCGCAGCTCGACGATGCCGGCCAGGCCTGGCTCGCCACCGCCACCGCAGCGCTTTGAACCTCAGGCAAAAGGAATCACGTCCATGATGAAGACCATCACTATCGCCGCCACCGCGATTGCCGGCATGTTGCTCATCGCCGCATCACCGGCGGGGCCAAGCTCGGCGTACCAGTTCGCCATGAAGACCATCGATGGCAAGCCGATGCCGTTCAGCCAGTACAAGGGCAAGGTGCTGCTCGTCGTCAACACCGCCAGCTTTTGTGGCTACACGCCGCAATATGAAGGGCTGCAAAAGCTCCAGGACAGCTACAAGGCCCAGGGCTTCACTGTCATCGGCGTGCCGTCGGGCGATTTCGGCGGCCAGGAATATGAAAAGGCCGGCGAGATCCAGGATTTCTGCGAATCGAAATTCGGCATCAAATTCCCGATGACCGAAAAGAGCGTCGTGTCGGGCGCGACGGCGATCCCCTTTTACCGCTGGGCCGCCGCAACGCTGGGGTCCGACAAGACGCCGCAGTGGAATTTCCACAAATATCTCGTCGGCCGCGATGGCAAGCTGATCGCCGCCTTCCCGTCCAAGGCGACGCCGATGTCAGCCGAAGTCGCCGGCGCGGTGGCAAAAGCCATCGCCGCCAAGGGCTGACCTGAACGCCCTCCCCCCTGCGGGGAGGGCGAGAGACGCGCGGCACGCGCGGCCCGGGGTGGGGGTCGCGCCTGCGGTGCCAGCAGGTGCAACCCCCACCCCGCTCGGGCAACGCCCGAGTCGCCCTCCCCGCAGGGGGGGAGGGAGCTGGACTAGTCCTCCTTCGGCGGCTCCACACTGCCCCGGTCGCGCGCCTTGCGCCGCGCCAGGTTGGTGCGCAGCGCGGCGGCGAGCCGGGCCTGCCTGGCGCTCTCCGCGGTGGATTCGGCGTTTTTCGTCATGGCGCTCGTCTAAACCATCACAGGGTTTCTTGACAGCCCGTCGCCCCTCCCCCATAGGCCCTCACCTTCGCCGGAATGCTGTCGTAGCTCAGTGGTAGAGCGCATCCTTGGTAAGGCTGAGGTCGGGAGTTCAATCCTCCCCGACAGCACCATCCGGCGAACCCGTCCCGCCCGCCCCGCGTTTCGTCGCGGTTGCCGCGCGAGGCCCTAGCTTGCCGCTGGCATCCGGAGTAAAGCGAAACCGCACAATGCGTTTTCAAAGGGTATCGCCATGGGCTCGTTCAGCCTCGTTCACTGGGCCATCCTCATCATCGTCGTCATGCTGTTGTTCGGCCGCGGCCGGATTTCGGATTTGATGGGCGATTTTGCCAAGGGCATCACCAGCTTCAAGAAGGGCCTGGCCGAAGGCGATGCGCCGCCCGCCGCCACGCCGCCGCCGCAGGTGACCAACTCGACCGCCACCCCGGTGGCCCCGGCCAGCGACGAAATCCGCCGCTAGCCCGCCCGAGGGCGTCGCAGCATGTTCGGTATCGATTCTTCGGAACTGGCGATCATCGCGCTGGTGGCCCTGCTGGTCATCGGCCCGAAGGATCTGCCGCGCGTCATGCGCATGGTCGGGCAATGGCTGGCGCGCGGCCGCGCCATGACCCGCCATGTCCGCGCCGGCTTCGACACGATGATGCGCGAATCCGAACTCGAGGAAATGCAAAAGCAATGGGCGGCGCAGAACGAAGCCATCATGAAGGCGACCGCGCTGCCCGATCTCGGCATCAGGAACCCGCTGCCCGATCTGGGTGCTGACGACTGGATGCTGCCACCGCCGCCGCTGGCGCCCGAAACCGTGGCCGATGTGCCGGCCGACGATCCTGCGCCGCCCAAGCCGCGCCGCCGCCGCGCCAAGGCCGAGGGCGCCCCCGAAATCATCGCGCCCGAAATCACCGCCCCTGAAGCCACGGCTGCCCCGCGTCGCCGCCGGACGGCCAAGGCCATCAGCCCGGCGATCGACGGCTGATGGAAAACGACACCGCCGAAATCGACGCCAGCAAGGCGCCGCTGCTCGATCACCTGATCGAACTGCGCAACCGCCTGCTCAAATGCGTGGCGGCCTTTGTCGTCTGCTTTGCCATCGCCTTCAGTTTTGCCGACCGCGTTTTCGGCTTTCTCGTCCAGCCGCTGGTGACTGCCTATGGCAGCGGCGTGGTCGGCAAGCTGATCTACACCAAGCTGTACGAAGCGTTCTTCGTCGAGATCAAGGTCGCGGCCTTTGCGGCGCTCTGCATGGCGTTCCCGATCATCGCCAACCAGTTGTGGGCGTTCATCGCCCCAGGGCTCTACAAGCGCGAAAAGCGGGCGTTCCTGCCGTTCATCATCGCCACGCCGGTGCTGTTCACCATGGGGGCAGCGCTGGCCTATTATGGCGTCATGCCGGTGGCGTTCAAATTCTTCCTCAGCTTCCAGTCGTCATCGTCGGTTACCGGCATCACCCAGGAAGCCTTGCCGGCGATGGGCGAATATCTCGACCTGGTGATGAACATGATCCTGGGCTTCGGCGTGTCGTTCCTGCTGCCGGTGCTGCTGATGCTGCTCGAACGCGCCGGGATCGTGACGCGGACGCAGCTCAAGGCCGGGCGCCGCTATGCCATTGTCGCCGCCTTCGCCATCGCGGCCGTGCTGACGCCCCCCGATATCTGGTCGCAGTTCGCCCTCGCGATCCCGCTGATCCTGCTTTACGAAGTCTCGATCATCGGCATCTGGTTCACCGAACGCAGCCGGGCGCGCGACGCTGCGCTGGCCGGCAACGTGGCGGAATAGACCTAATTCTTCACATCGTCGGCGGTGCGGGTGATGGCCTTGCCGGCCGAACTCAGGTCGCGGCCGGCGCCGCTGATCGTGTTGCAGCCGGCAAGGGCAAGAACCATGCCGCCGAGCAGCAGCATCCTGATCGATTGGCGCATCTTCATTCCCGACAAAAAAGGCACGGCCCCGTGGATGCGGTGACCGTGCCTTATGGTATCGGCGGGTTTCGCTTGACCGGGGCTGAATGGCCCGGCGCGGCGGTGCTTAGTTCTTGACGTCTTCGGCGGTCCTGGTGACGGCCTTGCCGGCCGAGCTGACATCCTTGCCGGCGCCGCTGACGGTGTTGCAGGCGCCGAGCGCAAGGACGGAAACCAAGGCAATCGCAAGGGTGACGGGGGTGCGCATGATGGGTCCTGACATGACGAGGGTGGGGATCCACCGGTAACGCCCCATCGTCACCCGGGTTCCGGCGCGTGACAGCGGGGGCCCGGGCTGGCATCACCGCGCTTGTGGATTTCACCCTGCCCCCGCGCGACCCGCCGGCCGATCTTGCCGCCTTGCTGCCGGCCGGGTTCAGCCCGGCGCTGGTCACCGCCGCCGCGACCGCCTGGGCCCAGGCGCCGTTTCTGAAAGGCCTGATTCGCGGTCGGCGTGACGTGCTGGCGCGGCTCGCCGATGCCGGACCCGAAGCCGCCTTTGCCGATGCGATGGCGGCGGCGGCGGATCCGGCGCAGGATGCGGCACAGCGGCTGCGCCGGGCGCGCGGCGCTGTCGCGCTGGTGGTGGCGCTGGCCGATCTTGCCGGGCTCTGGTCGCTCGAACAGGTGACGGCGGCACTGTCGGCCTTTGCCGACCGGTCGATCGATGTCGCCATTGCCGAAGCGCTGGCCGAACACGATGCCCCCAATGCCGGGCTGGCGGCGCTGGCGCTCGGCAAGCTGGGCAGTCATGAACTCAACTATTCGTCGGATGTCGATCTCATCCTCGTCCATGATCCCGACACCATCCCGCGCCGCAGCCATGAAGAACCCGCCGAAGCCGCCGTGCGCATCGCCAAACGCGCCGTGGCGCTGCTCGCCGATCTGACCGCCGATGGCTATGTCCAGCGCGTCGACCTGCGGTTGCGCCCGGCGAGCGAGATCACGCCGATCAGCCTCGCAGTCGGCGCCGCCGAACATTATTACCAGTCCGAAGCGCTGACCTGGGAACGCGTTGCCTTCATCCGGGCGCGGGCCTGCGGCGGTGACCTGGCGCTGGGGCAGGGTCTGCTCAACCGCATCCGGCCGTTCGTCTGGCGGCGCAGCCTCGACTGGACGGCGGTGCGCGATATTCAGGCGGTATCGCTGCGCATCCGCGATCATTTCGACGCGGGGCAAAGCATCGGCCCGGGCTATGATCTGAAACGCGGCCGCGGCGGCATCCGCGAGGTCGAATTCTTCGCGCAGATCCACCAGTTGATCTGGGGGGGCAGGGCGCCCGAACTGCGCTGCCCGGCGACGCTCGACGGGCTGGCGGCGCTGGCGACGGCAGGGCGGATCGCGCCCGACGAAGCCGCGCGGCTGGCCGACAGTTACCGGATGCTGCGCACCCTCGAACACCGCTTGCAGATGCGCCGAGATGAACAAACCCATGCCGTGCCGCGCCTCGCCGCCGATCGCGCCGCCGTCGCGCTGCTCGCCGGGCAGCGCGACTGGGCGGCGGTGGAACGCGCGCTGAAAACGGTCACGGCGCCGGTCGCCAGCGCCTATGACCGGTTGATCGCCGCCGCCGCGCCGCAGGGCCATGCCGTGCCGGCCGAACCCGCCGCCTGGCTCAAGGCGCATCATCCGGGCGTCGCGCGGCTGTTGCCGCCGCTGATCGCGCGCTGGCGCGGCGGGGGCTTGCGGGCGCTGCGCAGCGAGACGGCGCGCACTGCCTTTGAAAATGTCCTGCCGGCGTTGATCGCCGGCGTTGCCGGGGCCGCCGATCCGGCGGTGGCGGCAACGCGGCTC
This sequence comes from Sphingomonadales bacterium, assembly GCA_038246995.1. Lineage (GTDB taxonomy): Bacteria > Pseudomonadota > Alphaproteobacteria > Sphingomonadales > Sphingomonadaceae > Sandarakinorhabdus. The sequence continues at coordinate 16,900 of JBBRVH010000075.1, forward strand.
GATGGTTTTCTGGCGGCCTTGCCGCAGGGCGCGCAATTCTTCGCGCTGCTCGAGGCCAATCCGCGGCTGGTCGGCCTGCTCGGCCATCTGCTCGGGGTGACGCCGGTGCTCGCCGATGCGCTGGCGCGCGATCCGGCGCTGTTC
>JBBRVH010000076.1:0-16619 GCA_038246995.1 Sphingomonadales bacterium
AGGTCGTGGATTTGGAGGACGGGCTGCTCGGCTCTCTGGTCAAGCGTTCGGGCGAGCCGGTCATCCGCGCGGCCATGAAACAAGCGATGCGGATCATGGGCCGCCAGTTCGTCCTCGGTCGGACCATCGACGAAGCCTTGGAGCGGGCCGAGGAGCGCGAGGCGGTCGGCTATTCCCACAGCTACGATATGCTGGGCGAGGCGGCCTATACCGCGGTCGACGCGGCCAAATATCTGAAGGCCTATGAAACCGCCATCGACGCGGCCGGGAAAAGGGCGGCCCGGATCCCCGACCAGCTGCTGCGGCCGTCGGTATCCGTCAAACTGTCGGCGCTGCATCCGCGCTATGACTGGACGCAGCGGGACCGGGGGCTGGGCGAGCTGGTCCCTATCTTGAAAAATCTCGCGGATCGCGCCCGCCGGGCCGGGATCGCGCTGACCGTCGATGCCGAGGAATCCGAGCGCCTGATGATGAGCCTCGACATCATCGAAGCCGTCGCGCGCGACCCGCAGTTGCAAGGCTGGGGCGGCTTCGGCATGGCGGTGCAGGGCTATGGCAAACGCGCCCGCGAGGTCATCGCCTGGGCCGATGCGCTCGGCGCCGCCACCGGGCAACGCCTGACAATACGCCTGGTCAAGGGCGCCTATTGGGACAGCGAGATCAAGCGCACCCAGGAGGCCGGGCTGGTCGACTACCCGTTGTTCACCCGCAAGGCCGCCACCGATGTGTCGTACCTCGCCTGCGCGCATGACATGCTGGCAGCGGCCAACATCTACCCCGCCTTTGCCACCCATAACGCATTGACCGTCGCGACCATCCTCGAATGGGCCGGCGAGGCGCGCGATTTCGAATTCCAGCGGCTGCACGGCATGGGCGAGGGCCTGTTCGAACGGCTGGTGCGCGAACAGGGCTATAAATGCCGGACCTATGCGCCGGTCGGCGGCCATCGTGATCTGCTCGCCTATCTCGTCCGCCGCCTGCTCGAAAATGGCGCCAATTCCAGCTTTGTCCACCAGCTTGCCGATGCCAGCGTCAGCGACGACACGCTGCTCGCCGACCCGGCGGTGAAGATCGCCAGCGTCGGCGGCTCGGCGCACCCGTCGATCGCGCTGCCAGTGCGATTGTTCGGGGGCTCGCGCGATAATTCGGCAGGTATCGATCTTGCCGATGCCAACGTGCTGGCCGAAGTGGCGGCGGGGATTGCGCGTTCCCGCCCCTCTCCCGGGCCGGCTTCGCCGTCTCTCGACCTCCCCCCGGCGGGAGGAGGTGACAGCTTACCTCCCCCCGCCGGGGGGAGGTCGGACTCGGCGCAGCCGAGCCGGGAGAGGGGTCTTGCCAGCGCCATCACCGCCGCCCACGCCGCCCACCCCGCCTGGGCCGCCACCCCGGTCGCCACCCGCGCTGCCGCGCTCGATCGCCTCGCCGATCTCCTCGAACGCGACACGCCGGCACTCATGGCCGTCCTCGTCCATGAAGCGAAAAAGACCATCCCCGATGCGCTGGGTGAAGTCCGCGAGGCGGTCGATTTCTGCCGCTATTATGCCGCCGAAGCGCGCGCCAAATTCCTGCCCGTCCTCCTCCCCGGCCCCACCGGCGAACGCAACGAACTCCACCTTGCCGGGCGCGGCGTCTTTGCCGCCATCGCGCCGTGGAACTTCCCGCTCGCCATCTTCATCGGCCAGGTCGCCGCCGCGCTCGTCGCCGGCAACACCGTCATCGCCAAGCCGGCGCCGCAGACCCCCGAAATCGCCCGCCGCGCCGTCCTGCTGGCGCACGAAGCCGGGGTGCCCGCCGATGTGCTGGCGCTGGTCACCGGCGGCGGCGACATCGGCGATGCGCTGGTCCGCTCGTCCGCCATCATGGGGGTCGCCTTTACCGGCAGCACGGCAACGGCGCGCCGCATCGCGCGGGCGCTGCTCGATGACGAGACGCGGCCATTGGTGCCGCTGATCGCCGAAACCGGCGGCATCAACGCGATGATCGTCGATTCGACCGCGCTCACCGAACAGGTGGTGCAGGATGTCATCACCAGCGCCTTCCGCTCCGCCGGGCAACGCTGTTCGGCGCTGCGCCTGCTGCTGGTCCAGGAAGACGTCGCCGACCGCACGCTCGAGATGCTGAAAGGCGCCATGGACACGCTGGTGGTGGGCGATCCCGCCGACCCCGCCACCGATGTTGGCCCGGTCATCGACAGCGCGGCGTTCGACCGGCTGGAGACCTATCGCCAGGCGCAAAAAGCCCGCTGGCGGCACAGCGTCGCCGCCCCCGCGACCGGCAATTTCATCGCGCCGACGGTCATCGGGCTCGACCGGATCGCCGATCTTGACACCGAATGGTTCGGGCCGCTGCTGCATGTCGTGACCTGGAAAGCCGGCGAACTGCCGCAGACGATCGCTGCGGTCAACGCGCTCGGCTATGGCCTGACCATGGGCCTGCACAGCCGCATCGCCAGCGTTGCCGCCGGGGTGACCGCAGCGGCGCATGTCGGCAACCTTTATATCAACCGCTCGATGATCGGCGCCATCGTCGGCAGCCAGCCCTTTGGCGGCGAAGGTCGATCCGGCACCGGCTTCAAGGCCGGCGGGCCGCATTACCTGCTGCGCTTCGTCCACGAACGCACCGTCAGCACCGATACGACGAGCGCGGGCGGCAATGCGAGCCTGCTGAGCATCGAGGATGTGGGCGAAATCTGAGCCCATGAAACCGTCACATTCGCACGGCAAATGTAAAAAATGTCGGAGGAACGCCGGATGATCAGAATTTTTGCCCTTACGCTGCTGGCCAGCCTTGCCGGTTGTGTTTCAGCCGACCAGTACAGCGGCAACATCAACTGCGCCCGGCAGGCCGGGTGCGTGTCGAGCTTTGCCAACACCGGCTATGGCCCGGTGCATGCCCAGGCAGTCGCGCCCGATGCGCCGAGCGGGTTGCAGCCGCAGGAATAAGGCCATTCTGCTTCCCCCTCCCCCTTGTGGGGAGGGCGACTCGCGCTCTTGCGCGAGCGGGGTGGGGGTTGCGCCCGCGCCAACACGCGAACCCCCACCCCGCTCGGCTGCGCCGATTCGCCCTCGCCACAGGGGGGAGGGAGAAGACAGCCCCCATTTACGCGTTTGCATTTTTGCGTATAACTACTCCGCATGAACGCTCATAGCCCGATCACCGCGGAACCCACGCGCCTTGCTGTCCCCAAAAAAGACTGGGGCGTCGCGCTCGGCGCGCTGAAGCGGCTGTTGCACGACAAGGATGCAACCGAGGAAGTCTTCGAGATCATGCGCGCGCTCAACGGCGATTCGACGCGCAAGGGGTATCAACGCCTGCTCGCCACCGCCGAAGGCGGCCGCCTCGCCTACCGCCGCGAGGAACTGGCGCACAAACTTGCCGATCGCGCCTGGCTGGCGACGCTGCCGCCGGGCAGCCTGGGCGCTGTCTATCGCGATTTCACCGATGATGGCGGGGTGACGCCGCAAGGCCTGGTCGCCGTATCGAACCATGTCATGATGGACCTTGAACACCCTGTTGCCTGGTTCGGCCGCCGTATCCGCGATTCGCACGATCTGTGGCACGTCACCACCGGCTATGGCCTCGATTCGCTGGGCGAGGCCTGCCTCGTCGCCTTTTCCTATGCGCAGACGCGCTCGCTCGGCTGGGCCTTCATCGCCGTCGGCGCGGCGCTCAAAAGCCGCAAGGCGCCGGTGAAACAGCCCTATGTCGCTGCGATCCGCGAAGGTTATGCGCGTGGCAAGGCGGCCCGCTGGCTGCCGGCGCAGGATTGGGTGGCGCTGCTGCCGCTGCCGCTCGCCGATGTCCGCGCGCGGCTCGGGCTGGCGCCGGCAGCGATGTATGAATCGATCCCGCTCGAGCATCGCGGCAATGCGGTGCCGAAAGGCTGATCAGCCCTTGTCGCCGGCGCTCTCGGTAACCGGGCGCGGATCAATCATCGTGCCATCGGGTGCGGCGGTAAAGGTCGTCTGGGTCGGATAGGCGAATTCGACCTTGAGCGCGGCAAAGCGCTGCATGATGCCGAGGCAGACATTCTGGCGCGCCGTCATCATCACCTCATATTCCGGGCGGGTGACGAAGAAGACGAACTCGAAATCGAGCGACGACGCGCCGAAATTGAAGAAATGCGCCCGGTCGAAGCGCACATCGGGCTGCGCGGTGATGATTGCCTCGATTTCGCCGGGCAGTGCGGCCACGACATCGGGCGGGGTCTGGTAGATGATGCCGATCTGCATGATGACGCGGCGTTCCTCGATGCGCCGCAGGTTCGATACCTGTTGTTCCAGCAATTTGGTGTTGGCCATCACCAGTTGTTCGCCCGAAAGCGCCCGGATGCGGGTTGTCTTCAGCCCGATGGCCTCGACCCGGCCGGTATTGCCGCTGTAGGAAATGACATCCCCGACCCGGAATGGCCGGTCGAACAGAATTGCCAGCGCGGCGAACAGATCGCTGAAGATGCCCTGCGCCGCCAGCCCGATGGCGATGCCGCCAACCCCCAGGCCTGCCACCAGGGCGGTGACGTTGACCCCCAGATTGTCGAGAATGAGGATAAGCGCCAATATCCAGACAACGACATTGACCAGCACCTTGATGATGTTGATGGCGCTGTCGAATTCGCCCGCGTCCTCGCGATCGGCGGCACGGCGGTCGAGCACCGCCAGCACGATTTCACGCAGCCAGATCGCCCCCTGCACCGAAAAGCCGATGATGAACGCGACATCGACCGCGCGCTGCAGGATCGGCGGCGCTTCGATGACATGGGTGACAAGATAGGCCGACAGCGCTGCGATGAACGGGCTGCGCGTGCGGTTGATGATGCGGCGGGCAAAACCGCGCCAGGTCGTCACCGGATAATCTTTGCCGAGCAGGCGCACCAGCCCCCAGCGCAGGCCGAAGACGAAGAAATAAAAGCCGATCACCGCTGCCAGCGCGATCAGCGCATCGCTGCTGTCGGCGCGTAGCCAGCCGAACACATCGCCCCAAAGGTTGACCACCTTGTCGAAAAGGTTGCGGTGGACCGGTGCCGCAGCGGGCGTCGCCGCGATCACGACACCGCGCCTTCGCCGGCAGCAAGCCACGCCGGAAAGCGCACCGAGACCGGCGTATCGCCCAGAAAGAGCGGCGCTGCCGCTGCCTCCATCCGCAGATGCGCAAAGCCGCGCCCGCCAACGATGGACCCGCGCAGGCTGCCGACGCTGCGCCCCGCGGAATCGCGGATGCTGCCATCGCCCGAATCGCCGATCGTGTCGATCGGCACCAGCCGCCGCCGCACCTTGTCACGATGGTGCATGCGCGCGGTATTTTCCTGGCCGACATAACAGCCCTTGGTGAAGCTGACCCCGTTCAGCAAATCGGCACCGGTTTCGAGCCAGAGCAATTGGTCCTCCCCGATTTCAGGGGTTTCGGGCACGCCGATGGCGCGGCGGTGCGCGGCATACAGCGCGCTGCCATCATCGCCCGCCGGCGTTTCCAGATCGCCCTTCGGCGGTGCCAGCCAGCGCCGGCCGAGCGCCGGGTCGCGCGGGTCGGCAGCGCCTTCGCCGTCGCCGTCCCAACCGGCCCAGACGGCCAGGTCGGCGGGCGCGATGGTCACTGCCTTGCGCAATTTATACATGCCCAACCGCCGGGCGAGCGCAGCGGCGCGATCGGCGGCGACATCGACCAGCACCGAATCGCCGGCACCGGCGAATAGCAGCATGTCGAAAAGCGCCTTGCCCTGCGGTGACAACAGCCCGGCATACAATGGCCGGTCGGGCGCCAGCAGATCGACATCCTGGGTGAGCAACCCTTGCAGAAAGGGTCGCGAATCGGCGCCGGCAATGGCAAGTACGGCACGGTCGGCAAGGCGGGCAATGGTCATGGCGTCCCAGATAGGGATTTATGCCCGGCTTGCCAAACCGGCTTCGACCGGTGCGGCTTGACTTTTCCGGGGTTCGCCGTCATTCCACGCCGCTTCCCGCGCTCGGCGTGCCGCTCGCGATTTCCACCTCGTTGTTTTCGGGACCTGTCATGGCCAAGCCGACCACCATCAAGATCAAGCTCGTGTCGACTGCCGACACCGGTTACTATTACGTCACCAAGAAGAACCCGCGCACCCAGACGGAAAAGCTGCTTTTCCGCAAGTACGACCCGGTCGTGCGCAAACACGTCGAGTTCAAGGAAGCGAAGATCAAGTAAGTCGCTGCGCCGCGCGCGCGTAGCCACGCTACGCGCCGACAGGCGCAAGACCGGACGGCGAGACGGGGCGGCCTTCCCGCCCCTGACTCGTCCGACGCCAGCCGCGGCTTTGCCGCGGCTCTTTCTTTGTCTGGAATCCATCCAAAACACCGTCACCCCCGCGCAGGCGGGGGCCCATCGCCCGAAATTCAGGTGATGGGCCCCCGCCTGCGTGGGGGTGACGGCAACAATATGGAATTCAGTACCCCGAAAACCCGATCACGCCGCGATCGCCACCCGGTTCCGCCCGCCATTCTTGGCCGCATACAGCGCCTCGTCCGCCCGGCGCAGCAGCGCTTCGACATCGCTGTCACGGGCCTCGCAGACCGCCAGGCCGACGCTGATCGTCACCATCGCCGGCGGCTCGCTGCCGTCTTCATGATCGCGCTGGGCGGCGCGCTGCACCAATCGGGCCGCCAGCGCGCGTGCCACATCGGGTAATGTATCGGGCATCACCACGACGATTTCATCCCCGCCGAAGCGCGCGATCGTATCGGTCAGGCGCAGCCCGCCGGCAATGGCGCCGGCGACGTTGCGCAGCACCCTGTCGCCGGCGGCATGGCCCCAGCGATCGTTGAGCGCCTTCAAGCCATCGAGGTCGATCATCATCACTGCCAGCGATTGGTCCAGCTTGCGGGCGCTGTCGAATTCGGCGGGCAGCGTCGCGGTCAGGTGATGGCGGTTGAACAGGCGAGTGACCGGGTCGATGGTCGCCAATTGCCACGCCGTGCGGGTTTCGGCGGCCTTGGCAAAGGCGACGCGGCGGCGGCGGATCAGCGCCGCCAGCCGGGCGCGCACTTCATGCGGGTCGATCGGCAGGCCGGCGACATCGGCAACGCGCAATTCGAAGGCCTTGACCAGCGCCGCCGGATCATCGCGCGGCACCAGCGCGAACACGGCCAGCGGGTTGGCCGCGCCAGCATCGATGATGCTGCGCAATTCGATGACGGCCTGGCGCCACGAAGACGTGTCGACGGCGATGATCAGCACGGTCAATTCGTGCGCGGCAATCCGCCGCGCCGCTTCGGCGGTGGTCAGCACATCGAGCGTGGCATCGGGCGGAATCAGCCCGATCAGGCTGTCGAACAGCGCGCCGCAGCCACCGGTCGCGACGAAACCGATGCGGATTGCGGCGTCGGGCGCGCCCCCACGCCCGGACGCGGGGCCCGCGACCACCTGCAAATCGCGTGCGCTCCGCTTCACTTCGGCGCCGATCCTTTCCGGCCATGATTGGCAATTCGCCGTTGCCCCCGTTAGGGATAGATACGGATGCCACTGCAGGAACGATAACCCCAATGCGCAACAAAATGGTTAACGAGGCGTCGCTGAATATTCCGGGGCCGATGGTGCTCGGGCTGCAGGCGCTCGGCCATGTTGCCGGCGATCCAGACCTGGGGCCGCGCTTCCTGGCGCTTTCGGGGCTCGATTCGGCCGGGCTGCGCGCCGGCGCCGGCGAACCCGCGCTGCTCGCCGCCGTCATCGATTTCCTGTGCGCCCGCGAATCGGATCTTATTGCCTGTGCGCAAGCCATGGCTGTCACGCCTGCAGCGCTGGTCGCTGCCGGTACGGCGCTCACGAATGCCGGTGCGGCGCTGCCGCGGGGCGATGCCTGATGGCGCGCCCGTTGATCATTTCGGATTGCGACGGCGTTCTGCTGGATTTCTGCGATCCGTTCATCGCCTATCTCGATGAAGTCCATGGCCTGACGTTGAAGCTTGAAACCTTTGCGCTGGCCGGCAACATCCGCCACGCCGATGGCACGCCGGTGGCGCCCGAGGCATTTCCGGCGCTGCTCGACGGTTTTTTCACCACCCATATGCCGACGCAGACCCCGGTGGCGCACGCCGGCGCCTCGCTCGCCAGGCTCGCCGAATATTGCGATGTGGTGGTGCTTACCAATATCGCCGATCACCACGCCGTGACGCGCACCGCCGAACTCGCCCGGGTCGGCATGCCGTACCGCGTCATCGGCAACAACGGCCCCAAGGGCGAACCGATCCGCACCCTGCTCGATGAATATCAACCCAGCCACGCCGTTTTCATCGACGATCTGCCGCCGCATCACACATCGGCAAAAAAGCGCGTGCCGCATGTCCACCGCCTGCACATGGTGGCCGAAGCGCCGTTGCGCCATCTCATCCCCGCCGCGCCCGATGCCGATGCCCGCATCGATTGCTGGGCAGAGGCACTCAGCCATATCGAAACCCTGTTGAAAGGCCCCGCCGCATGACCAGCCCCGAATCCCGGCTTGCCGCCCTCGGCATCACCCTGCCCGCCGCCGTGGCGCCGGCGGCAAATTACGTGCCGACCGTCATCGCCGGCGGCCTTTTGCACATTTCGGGGCAGATCCCCTTCGGCCCCGATGGCAAGCCCTTCCAGGGCCGGCTCGGCGAGACAATGGATGTCGAACAGGGCCAGGCGCTCGCCCGGCTGTGCGCGATCAACCTGATTGCCCAGATGCAGGCAGCGCTGGGCTCGCTCGAACGGGTGGAGCGCATCGTCAAGCTGGGCGTGTTCGTCAGTTCCACGCCCGATTTCACCCAGCAGCCCGAAGTCGGCAATGGTGCATCGGACCTGATGGTTGCCGTGTTCGGCGATGCCGGCCGCCATGCCCGCTCCGCCGTCGGCGTGGCGGTGCTGCCGCGCGGCGTCGGTGTCGAAATCGATGCGATCGTCGCCATCCGACCGTAATGGCCGAAATCCGCGCCCGCATCCTCACCAATGCTGCCGACCTTTCGGCGGCGGACTGGAACGCCTGTGCCGGGGCTGACAACCCGTTCGTGGCGCATGAATTCTTCACCAGCCTCGAAGCCTCGGGCAGCTCTGCGGCGCGCACCGGCTGGCAACCGACCCACATCGTCGTCGATGATCCGGCCGGCGTGCCGATCGGCATCCTGCCCGGCTATCTGAAATCGCACAGCCAGGGCGAATATGTTTTCGATCACGGCTGGGGCGAGGCCTATGAACGCGCCGGCGGCGCCTATTATCCCAAGCTGCAATGCGCCGTGCCCTTCACCCCCGCCACCGGGCCGCGGCTGTTGCTGCGCGATCCCGCCGCCGCGCCGGCGCTGCTCGCCGCGGCCGAAACGCTGGTGCGGCAGAACAATATCTCGTCGGTGCACGCGACCTTCATCACGCCCGAACAACAGCCCTTGTTCGAAGCCAAGGGCTGGCTGATGCGGGTGGGAGAACAATATCACTGGTCGAACGACGGCTATGGTGATTTTGGCGACTTCCTCGGCGCGTTGTCGTCGCGCAAGCGAAAAGGCATCCGCAAGGAACGTGAAGGCGCGCTGGCGAGCGGGGTGGAGATCGTCCACCTGACCGGCGCCGCCATCCTTGAAACGCATTGGGATGCCTTCTGGCATTTCTACCAGGATACCGGCGCGCGCAAATGGGGGCGGCCGTATCTGACGCGCAAATTCTTTTCGATGATCGGCGAAGCGATGGGCGATCGCATCCTGCTGATGCTGGCGTTGCGGGGCGGCGTGCCGGTGGCCGGCGCGCTCAACTTCATCGGCAGCGATTGCCTGTATGGCCGCTATTGGGGATCGAGCGAGGACATCCCCTTCCTGCATTTCGAGCTGTGCTATTACCAGGCGATCGACTGGGCAATCGCGCACGGCCTGGCGCGCGTGGAGGCCGGCGCGCAAGGCGCCCACAAGCTGGCGCGCGGCTATCGCCCGGTGGCGACGGTTTCGGCGCATTACATCACCGACCCGGGTTTCCGCCGCGCCGTCGCCGATTTCGTGGTGCGCGAGGGGGAAATGGTGGCAGCGGACATCGAAGCGCAAGACATGGCGACCCCATTCCGCAAGGGCTGACCCCCTCCCTCCCCCCCTGCGGGGAGGGAGTTGGCCCTCTGGCCGCGCCGTTCAGCCCGCGCTAAGCTCCCCACGCTACGGTAGTCCCTGCCTCGCCCCCGAAAGCCCCACCCGATGCGCCTGCCCCTGTTCGCCCTGCTCGCGATTACCGCTGCCCCCACGTTGGCGGCGGAACCGGTGACGACGGCGCCGACGACGGTCTATCGCCTGTCGCCCGCCGATCGCGACGCCGCCATCGCTGCGGCCGCGCTGCAACCCGAACGCCCGGGATCGGCGCTGTTGCCGCCGCCGACCACCACCGCACCGACGGCGCCGGCAAACGCCCTTGCCCCCAGCGCCGAACGCGACGCCACCCTCAGCCACAGCCTGTATGCCGATAATACCAGCATCCTGACCGATCGCCGCCCGCACGGCGAAGTCGGCATGTTCATCGGCAGCGGCGGATCGCGCGGCATATTCGGCACCGTCGGCATGCCGATCGGTGACAATGGCTTTGCCAGTTTCTCGTTCGATACCGGCCGCTATCAGCAACCGTTGCTGCAACCCTATCGGCTGCGCGGCGGCCCGCGGCGTTGAACCGGCGCGGCCGGCTGCAGCCGCACGTTCGCGCCCGATGTCGCGGTTCCGGCGATGGGCCTCGCCTGCGCGGGAGGTGATGGGCTACGCCCGCACCATCTCCCCCACCAACGTCCGCAACGCCGGCACCAGCGCCATCACCTCCGCCGGCGTCGTGTACAGCGACGGTGTTACCCTGATGCACGCCCCGTCCGCCAGGCCGCTGCGATGCACCGTCATGATGTTGAAACGCGCCAGCAAGGCATCGGTGATGGCGATATTGTCCGCCACGCTCGTGCGCCCCGCGATGCGAAAACTCGTCGACGCGCCGTGCAGCCGGGCATCATCGGGCAGCAGGATCTCCAGCCCCGGCAACGCGCGCAGGGGTCGCGTCCACAGGTTGCGCAGATACTGCAACCGCGCCAGCTTGGCCGGGCGGGTGAAGGCCTGCTGGAAATCGAGTGCCGCGGGCAACGCCAGCTGCGCCGAATAATCGACCGTGCCCTGGTGCACCCGCGCCTGCACGCTGTCGGCGCGGTCATCCCCTTCGGCGGGCGACGGGGCAATGGCAGCCGTCCGCCCCGCCTTGATCCAGATCGCCGCCACGCCCAGCGGCGCCCCGACCCATTTGTGGAAATTCATGCCGACGAAATCCGCCCCCAGGTCGGGCAGCTTGAAATCGAACTGATAGAAACTCTGCGCCGCATCGACGATGACCTCCGCCCCCGCCGCCCGCGCGATGCCAGCGATCGCCGGCACCGGCAGCACCAGCCCGGCGCGGTGACTCATGTGCGTGAGCAGCACGAGCTTGAGCCGCGGCGTGCGCGCAATCGCCTCGCGATAGGCCGCGATCACGCCATCATGAGTAACCACGCGCGGCAGGGTGATCTTCACCGCCTGCGCCCCCCGCGCCCGCGCCAGCGACACCATTGCCCCCTGCATCGCCTCGTAATCGGTGTCGGAATAGAGGATCGCATCCCCCGGCCCGACATCGCGGAACTGGCTGATCAACGCCGAAAGACCCTCGGCAGCGTTGCGGCACAGGCCGATCTCGTCGGGTTGCACCCCCATTGCCTCGGCAGCGCGCGCGAAAACGATCTTCTGGTCGGCCACCATCGCCCGCCGCGCATACCAGCTGTTCTCGCGATTGAGCCGCTCCAGGATGGCCCGATGCGCATCCCGCACCGGGGTCGCCATGCTGCCCCAATAGCCGTTTTCGAGCTGGATGACCGACTTTGTGACCGGATACTGCGCTGCAATCCGCGCCCAGCCGGCTTCATCATCGGGCGCCAGCGGGCTTGCGCCCCGCGCCGGTAGCGCGCTTGCCGCGGCAAGGCCGGTCGCCGCCAGCATCGCCCCGCGCCGTGATACCTGCATTGCTTGCCCCTGTTGCTATGGCCTGACCGTGCCGTGCGATGGTGGAAGGCGCAAGGCTTCGCCACACGAGCATGAAACTTTGTCGTCACCCCCGCCTGCGCGGGGGTGACGATCTTGTTCGGGGTCCGACGCTCTAGCTCCTGAACCCCCAGATCAGATAGAGCGCGAACGCCACCGCCCCCACCAGCGCATGCACCGCCAGTGCCGGCGTCGCCCATTTCGGCCGCGGTTGGGCGATGAGCGGGATCAGCAGCCCGGTGAACAACGTCGCCGCAGTCAGGATCGCCACTGTCGGCCCCAGCGAACCGAGCGCCCGCGCGCCGCTCGGCGCGCCCCTGATCAGCTGTGCGGTGACCTCGAGTCCGATCACGCCGAGGATGAGGTGAAAGCCGATCAGCACGCGGTTGTTGCGCTCGCCCATCAGAAACCGCCAGCCCATGTACAGGCCGATCGCCACTGTCGATCCGATCACCGCCAGCCCGGGCGCCACCACCATCATTGTGTCTCCATCCCCTGTTCTGCTTCCATAGCGAGATACGCAGGAAGCAGGAAAGATGCCGCAGCCGATCGGCAGCGCTGGCACTCGCCCCCCGCCCCGCTATAAGCCGGAACATGGCCGATCCCATCCTCCATCCCGACAGCGATCGCGGCCGCGATCCGGTCGACACGCTCGAAGCGCTGGAAGAAGGTCGGCTGTCGCGCGGTTTCGTCGATGAAATCGGAGATCGGCTGGACAGCGGCGACGATGAAGGCGTGCGTGGCCTGGTGGCACCGCTGCGCCCGGCCGATATCGCCGAGCTGTTCGCGATGGTGGCGGAGGGCGACCGCACCGCGCTGGCGCGCGCCATCGGCGATGCGCTCGACGCCGAAGTCATCGCCGAACTCAATGATTATGTCCGCGAAGACGTGCTTGCCGGCATGTCGGTCGGCGCGGTTGCCGAAGTCGTCACCCAGCTCGATACCGATGATGCCGTCGCGCTGATCGAGGACCTCGACGACCGCGAACAGCAGCAGGTGCTCTCGGCGCTCACCCCCGCCGACCGCGCCGATATCCAGGCGGCGCTCAACTATCCCGAAGAATCCGCCGGCCGCCTGATGCAGCGAGAGCTGGTTGCGGTGGCCGAAGGCGTCAGCGTCGGCGATGTCATCGAACAGGTGCGCGCCACCATCGATCCGGCCACCGATTTCTGGGAAATCTTCGTCATCGATGGCGATCGCCGCCCGGTTGGCACGATGCGGCTGTCATGGCTGCTGACCACCCCGCCCGCCATTGCCGTCGCCGATGTCATGCAGCGCGAACAGACGCTGATCCCGGTCGACATGGACCAGGAAGAAGTCGCCCTCCAGTTCCAGAAATACGCCCTCATCTCGGCCGCCGTCGTCGATGGCCAGGGCCGGCTGGTCGGAGTCATCACCGTCGATGATATCGTCCACATCATCCAGGAAGAAGCCGGCGAAGATGCGCTCAAGCTGTCGGGCGCCGGCGATGGCGACATCAACGAGCCGGTGATCGAGACCTACAAGACGCGTTTGCGCTGGCTGATCGCCAATCTCGGCACGGCGATGCTGTCGTCATCGGTCATCGCCAGCTTTGAACCTTCCATCGAAAAACTCGTCGCGCTGGCAGCGCTCGCTCCCATCGTCGCCAGCGTCGGCGGCAATGCCGGCACCCAGACGATGGCCGTGGCGGTGCGCGCGCTGGCCACCAACCAGCTCACCGAAAGCAACACCCGCCGCACCATCTGGCGCGAAATCCGCGTCGCGATGCTCAATGGTTCCACGATCGCGGCGTTGATCGGGCTGGGCACGACACTGGTGTTCGGCAACCCGATGCTCGGCCTCGTCATCGCTTGCGCCGTGCTGTTCAACATCATGGTCGCCGGTCTGGCGGGCGTGCTGGTGCCGGTCGCGATCGATCGCTTCGGCGCCGACCCGGCGGTGGCGTCATCGGTGTTCGTGACGATGATGACCGATACCTTGGGCTTCCTGTCCTTCCTTGGTCTTGCCACCCTTGTCGGGGTGGCAAACCTTAGCTGATGCTCCACCTGACCAAAGTTGCCGTCGGCTGCCCCGACATCGAAACGCTCGCCCGGCTGCAAACCCAGCGCTGGGGCGCCGACGCCTGCTCGCTGACGCGGTTCATGCCGAAACGCGCCGACGAACTGATCGGCGGGTCGCTGTTCTGGATCATCAAGCACCGGCTGGTAGCGCGCCAGACGATCGTGTCGCTGGCGATGGTCACCACGGAATGGGGCGAAAAATGCCGCATCGGTTTCGACGCGCCGCCGGTGCCGATCAGCCCGGTGCCGCGCCGCGCCCATCAAGGCTGGCGCTATCTGGAGGCTGCCGACGCACCGGCCGACGGCACGATGCTGGCAGACACCGACGCGTTGCCGGTCGGCATGGTGCGCGAATTGCAGTCGCTCTGGCTGATGTAGCGCAGCACCAACCAACTCCCTCCCCGCAGCCGTAGGCGACACCTTTGCGTCAACGGGGAGGGAGACGATGTCAGCGCAGGCGCTTGACCTTCACCATCCGCTTCGACCGCACGAAATACAGTTTGTAGCCGCCCAGCGCGACCTTCGACAGCTTGACCTCGTCATCGGGGCGGACATTGGGGATGGCGCCAGCATCGACCTGGCGCCACATCATGCCATTATCGAGCAAAAAGACGTTCTGCTGCGACCGATTGACCAGCACTTCGCTGATCCTGGCGTCGATGTCCTGAACTTCGTCGGCGTCGGGGACGAAGCGCTCGACGCCGCGCGCCGTCACGCCTTCCGATCCGAACGCCGCCTTTTTGGCCGCTGCGAGCGCGACCGCATCGGCCTCGGCCCTGGCCTTGGCCGCTGCTGCGGCAATGGCAGCCTCCTCGGCCGCGATGCGGGCGCTTTCGACCGCGCGCTTCTGGCTGGCGGCGCGAGCTTCGGCGGAGGAAGCGGCCACCGCGGCGTCGAAACACGCCAGCCGTTCGGCATCGCGTGCGATCACCGCACAGGCGAGCAATTCGGCCGGCGTCTGCGCCAGCACGGGTGCCGCCGGCGCCAGCAACAGGAAAAGGGCCGCCCCGGGAACAATGCGCATCGTCGCGTCTCCTTCTTTGCACGTGTCATAACCGCTGTGAGCGCCCGGGTCACGCAGCTAACAATCATTCGGTTGACGCGGCACTGTCTCATTGCGATAAGACAGTCATGTTTTCGACCGAGCGCCCGATTTACCGCCAGATTCGCGATCTTATCGTGTCGCGCATCCTTCAGGCTGGTGATGGCGCGCTGCTGCCTTCGGTGCGCGCGCTCGCCGCCGAAGCCGGGGTCAACCCGCTGACCGTCGCCAAGGCCTATCACGACCTGCAGAGCCGCGGCATGGTCACGGCGCGCAAGGGTGTGGGCCTGTTCGCCGCCGATGGTGCCGCCAAGGCGCTGCTCAAGGCCGAACGCGCTATCTTCCTCACCGAAGAATGGCCGCGCGTACAGGCGCGCATGGAGCGGCTCGGCATCGATATGGCCGATCTGGTGGAGCGGGTTTAGGGTCTTTTTCAGTTTCGTCGAAAGAGATTCCGAAGCCCGGCCAGAGGTGCAATCGCCGTATCGGCAGGGCCCGGGATTTCGATCCGTTCAGCGCTCAGATCAGGATATCGGCCGGCAGCGGCGAGGGGCCGACCAGCCGCTGATATTGTTTCAGCGCAAACCGATCGGTCATCCCGGCGATGAAATCGGCGACATGGCGCGCGCGCCCGGGCTCGTCGGCGGGCGTGGCGGCAGCCCAATCGGCAGGCATCGCGCCCGGATCGGCATGAAAGGCCGCGAACAGCCCGGCGACAACCAGCTTTGACGGATCGCGCAGCGCCGCGACATGTGGGTGGCGGTACATATGTTCGCGCAGGAACGCCTTGAGCACCGCGGTTTCGGCACGCATCCCGGGTGACAGCGCGACAAGGCTGCGCCCGGCGGCGCGCACGTCCCCAACACTGCGCGGTCCCGTCTCGGCAATCCGCGCCCGGGTTTCGCCGAGCAGATCGTCGGTCATCCGGCCGATCTGGTCCCGCACCAGTTCGGGCACCAGGCGCCGGCGGGCGGTCACTGCGGGCCAGCGCGCTGTCACCCGCGCCCAGCTTTGCGCCGTGAACGGCACTGCGGCAGCAACGGTTTCGACACTGAACAGCCCGGCGCGGATGCCGTCATCAAGATCATGATTGTCATAGGCGATATCATCGGCAAGCGCCGCCACCTGCGCTTCAAGGCCGGCATGGCTGGCGAGATCGAGCGGCCAGGCCGCATCGGTTTCGGCAAGCGCCCAGGTCGGCTGGTAAATCGGACCATTGTGCTTGGCGAGGCCTTCGAGCGTTTCCCAACTCAGGTTGAGGCCATCCCAGCCGGGGTAGCGATTTTCCAGTTTCGTAACGATGCGCAGCGTCTGCGCGTTATGATCGAAGCCGCCATAAGGCGCGAGCGCTGCCTCCAGCGCATCCTCGCCCGAATGACCGAAGGGCGGGTGGCCAAGATCATGCGCCAGTGCCAGCGCCTCGGTCAGGTCCTCATCGAGCCCGAGCGCGCGCGCCAGCGTGCGGGCAATCTGCGCGACTTCGAGGCTGTGGGTCAGGCGGACGCGGAAATGGTCGCCATCGGGGGCGACGAACACCTGGGTCTTGTA
>JBBRVH010000077.1:0-16534 GCA_038246995.1 Sphingomonadales bacterium
AACCCCAGGGTATTCGCGACAAACTCTACCAATTGTTCTGGAATGACAAGTTGTGCGGGGTCGCGATCGGCGCCGATCGCGACCCCGCACAACTTGTCATTCCAGAACAATTGGTAGAGTTTGTCGCGAATACCCTGGGGTTTCGCGTCGGCGCCTATCCACAGCTGAAAGGTGCGTCACGGCGCTCACTCACGCGTGCCAGGCCGCTCCGGGACGTGCCGGGGCATGAAATTCATGCGTTCACGACCTAGAATTCGATCGCCTCGGCAAAGACGATACGATCGATGCTCGGACCCGGCAGGTCCGGATCGGGGCTGGTATCATATGTTTCATATTCGGTGATCAACAGCCGCAACCGTTCACCTTCGGCGCGCAGTGGCAGAAAGATGCTGGTTTCGAACAGCAGCGGCGGCCGGACAAGTTCGAGCAGCCCCGGATCGGCGAACAGCTCGGCAAAGCGGCCGCTGGCCACCAGGCCCTCTGCTTCGACGAAGCGCGCGCGGCCGATGGCATCTAGACGGCGCAGGCGTTGCACGCGCTGGATCGGCGCCATCCGGCGCGACCGGACGAAATTGCCCGTACCGCCCAGTGGCGGCAGTTGCGGTACGCCTTCGTCGGTCTTGATCCAGCCGAGGTCCGGGTCGGCGCCCACGGCCAGGCGCTGCAGTTCGACGCGAAAATTGGTGGCATCGGGCAGCCCTTGCGATTCCGTCGGGCCGACGCCGTGGACGGCGATGATACGCTGGCCGGCGTTCGACCCGGGCGTGGCAATCACCAGCCGGTCGTTGGTCAACTGCGCGAAATCCGCCAGCACCGCGGCCGAAAGGTGCAACCCCGAAACCGATGCCGGCTGGAACCGCGCCAGCGCAAGACGGATGAAGGGCATGTAGCTGTCATGCGGGTTGACGACGATATCGGCGTACCAGAGCTTGCGTGTCGCATCATAGCCGACCGCATGCGGCACGATATCGACCTCGGTCGAGGCTGGTGCGCCGCGCGGCCGGTACGGGCCTGTGGTGAACCAGGGCAGCGCCGCGCCATCGGGTGACGGATCGACAGGGCCGAAAGCCTCCCCCTCGGGCGCTATTGCGTATTTCAAGGTCTGGCCGGCGCGCACCCGTAGCGGAAAATCGGCAGCCTTGGGTGCCACCGTATCGATATTGCCGTTCAGCCAGATCGGATCGGCGCCCCACATCGTCACATGACTCTTGTCGGTATTTTCCTGCGGATCGGCCGGGCCGCGCGGCAGGCAGACCGCCAGCATCTCGTTGCTGCCGGTGGCGAACCACGGCCGGTCGAGATAGACGCGCAGGCCGCCGCCGCGGCGCCAGCTTTGCTGGGTGGCGCTTCCCTGGCCGCTGCGGGTCCAGCCGAAGGTCGGGATGATGTAGCGGATCGACGGTGCCGGCGGCGCGGTCGCGCTGGGAACCCAGATCGCCTGGCGGTCCGATCGCACGGTGATCTGCGGTGGATCGGTGCGCACGCTTTCGGGCAGATATTCGCGGAATCGCGTTGTTGCAGTAGCGACATAGCCGACGTAGCGGGCACGGGTATCGGCAAAGACATGGTCGCCGCGCAACAAGGCAAAGCCCGGATCGAGCCGAAACGGCTTGTGGTCGAAAGCATGGCCACTGACATGGCGTACCACCGGGCCCGAAGCTGCGCTGTCGTCGATCTCGATCCAGTCGCCATCGACATCGATGCGGGCGGTCGACTTGGGATGAAGGGGTGTACGAAAGCCGAGCTCCGCCGCCACCGCGCCGCTTGCCCGCTGCGCAAAGATCGTCGCGACCTCGGGCGTCACCAGTGGCTTCTGCACGGCATGGACAAGCTCCAGCATGCGGTTCGGCGTGAACATCCAGTGCTGCCCGGCCCTGACCCGGCGCTCGATCTTCTTCCAGCCCTCGACTCCGTGTTCGCGAATGACGAGCTCCTTCATTTTCATCAGGTCGATGGCCGCATCGGGCATCACCGCGCTGATGAACAGCCGGGCCCGCTCGGCCTTGGCCAGCGGCACGATGAACCGCCGCTTCACCGGGTCCCAGCCGGGATTGCCGGTTTCGCGCGCGACGATGGCAAAGCTGTCGTCCTGCAACCAGGCAAGCGGCGCCTCGGGGTCCCATTTGTCGCCATAAAAGGGCACGAAATGCACATCGTTCCAGACCGGATCGGAAAGGCCGGTGACGCGGATTGCAGCACCGCCGGCGATCGGATCGGGCGGATACGGCGTGGCGCCTTGCTCCGGCGATCGGGTGTAGGCGGTTTCGACATCGGGCAACGGGTCCGGCGCCGCCTGGCCGGGTTCGGGCGGCGGCTGCCACGGCCGGGTCAGCGCGATCCCTTCGGCAAAGGCAGCGTCGCGCGCGACAAGCGTATCGTAGAGATCGGCGCGCGGCGTGCCTTCGGGCGAATCGATGACGCCGTGGAGTTCTGCAAAGCGATGCCCGACACGCGCCGGATGGACGTTGCGGCGGGTGCGGGTCGTGGAGACATTCGGCGCCAGCATCGATCGCAGCGCGGCGCGCGGCATCGATTCCCCCTCCGCCGGGGCGGGGTCGCCTTCGACCACGGTCAGCACCGGCGTCTCGAGCGGCTCGTAGCGCCCGAAGCGCACGCTGGCGGACGTCACCCCCGGCAGTTGCACATCGCGTTTGGTGTGGCCTGGGCCACCGCCGGCCAGATCGACGCTGCGCAACCGCACCTGATAGTCATGGCCGAAGCGCAGCACCGGCAGCGATTTCGGCTGGGCGCGAAATTGCGTGGCGAGCGGCATGCCGGGCGGCACGGTGTCGGGGGCGTCGCCGGGTTCTTCCTGCATCGGCAGATCATCGGTTTCGCCATAATCGGGCAGCATCGTGCGCCCCGGTGGCGGGGCCGCCAGGCTCCAGCCGTTCCAGCCGAACAGCGCCTCGCTGGCCTTCAGGATGTTCCTGGTCGCTGCACTGGCATTGTCGTCGGCGGTGGCGCCGGCGGCGAGGCGGGCAATCGCTTCCTCGTCGCTGGTCAAAATCTGCCGGCCGTCGGCGACAAAGCTGTAGCGGCCCTCGAAACGCATCAGCGATTGCCAGCCCTGGCCGGTGCCATTGGCCTCGCGGGTGCGGTCGAGAACGTCGATGCGCCAGCCCTTGACCAGATCCTCGGCGGACAGCACCACCGTCTGGCCGTCGATCATCCGGTCGTTGTGCTTGCCGGCGCTGTCGAAAAGCCCGCGGATGGCGACATCGCGCCGGGTCTGGGCAAACTGGATGCCGGCAGTGCGCAGCCGCGGCGCGCCGGTGCGCGCCACCGGATCGCGCGGCATTTCATCGTCGAAACGTTCTTCGATCATGCGCGGCAACTGGGTTGCCATGTTCTTCACCGTCAGCCCGGCACCATCCACGTCGAGCTGGACCAGTTCGAAATCCTTGTCACTGCGCAACCAGCCTTCCACGAGTTGCGGCGTTACCGGGCGCGCAGTGAACGCCCGGTCGGTCGCCCGCACCAGCGTTTCGCAGAATGTGTCGCCCGGCGCCTCGGTGCCCTGCGGGTTCCACTTCACTTCCACGCCGATCTGCCAGTTGCCCGGCGGAATGGCGTCGGCGGGCACCAGCAACGGCACCACCAGCCCGGTCAGCCGCTGCAGCGCCGGATGCTGGCCGATGGCAGCGGCGACGCGGTGAAAATCGAGATTCTTGCGGAGTTCATCGGCGTCAGGCATCGGTACGCGATCGACCGTTTGCCAGGTGACAGCCTCGTTGGGGTCAAGCGGATCGGGTTGACCATTGACCAGCCGCTTCTTCAGCCCGGCGGTAACAGGCGTGGCAAGCGGCTTGTGATAGGCGGCGAGCAGCGCCAGCATCAACGCTGGCTGGTCGGCCAGGATCGTCGACGGCTGTTCGCCGCGGCTGATGGCGTCGCCGGTCTGGCGCAGCAGGTCGAGCAGCCCGCCGAGACCGGGCATTTCACGCTTGGCGGCGAATAGCGGCAGGCGTTTGAATTCGCCCACCGTCGGCAAATTGTCGCTCGCGGACAGCGCCAACCCGGCATAGGTCGTCTCGATCGCTTCGGCGAGCGCTGCCAGCGGATAGGTCAGCACGTCGCGCCCGCGAAAATCATCAAAGGCATGCGAAATGACCGGCGTGTTCGTGGGAAACAACAGTTTCCAGACGTCGGAATCCGGGACGAACAGCCCGTCGTCGTCGCGCGCCGGCCAGGGGCCGGTGCCGCCGGCGATGCGTGCCTCGATGGGGTCGGGCCCGGCACCGAACAGCCGGAAACGCGCCGTGGCCAGCGTTGCCGGCCAGTCGTGCCAGGCGCGGAAATCGCCGACTTCGCCGTCGCCCGGCGACCCGATGACGAGCCGTGGCGAGACGTGCAGGTCGATGCGAACGGATCGGCGATCGCGCGTCAGCCCGGCGGGGCAGGCGGTCCAGACGATTTGCTGGGTGTTGTCGGCCATGGCGTCAGACCCCCGTCACGCGAACGCGTCGCAATATTCATTCCATACCGATTGATCGGTAATGAAATCACGGAACAATGGATCGGATTCGGAGCCCGCAAAGGTCTTTTCGACCTTGACCTTCACCGATGCCGAAAAGAACAGGATCTCGATTTCGACAACCAGCGTCGCCTGGCCGAACAGCCGGTTCTGCCGGTGCGCACGGCCATCGGCCTTGTCGGGCAGCGCCTTGGATTCATAGGTCAGCGACAGATGGAAGGTCAGGCTGACGGTGATCAGGCCGAGCACCGACAGGCGGCCGCCAAGCTCGATATAGCCTTCGAACTCGACGCCTTCGGGGCTGACCGAATAATGGAAGTAGAAGCCGCCCTTGATATAGACCGAGCCCGAGGCGACCCCCAGGTTGATGGCGATCTGCGCCCCGAATTCCAGCGCCGCCTCGATCTCGCGCACGCCGTCGGTGCCGACGACGACAGCGACAAAGCCGCCGCCGCCGATCAACGAGACGGTCAGGTTGAAGGTGTTGTGACGTTCGGCAAAGTTGAAGCGCGCGGTGGGGGCATCGCCGTTGAACGGCAGGGTGAAGGCGGCCCCCAGCGTGATGTTCGACAGGCTAAGGATGCCGCACTGGATGGCGGGCAGCCCGAGCGAATAGCCGGCGGTGATGCCCGCCGGGGTGACTTGCAGGTCGGGTGGATCGGAAAACGCGTTGGACGGAATATAGTCCTTCAACGTGTTGATGAACTCCAGCGGCCCGCCGAAGGTGACACCGGTCTGCGGGTTGAGATCGACATCGACATCGGGCTTGCGGCCACTGGTTTTCAGGAAACGCAGCCGGTCGAAATGGATGATGATCACGCCGACGAGGTTGAGCTTGAAGTGCACCAGCGTGCCTTCGATGCGGGTCAGCGCCGGGTCACCGTTGCGGAACAGCGTCGAGGTCGCGGTCAGGTCGAGGCTGCTCTTGCCGCCCTGGTTGAGCTTCAGCGCATCGATGGTGCTGTCTGCCAGCGTCTGGAACAGCCGGAACGTCGTTTCGATGCGCGCCCCGAGGCCGGCGCTGGCGGGCAGTTCGACCGAGGTGAATCTGGGTGATTCCGTGCCAAGGCCGGCTTCATGCAAGATATCGCCGAGTTCGAAAAATCCGAGCAGCTTGGCGCCGGCGAAAAAATCTTTCGGCCTGAAAATGCCATCGCTCACATTGCCGGTTCCCGACATGACGCCGTGGCGCCGGGACAGCGCCGATGGCTGCATGCTGGGCGCAGCGACACCGCCGACGGTGTCGCTGCCGGCGCCGCTGCTGCCGAAATTCAGCGCCGGCGGGGTGGAAAGCTTGAGGAACAATTCCGACTTGTTCGCGCCGCTGAAGCCATCGAGGATATAGGCCGGGTCGAAGACGACTTCGGGGGTCATTGCCTGGCCGGTCAAGCGTTCGACACTGGCCAACTGGATGCGAGCGGATTCGATGACCGGCTGTTGCTGCAGCGTCGTTGCCTGGCTGGTTGAAATTTCGCCCGCCGGATCATGGCTGCGGAAAAACAGCGATTGCGCGGGCACGTCGACATCTGCCGCCTCGGTGCCCTGCGCATCGGCAAAGCGCATCGTGGCGCCGTGGGTATTGGCGGTGCGGCGCGCCACATGGCTGTTGTAATGATCGCGGATGGCCGGGATGTCGGTGCTCTGGTTGAGCACTTCGGACACGAACATCGCCGGCATCTGGAACGGCACCCGCCGGCCGGCAGCATCGGTGCCGACAAATGGAAAGGCGAACAGCGCCAACGGATTATTGTCGCGCGCCGGCCAGAACGCCATGCGGTTCGGGCGATCGACGTTGTAGAAATCGTCGATAAGCCGCGTCGCCGTGCTGTCACCCGGCTTGTCAAGATCGGGCGTGGTGTCGAGCATCACCTCGATCGTGTCGAACGGCATGGTGCGGCCCAGGTCCGGCTGCGGCGCGGCATTGGGATAGGCGCGGATCTTCTCGCGCACGACGATGAAAAAACGTTGGCGCAGGATCGCGACCCGGTCGCGCCCGGCGCCGCGCCACTGGAACTTGCGTTCCGACAGTTTCACCAGCGTGGCGGCATGGCCGAACGGGAACAGGAACCCGGCATATTCGACGCGGACGTAGGAATCGCGGCCCTGCGACATGCGATGGGTCCAGGCGAGCAGGTCGACCCCTTTGGGGCGGGTTTTCCAGCGCCGATCGGCATCGAGCGTGCCGCCGAGCGCCGTCATCATCAGGCGCCCGGAATCGACCGGGCGCGGCGTGAAGCGCCCGCCCGAGGGGAGTTTTGCGTCATAGCCAGCGGTCAGCGTGACGATCATCTTGCGATCGAAGCCCGACAGGCTGAAATCGATCGGGTCTTCGCTGGTGGCGGCATAGTCGGGCGACCAGAGGTAGCGCAATTGCCGGCCGGCGCGCGGGTCGGCAACCGGGCCGACAAGGCCGATGCCACCGACTTGGCCTAACGCGGCCTGCTTGATCTTGGGCCCCAGCCGGGTGTGCCACAATTCGGTACGCCCGCCGCGCACCACCGGCGCTGTGGCATGGTCGAAACCGGCGCCTGGCAACGGTGATGCGATCAACCGCCATGGCATTTCGATGGCGGTGCGGTCCCTGCCCGGCGGCCGGGGTTTGAGGATGACGCCGAAAAAGCCTTCGGACAGTTCGAGCATCGAGCCGATTTCAAGCCCCTGGCGTTGCAGGCCGGTGATCGCCGCAGCGGTGCTGGCGGTGCGCAGGTAAAGTTCGGCGGCGCTGCGCACATCAGCGGGGTTGCCACCCGATGCCGAATTGGCGAGCAGCGCTTCCATTTCGCGCAGCGCCAGCGTTTCGGTGCTGCGCGGCGGCAGTTCCCGCCCGGCGGCAATGGCCATGACCGATTGTCCGGCGATGCGTTCCGCCGCCATGTCGAGCCCGGCGAACTGGTCATCATCGAGCGTGCCTTGGAGCAGGCGGCGCGCCGACAGGGTGACCGCCCGGAATTCCGACGCAACGGTTTCGAACAGGCCGCCGCCGATGTCGCCAAGGTTGAACACCGGGTCGGCGACCGCAGCCGCATCAAGCGCCAGGTCCCAGGTCCGGCAAGCGGTGAGCAATGCTTCGAGTGTCAGGTCGATCTGGTCGATGCCATCGGGCATGCGGAAGGCAAGGCGCGACCGTCCCGACGCGCGGATGCGCACCGGGGTGGCGGGAACCCCCATGTCCCTGACCGGCGGCGCCTCGCCGTCCTTGTACCCGCGCAGATCCTTGGCACCGGCCTCGGTCGACTGGTCGAGAGTTTGCAATATCGCTTCATCGGCGAGCGATTGCGGTTGATGTTCCGCGATCAGCCAGGCGGGTGCGCCCGGTTCGGCGCGTTCCAGCCGGTCGAAGCGACGCACGAGGCCGGGGCCGCGAAAATCCAGCACCAGCATGTCGTCAGGACGGATGACCCGGATTTTCCACGGGGCGGCCTGGGGCCGCGGTCCCACCTCGGTGATCTCGGCATCATGGATCGCCTCGATCAGGCTGGCGATGCTTGCCGTTTCGGCGAGCGTGGCCGATCCGAGCCGCCTGATGGCGTCACCAATCGTGCGGAAACGATTCGGCATCGCGGTCCCCCTATCGTCACAGGCCGGCACGTACCGGCAGCGCCTAGGTCAACAAATTCCGACGTTATAATTTAGAATCGAGACCAGTATCTCTGGTACCGTGCAGCAAGACAAGCTTGAATTGGATACCATTTTATTAACATCGACCTGATCGATCTTTTCGACTTACCGACAGACGAAACTCGAGATTCAACAGTTTTAAAAACTCATGAACATTTCATGAAGAAATTTTACTGTCGCATACCAGGCACGCGAGGGACAATCATCGTGATCTGGAGCGGCATGTTCCACATCGACAACTGCAAAAGACTGTCAATCTGCCGCTGAACAACTTGCTGCCTTCAGCAAGTGCAAGCTGGAGCGGTTGCCGACGCAGTTGCATCACCGGCGGCGCCGGCGATCAGGCGGCAGCCCGCCGCCTTGCCCATGCGAACGCCGCAGGCGGGATGGCGCGTGTCGGAACGATCAGGCCGCGCCCGCTTCGGCGAACGTCACCATTCGCCGCTTGTTCTCGTCCCACAGGGTAAGGCGGACCGCGGCGAAGCTCTGCATGATCGTGACCCGACTTATCGTGTCGAGGCCCTGAACCGCCCGCATGACTTCCGGCAGTCGATAAAAAGGCACGCGGCTGGCAAGATGATGCACATGATGGGCGCCGATATTGGCGGTGAACCAGCGCAAGATCGGCGGCAGGTCATAATGCGAACTGCCACGCAGCGCCGCTTCATGGAACGACCAGTCCGAGCCGCCCGACCATTGCGTGCCTTCGAACTGATGCTGGACATAGAACAGCCAGACACCGATCGACGCGGCGACGAGGGTGATCGGCAGATGAACCATCAGGAAAAGCTTGATGCCCATCATCCAGGTGAGGGCGGCCACGAAAACCGCGATACTGGCGTTGGTTCCCAATGTGCTGAACCAGGGGCGCCAGCCCTTTTTCATCATGCCGAAGGGCAGCCGGTGTTTCAGCAGGAACTGATATGCCGGGCCGACGCCGAAGAGGACGATCGGATTGCGGTAAAGGCGATACATCAGGCGGCGGCGACGGTTCAGCGCGAGGAATTCTGCCACGGTCAGCATATCGACATCGCCAACGCCGCGCGCATCGAGATTGCCGGTGCTGGCGTGGTGAATGGCGTGGGTGCGCCGCCAATAATCATAGGGGGTCAGCGTCACGACCCCGAGAATGCGGCCGACCCGATCATTGCTTTTCTTGTCGCGAAAGAAGGCGCCATGCCCGCAATCATGCTGGATGAGGAAGAGCCGGAGCAGGAAGGCCCCCGCCGGGATCGTCAACAGGAAGCCAAGCATGTAGCCGTTGCCGAGCGCGAGCCAGATGAGCAGCCACAGCGCGATGAAGGGCACCGCTGTAAAGCCAAGCTCGAGCAGGCTTTGCTTGCGAAGCGGCTCCCGGAACGGAAGGATCGCCTTCAGCAGGACATGAGGATCAGCGGCGCTGGCGGGGCAAGGGGGGGCGACCAAGGAATGCTTTCTGGCGTGGCAGTGGTTGAATCACGTCTTCTCGGGACAATGCTGCGTATTGCCAAATCTACAATAGCCGAGATCGAGACGCTGCCAAGCAGTCTGGTTTTCCATGCGGCGTTGTGGCGTGCCTGGTCGCGACCGCGTGAAGGGCGAAATCACCGATCAGGCCATGTCGGCGACAGGGTGGACAACTGCGGTTCCGCATCAGAGCGCGCACCTCGGCGTCGGAACGCCGTCCCCGGTCCAAAGCGCGCATGACGGCTTCGAACCATGCGGGATACGAAGTCTGCGCTCAGAAAAACAAGCAATGACAGACAGATATACCGATAACGTAGCGTAGGCTGAACGATCGCGTATGGCAAAAATGGTACCAGGGTCATGACGGCGACATAGCTGTAGCGGCGCCACGCTACACACAGACCCCAAATCAGGCCAAGGATGCCCAGTACTGAAATAGCATAATGCATCGCCATTTTCATAACGGTTCCGGCGCCGGGGCGACTTTCACCGGAAACCCAATACCAGGCCGGCGGAAAGAACAATTCCTTCACATGCCTGACAGTCAATTTTACCGCCGCTGCCGGGTTCGAACGTATCCAGTCTTTCGTTTCGTCACCCAATTTTTTTGCGTAATTGACCTCGCCACCGGCAGCGACCAGTTTCTTGTAGCCAGCGGATCTCGCAGGATGAATATCATTGAACCGACGAACGAAAGCCGTCCCGTCATCGGGAGCGTCGACCGCCGCCGCGTGATAGGCCAGCGCCAGTTCCAGCCCGAAATTGTCCCGCAACGGCACCGGTGCGTTCAACTTTTCGATGTTGCGCAGCGTCCAGGGCGTGAGAACGGCCACTAGAATGGCGAGTGTCATTACCGCTGTTCCCGGCCAGCGGCGCACCGGCAACTGCCTGACCATCAGCATGAGAGCGCCCAGATACGCTGCGACCCCGATCGGCGGACTGACGAAAAAGATCATAGCAGCAACGGTCGCCGTCGCCGCCACCTGCCACGCTGAAATTCGTTCGCTCTGATCATCAAGCTTGAGCAGCAAAAGCAGAAACGCTGCCGACGAGGCCGCCGCGGCGCCGCCTTCCCAGACGCGAAACCACACAGTCTCGAATGCATAGGCGAGCGGAAAAATGCACACGACGGCAAGCGCACCGATGCGCGCCGATTTTGGTGTACCCAGTTTCTCGAATGCCAAAAAAAGCAGCATGAAAGAAAGCAGGACAATACCAACCGACCAGATGGCAAGAATCGCATCCGATGCGGGCGAATGCCACCCAAACAACCGGTAGATTAGTCCCGCGAATGCCGGAAACAAGGGCATCAGATGCGCAGTCGGGCCTTGCCCATCCGCAAACGCATCGGCGATGGTGCCCGTCTGCATGAAAGCATAGGCGACGCGTTCTGCTTCTCCAAGATTCTGCGGAACCTTTTGACTTATACTCCAAAAGATACGGATGATTATCGCAGAAAAAAGCAGCATCCAGACAATATAGTTTCTGGTAAAATCTACCAAATATTCCCTGGGCGGCCGAGATCTTTTTCCAGGGACCTGTTGCGAGGTTGATTGTTGTGCTTCAGGCGACACGTTAGCTGGCCATCGGCCAGACGGGTAGGCAACCTTGCCAAGTTTCAACCCTCATAGCCTGTCCCAGCTTTTGCATGGCCCACCGCATACGCGAAACGCCAACCCATTGGAACGCCAAATCTGGAAGCGCAGCGCTGTTTGAAACGGTTGGCGGCTTGGCCCGGGGGATGTTCGGCTTGCGTTCGCGAACGCAGTTTTGCGGGATGTCCGGCCAGGCGGAAACCGGTCGGTGCGGCAAGGCCGGCACCCAGGCTTGCGCCTTGATAAATGCAGCCAGGACCTTTAAGAAAAACAGCGGCGATAAATCAGAATTTTTGCAATCGCGATTTGCATATGACAACTTGCGGGGGACCAATGACACGTCCAACTCAAATACAGTATTTACCTGCCGATGCAAATACAGATGCGTTATTAAAGCCACGTCATGGTCTAATTCGGGTTGCCGTCATACTTCCCTGTTACAATGAAGCGGTCACTATTGCACAGACGGTGGCAGGCTTTCGCCATGCCTTGCCTGATGCGGACATCTTTGTTTTCGATAACAATTCAAAAGATGACACGCGGGAAGTGGCCGCCGCCGCTGGCGCAATTGTTCGCCGGGAATATCAGCAGGGCAAGGGTGCCGTTGTGAGGCGCATGTTCGCGGATGTAGATGCGGACGTCTATGTGCTGGCCGATGGTGATGCAACATATGATCCCGCCGCAGCGCCAGAGATGATTCGGATGCTTGTCGAAGACCGGCTCGATATGGTGGTTGGCGCGCGTCAAAGTGAGGAGGAGGCTGCTTACCGTCACGGCCATAAACTGGGCAACAAGTTGCTGACAGGGTTGCTGGCGTCGATGTTCAACCAGTCATTCTCGGACATATTGTCGGGATATCGGGTATTTTCAAGACGATTTGTCAAGTCTTTTCCCGTGCTTTCCGCCGGTTTTGAGATAGAGACGGAAATCTGTATCCATGCGATCGAACTCATGATGCCTGTCGCCGAAGTGAAGACCAATTATGGGTCGCGTCCTACGGGCTCCACATCCAAACTCAGCACTTACCGTGACGGCGTGCGAATTCTTTTGACCATGATTAATCTATACCGGAACGAACGTCCCGTGCGTTTTTTCGGATTTTTCGCGCTGCTGTTGATGATCGTTGCAGTAATACTTGCGATACCGTTGGTTGTCACATATCTCGATACAGGCTTGGTGCCGCGTTTTCCCACAGCGATACTCGTTACAGGCTTGGTCATCATATCGGTGTTGCTGGCTTTCGCGGGGGTCATTCTTGATACCGTGACCCGCGGGCGACGCGAAATGAAGCGGTTGTTTTATTTGCAACTTTCCAGTGATCCGGCGCAGCCCGCTTCCATCCGGCCATAAGCCAGGCCGGCCGAAGCGGCCGCTGCGACGTCAATTGTCGATCGCCGCGCCTGAAATATCGTAGCGAACGGTGCCGCCGAGTGCCTCGTTCGTGGCCAGCCAGCGCAGGCCGGTGAACGCCGCCGGCTCGCCGCGATTGACGGCATCGGTCATGTGGCTGACGGGTTCGACGCAAAAATGATCGGCACCGGCAGGCACATAGACGACAGTGAACCCCAGCGTTTCGGAAGGCGTCATCACCAGCGTCAGCCGCCTGTCCGGCCAGTCGATCGTGATGCTGCCGCTACGCCCGGTATAAACGGTATCGACAGGTCGGGTCGCAACGGGCTTGCCATGCCACCAGTCAAGCGGCTGGGGGCAGGTCGCGAGGCTGATCGGCAACCCGTCCTTGCCGGTCTGCCATTCGCCGCTGTGCAACGACCGGAACATCGTGCAGGCGGTGCGCGGCAACCAGGGGTGCAGTCCGATGCCTGCCGGCATGAGGCGTCGATCGCGGTTGGTCAGCCTGATCCCGTGGGTAAGGCCTTGCGGATCGAGCGTCAGCCACTGCTCGCCGCGCCACGCCCAGGGCCAGTCACCGGCGGCGACGTCGATCCGCAGATGGCAGGACGTCTGCGTCGCGGCGACGACCGTCCAGGGCAATTGCCAGGCCAGCCCGTGCAGGCTGTGCGGGTGGCTGCTGTCCCCGGGGTGATTGCGGGCAAGCATGACGGCGCGGTCATCTGTGTGAAAGCGTCCGTTGGCGATGCGATTCGAGAACGGCAGCAAGGGAAAGCACGCCAGCCCGAGCGGCGAAGCGTCAGCAGGGCGGGACGCAAAGACCGGCTCGACACCGGCCGAAAAGCCGGTGATGCCGCCGCCACGCGCTGGTGCGACGGTTACCGACAGCCTGCCGCTGCGCAAGACGATGATGTCAGCCATACGCCGCCACTGCCTTCAGCCTGAATTCGGGGAATGATACAATAACGGTCTCGATACACCGTTTTGCCCGGTGACGGTCCGGTCGATGACCAAGCGATCAGCGCAACGATGCCGGTGCCCGGCGCGGCGCGTTCGCCCGGAACAAGGGCGCATGATATCATGTCCCCGAAACTGTGCCGGCGCAGCAACCCCGCTGTGCCTGCTCGGGGTGCCGGTCGGCACCGACTATTGAAAGGCACCACGCCGATGAGCCGCCTGCATGGTGAAAGCCACCTCGTTTCGCGCATCGGCTGGCTGCGGGCCGCGGTGCTTGGCGCCAATGACGGGATTGTTTCGACTGCCAGCCTGATCATCGGCGTGGCCGCTGCTGCAGCCAGGCCCGGTGATATCATGCTGACCGGTGTTGCCGGGCTGGTTGCCGGAGCGATGTCGATGGCCGCCGGCGAATATGTCTCCGTCAGTTCGCAAGCCGATACCGAAGCGGCCGATCTGCTGCGCGAAACCGGCGAACTTGCCGCCGATCCTGACGCAGAGCGCGCCGAACTCGCCGCCATCTACGTCGCCCGCGGGCTCGATCCGGCACTGGCCGATACGGTTGCCGGACAGTTGATGGCCAGCAATGCGCTCGGTGCCCATGCCCGCGACGAACTGGGGCTGGTGCCGGGTGGTCATGCCCGGCCGATCCAGGCGGCGTTGACCTCCGCTGCGACCTTCACGGTGGGCGCGGCGCTGCCGTTGCTGATGGTCCTGGTCGCACCGCGCGGCTTGCTCGTCCCCATCGTGGCTGCAGCGTCCTTGCTGTTCCTGGCGCTGCTTGGTGCCGTCGGGGCGCAGGCGGGTGGTGCCGGCCTCGGCAAGGCCACCCTGCGCGTCACCTTCTGGGGGGCTTTTGCAATGGCGGCGACTGCGGGTGTCGGGGCACTGTTCGGGGCGACCGTCTGATCATGGCGCTGGTTGGCCGAAGGCGGAACCTTGCAGTCGAGATCGTCAGATCGGGTCGTGATTGGCAGTCATGGTATCGCGCGGCACGGCGGCAAAAGCCGTTGGCGCGTCGGTCGACACCGGCACGCCGGCCGCGACTTGCAGCACGCCTTCGAGAAGCTTGCGGTCCTCGGGCTTGCGCATCAGCCGCGCCAGCGCCAGGCCACCGCCGGCAAGCAGCGCGCGCGCCCGTGCCTGGGCTTCCTGTTGCTTGCCGAGGAGTTGTGCCGCGACACACAGGCCCAGCGCGGTAGGCGGAAAACTCGGCGCCGCATGGGCCGCTTCGGTGAAGAAATCATAGGCATCGCCGATATTGCCGCGCTGCAGGGCGGCAAAGCCGATGCCAGCCAGTGTTTCGCCGCGGGCGCCGGTCGCGGGGTTGACGCGCAACGCCAGTTCGAATCGTTCCACGGCGCGGTCATGGTCACCGCGCAAGACATCGACCCAGCCCCCCCAGAACAGCGTCGGCTGATGCGCCGGCAACAGCCGCAACGCACTGGTGACGATCCGGTCGGCGGTTTCCATGTCGCCGTCGATGTTCATCAGCGTGCCGACACAATAGCCCAGCGCTTCGACATTGTCGGAGCCGTAGCGCATCGCGGCCTGGTAATAGGTGATGGCCCGCCGCAACATCGCGGTGCGATCGGGCGTGTACTGCATCAGATAGGAAATGCTGCTGCAATAGGCGGCAAGCGAAGTCGCCCAGGGGCAGGTCGGATCATCATCGACAAGCTGCATGGTCAGCGTCAGGGCTTCGGCGATCGCATCGCGTTCCCAACTGCGGAACAAGGCACTGGCGCGCCAGAAGCGTTCATAATCGCCCGATACCGGCCCGATCAACCGCAGGCTGCGCTTGCGTTCGGCGGTATCGACCTTCGTCCAGATCTGCGGTGCGATCCGCGCCGCGATATCCTGCTGGAAACTGAAGCTGCCATCGGTTTCGCCGACAAAGGATTCCGACCAGAATTGTTCGCCGCTTTCACCGTCGACCAGCGCCGCCAGCACGCGCAGCCGGCCTTGCTCGCTGATGATGCTGCCATCGACGAGATAACGGACACCCAGGCGCGCCGCGACTTCGGTGCGCGGCAATTGCTGTTCGACGAGCAGCCGGGCCGCGCCGCTGGCAACGATGAACAACTGCGGATAGGCGCTCAGGCACACACTGAGTTCTTCGGCGAGCCCGGTGCCCAGCCAGGGCTGCGGCGTCGATCCGAGCACGGTCAGCGGCAGCACCGCCAGCGACGGCTTGGGCGGCAGTACCGGCCGATTACCCGATGCCAGGCTGGCGCGTGCCGTCGGCGGGCTGCCGCCGAACACCTGCGCCGGCGTGGGGGCGGCAATGCCGTTCGGCGATGGCACCATGTCGATCATCGCGCCGATACGCTCGCGTTCCTCGCGCAGCCAGTCTTCGAATTCCTCGCTGTCCGACAGGTCGATGCCTTCAAGGAAATCGCCGTTGAACCGGGATCGCGCATCGGGATTGCCAACCCCGATCGTGAAGATATCGACATCGATCCGATCGATGGCAAAGGCGACGCGCTTGGTTTCGCAGACCAGCAGGTCGCTGGCGCCATGGTCGGCTAGCACCTTGCGCAGGTTCGACAGTTCGCGGCGCAGGCTGTCCTGTGCCTGCTTGGCCGGCCGCGATCCCCACAACATGCTTTCCAGCTTGCGCCGCGCGCGGACACCGCCCGCCGAAACGACGGTCATCGCGATCAACGCCATGGCTTTCTGGCTCGTGATGGCAATACGCTGGCCATCGGGCGCGAACAGCCCGAAAGGTCCGATCAGATCGAGCCGGTATCTGTTCATTCATGCCCCCCGATAGTATTTAAACAGCAAATCGTGAAATGCGACATATTTTTCACGGCTTTCGGACGCAGTTTCCGCATATCGGGACTTTGTTGCTGTGACCCGGGGGGGCGATAGTGAAGCGCCGCATTGCGATCCTGTTTGCGCCACTCCTGCTCGGTGGCTGTTTGCACCTTGGTGCCAAGCCGCTCGAATTCACCTGTGGCAGCATGCTGGAAAAGCACAGCGTGACCTACACATCGACGCCGCTGTTTGCCGAATTGCAACGCGACGCCGGCGATGACGAATGCCGGACGGGCCCGGGCGGCCAGATCGGTTGTCGCATGAAGCGCGA
>JBBRVH010000078.1:0-16490 GCA_038246995.1 Sphingomonadales bacterium
CAGGACAATCAGCTTGACGCGACTGCCGACGGTCAGCCGGCTGGTGGTGGTCAGGCCATTGAGCGTGAGGAAGCGCGCCTGGCGATCGTCGTCATAGGCCATGCGCGCGCTCAGGCTGGCGATCGAATCGCCTCGCCGCACCGCCACGACCGCCACCTTGCGGCTGCGTACCGTATCGGCGGCCGACAGGCGGCGCACCGAATTGATGAGCGGTTCAAAGGCCTGGGCGCCTCCTTCGGGCGCAACCGTCAGCAGGTGATAATAGCTGTCGGGGCCCCAGCGATAGACCGCCAGCGTCGCGTCGATGGCGCCGTTGCGGGTGGCAACCCGCGCTTCGCCGACGCCGGCCTCGATGCCGTTGATCCGGGTCGGGCGCAGCGCCGCCGGGCTGGCGCCGGCGGCTTCCCACACCTTGGCGGCATAGCTTGCCATGGTCAGCCCGTTGGCGCTGCCGCCGCTGAACTGGAACTTGCCGGCGCCGGCCTTGCTGCCGTTGACCGCGCTCGGGCTGTTCTGCAGGGCGAACCCGGCGGGGGCATCAAAGGCGATGCCCAGCCCCTGGTGGCGAAAGCTGCTGCCGCGCACGATGCCCTGTGCCGGGTCGTCGTCATAAGCCATGCCGTCAATGGCGTTGAGAAAGGCATCGCGGTTGGTGGCGCGCGGGCCTGCCGTGGCGACGAAGGTTGCGGCTTCCTTGCGGATGCGCGCGACGCGTTCGGCATTGGCGGGGTGGGTCGACAGCCAGCCGACCGGCTCGGCGTTTGACTTGCCGGCGAGACGCGCTTCGAGGCCGGTTTGCGCGCCCAGGGAGGCGAGGATATCGCCGCTGGCCAGCGGATCATAGCCGGAGCGCGCCAGGTAGCGCACGCCCAGGCTGTCGGCCTGGCGTTCCTGGTCGCGCGAGAAGCTGAGTGTATAAAGCCCGCCGCCGGTCGAGGCGATTTGCCCGACGATGCTGGAGCCGGTAACCGCGCCGAGCAGCGCCGCGCCGAGCCCGACCAGGCCGGCGCGCTGTTCACGCTTTTGCGAATGGCGGGCGGCGACATGGCCGACTTCATGGCCCATCACAAACGCCAGTTCGGCCTCGTCATTCATCAGCGCGACCAATTGCCGGGTGACATAGACATAGCCGCCGGGGATGGCGAAGGCGTTGTTGGCGTTGGAATTGAGCAAGGTGACGGTGTAATCGCCCGGCCGCGTCGCCAACCCCGATTGCATGGCGATGCGTTGCCCGACGCTGCGCACATAGGCGGCCTGCGGGCCTTCATAGGCGCCGCCGAATTGCGCGACGAGTTGCGGGTGCGCCTTGGCGCCTTCGGCGCGGTCACTCGCCGACAGGCCGGCGGCATTCTGGGCGGTGCCGGTGGCGCCGATCAGGGGCACGAACAGCAAGGGGGCGAGCAGGAGGAAGGAATAACGCATGAACACGATGTAACGACACCAGCCTTAATGCGCCATGAGCGTCACGACCTAGAGCAGCCGCCCCATTTCGACGAACTTGTTGCGACGGGCGCGGCGCAGCGCCACCGGGTCCATGGCGAGCAAGGGCGTCAATTCGGCCGCCAGCGCCATCGACAGCGAGGTGATCGCCGCCGCCGGGTCACGGTGCGCGCCGCCCAGCGGCTCCGACACGATGGTATCGATGACGCCGAGTTTTTTCAGGTCGGCCGCCGTCACCCGCATCGCCTCGGCGGCTTCGGGGGCGTGGTTGTTGGCCTTGTCGGCGGTGCGCCACAGGATGCTGGCGCAGCCTTCGGGGGAGATGACCGCATAGACGGCGTGTTCGAACATGATCACCCGGTCGGCCGCCGCCAGCGCCACGGCGCCGCCCGAACCACCTTCACCGGTGATCGCGGCGATGACGGGGACTTGCGCGGCAAGGCAGGCTTCGGTGGCGCGGGCGATGGCTTCGGCCTGGCCGCGTTCTTCGGCATCGAGGCCGGGAAAGGCGCCGGCAGTATCGACCAGCGTGATGACCGGCACGTTGAAACGGCTCGCCATCTCGATCAGCCGGATCGCCTTGCGATAGCCTTCGGGGCGACCCATGCCGAAATTATGCTTCACCCGCGTCGTGGTGTCGTTGCCCTTTTCATGGCCGATGACCATCACCGGGGTGTCGCTGCCGCGCAGCCGGCCGAGCCCGCCGATGATGGCGAAATCCTCGCCAAAGGCGCGATCACCCGCCAGCGGGGTGAAATCCTCGACCAGCGCCTTGACCATGTCACCGAAGTGCGGGCGGTTGGGGTGGCGGGCGACCTGGGTCTTTTGCCATGGCGTCAGCCGCGCATAGGTTTCGGCGAGCAGCCGCCGCGCCGCACCTTCGGCGTGCTTGGCCCCCGCTTCATCACCGGCAGCGCGATAATCGGCGGCACGGCCCTGGATAGTGGCCACGGGCTTTTCGAAATCGAGATAGGTTGTCGTCATGGTGCCAACGGCTATAGCGCTGCTGCCGGTTGGTCAATCAATCCGCAAGGCTGTCGCCATGTCACGGCCGAGTTGCAGGCCCATCGCCAACGGGTCGTAATCGGCGTGGCGCGCGGCGGCGGCGGCACAGGCGGCGACTTCGGGGGCGTCGCGCAGCACCATGGCATCGATCGTGGCGCCGATGCTGGCGCTGCTCCATTCGGGCGGCAGGCGGCCCAGCCCGCGCGCCGCAACCTGCAGGGCATGGGTGCGCGCTTCCACCCGATCGGGCAGCATCACCTGGGGGCAGGCAGCGCGAATCGCATCGAGGGCGAGGCCATGGCCGCCGCGGTGGATGACCAGCGTGGCATCGGCCAGCGCGGCGGCGGTATCCACTGGCTCGACTTCGTGGTGGATCGACGCCGGCAGGTCGAACGGCGGCGGGGCCGTGCTGACCCAGACGACCGGCCAGCCGCGCTGCGCCAATGCCTCGGCGATCGGTGCGGCGATCTGGCGGTCGAAGGGCACATACACGAAAATCCGGGGGCCGCGCGCGGCCGGCCAATCGGGCCGGGCGCTGGCACCGATGCCTTCGAGCGGACCGTAAAAGGCCGAATCGCGCCGTCCACCGTACGGATCGAGCTCGGGCCAGCTGGCCAGGAACGGCGTCGCCGTGGCGAGCAAATCGGCGACGCCGCCAAGCATGGGCGCGCCGAAGCTGCGGCAGACACTGCGAATCACCCGGTCGGGCACGGCATCGGCGCCAGCACGGCGGGCGGCGCTTTCGGGCAGCCAGGGCGCGAGTTCGGGCATCGGGCGCGTGACCAGCGGGCAGGTGAAGGGCGTGCCGATCACGGCCGACGGCAGCCGCGCGACATGCGCCGCCAACAGTGCCGCCGGTGCATGTTCGACGTAAATGCCGGCCGGCGCGAGCAGATCGAACAATGTCAGCCAGGCGCGCACCAGTTCGGCCAGCCCGTCATCATCGGCAAAGCCCCCGTCGGCGATGACCTGGCCATAGCTGTAGGTCATCGACGACACCATCGACCGGGTCCACAGCGGCGCCTGCAGCACGCCGGCGAAGGGACGGTCGGCGAGGACGCGGGCGGTCGCCACATCGCGCGACGCCAGCCAATTTTCATGGCCCAACGCGGCCAGCCCGCGCGCCGCCGACGCCAGATGGTTGATATGGCCGTTGCCGAGGCCGAGCTCCCAGCAGGCGAGCAGCCGTGCCATCAGGCGGTGACCGCGCGCCGGCGGTAGCGGAAATACCAGACTTCATGGCCCAATCGCCGCGCCTTGGCTTCGTAGCGCGTCTGCGGCCAATCATCGGGGCGGACCTGGAAATCGGCAGGGGTTTCGGCCAGCCAGTCGAAATCGGACGAGGCCGCCATCTGGAGCATGGCCCAGCGGCAATAGACCGGGTGATCGGTGCCGAGCCGGAATTCCCCGCCGGGCTTGAGCACGCGCGCAACGATCGCCAGCGGCCCGGGATTGGCAAAGCGCCGCTTGGCATGGCGCGCCTTGGGCCAGGGGTCGGGGTGGAGCAGGAACACCCGGTCGAGGCTGGCATCGGGCAGCCGGTCGAGCACATCGAGCGCATCGCCATTGTGCAGGCGGATATTGGTCAGATCGCGATCCCGGACTTCGAGCAACGCGCCGACGACGCCATCGATGAAGGGTTCGGCGCCGATGATGCCGACGTCGGGGTTGGCCGCCGCCTGCGCCGCCATATGTTCACCACGGCCAAAGCCGATTTCGAGCCACAAGGGCCGGTCGTCCCCGAACAGGCCGGCGGCGCCGAGCGGCCCGGTGTCGGGAACGGCAAGGCGCGGCAGCAATTCTTCGACCAGCGCCGCCTGGCCGATGCGCAACTTGTGGCCGGTGCGGCGGCCGTAAAGTCGGCGGATGGAGGCGGGATCGGGCGTCATTGCCATTGCCCATGCCGCAGCCGCTTGCATTTGAAAAGCACCACGCGCTTGATATCGATCAAGGCCATGCCGCCAGAGCGTGCCAGGAACAGACGAAATGATGGGGAGAGACGTGCCATGACTGTTGCCAGCGAGCATTTCGACGTGTTGATCGTCGGCGCCGGCATTTCGGGGATCGGCGGCGCCTGGCATCTGCGCCACCAGCGCCCGGGCACCAGCTTTGTCTGCCTCGAAGCCGAAGGCAGCTATGGCGGCACCTGGTTGACCCATAATTTCCCCGGCATCCGGTCGGACAGCGATCTCTATACCTTCGGCTATCGCTTCAAGCCCTGGGTCGGCCCGCCGATCGCCACGGCGGCCGAAATCCAGTCCTATCTCGGCGAGGTCATCGACGAGAATGATCTGGGCCGCCACATCCGCTACGGCCATCGCATCACCAGCGCCGAATGGTCGAGCGACACGCAGCGCTGGACGATCACGGCGGTGCGCACCGATACCGGCGAGGCCCGACATTTCACCGCGGGTTTCCTGTGGATGTGCCAGGGCTATTACCGCCACCGCCAGGGCTATATGCCCGAATGGCCGGGCATGGCCGATTTCACGGGGCAGATCGTCCACAGCGAGGAATGGCCCGAAGGGCTCGACTATACCGGCAAGCGCGTCGTTGTCATCGGCTCGGGCGCGACCGCGGCGACGATCGTGCCGGCGATGGCGGGGACGGCGGGCCATGTCACCATGCTGCAGCGCTCCCCCACCTATTTCATGCCGGGGCTCAACGCCAATGAACTGGTCGACAAGCTGCGGCTGCTCGAGGTCGATGACGACATCATCCATGATATCGCGCGGCGCGAGCGCAATTTCGCCCAGGCCGATATCACCCGGCGCTGCCATGAAGAGCCCGATCTGGTTGCTGCCGAACTGATCGAAGGGGTGCGCGCGCTGCTGCCCGAAGGTTATGACATGCGCCATTTCACCCCGACCTACCGGCCGTGGCGGCAGCGGCTGGCGTTCGTGCCCGATGGCGACCTGTTTGCCGGCATCAGCGCCGGCCAGGCCAGCGTCGCCACCGGCGAGATCAACCATTTTACGGCCGACGGGATCGCGCTGAAATCGGGCGAGGTGCTTGCCGCCGACCTGGTCGTGGCGGCGACGGGCTTCAACCTCAGCCCGCTCGGCGACATCGCCTTCAGCATCGATGGCCAGCCGCTCGATTTCGGCCAGTGCGTGACCTGGCGCGGCATGATGTTCACCGGGGTGCCCAACATGGTCTGGGTGTTCGGTTATTTTCGCGCCAGCTGGACCCTGCGCGCCGATCTGGTGGCCGATTTCGTCTGCCGGCTGCTGGCGCACATGGAAGCCACTGGCGTCGGCTCGGTCGTCCCGGCGCTGCGCCCCGAAGATGCCGACATGGTGCTGGGGCCGTGGATCGAGCCCGACAACATGAACAGCGGCTATCTGCAGCGTGGCATGCACCTGTTGCCGCGCGCCGGATCGAAGCCCGAATGGCGCCACAGCCAGGATTACTGGACCGAGCGGACCGTGTTTCCGACGATCGACCTGGGCGATGCGGCGCTGGTCTATCGCTGATCGGCAGCAATTGCCGGGCGCATTGCAATAAACGCGTCACCCCCACCTGCGCGGGGGTGACGGATGGTTTTTACGCCAGTGTCAGGCTAACCTCAGGCGACGGCCGCCTTCAGCTTTTCGACCAGATCGGTCTTTTCCCACGAAAAACCGCCATCGCCATCGGGCGTGCGGCCGAAATGGCCATAGGCGGCGCTGCGCTGGTAAATCGGCTTGTTGAGGCCGAGATGGGTGCGGATGCCCTTGGGCGTCAGCCGGAAACCGATCGCCGCTTCGCTGGCGAGCGCGGCTTCGATGGCGCTTTCGGCGACCGTGCCGGTGCCGTGCAGATCGACATAGACCGACAGCGGCTCGGCAACGCCGATGGCATAGCTCAACTGGATCGTGCAGCGGCGGGCAAGGCCGGCGGCAACGATGTTCTTGGCGAGGTAGCGGGTGATATACGCCGCCGA
The DNA here is from genome assembly GCA_038246995.1 of Sphingomonadales bacterium. GTDB lineage: Bacteria > Pseudomonadota > Alphaproteobacteria > Sphingomonadales > Sphingomonadaceae > Sandarakinorhabdus. The sequence goes on from JBBRVH010000078.1 coordinate 6,371, forward strand.
ACGATCGACCTTGGTCGGGTCCTTGCCCGAAAAGGCGCCGCCGCCGTGCGGTGAGGCACCGCCGTAGGTGTCGACGATGATCTTGCGCCCGGTCACGCCGGCATCGCCATCGGGCCCGCCGATTTCGAAACGCCCGGTCGGGTTGACGTGGATGACGGTGTCAGTGGTGATGAAGCCGTCGGGCAGCACGGCGTGGAAGACCGACAGCACATAATCGCGCAAAATGGCGTATTTGGCCGGATCGCCTTCGTTGTTGTGCCAGTAATAGCCCGGCGCATGCTGGGTGGAAACCACCAGCGCCGTGGCGCGAACCGGCACTTCGTCTTCATAAGCGAGCGTTACCTGGCTCTTGGCATCGGGCTCCAGGAACGGTGCGACGCCGCTGTGGCGGTCAGCCGCCATCTTCTCGAGGATCTTGTGCGAGAAATACAGCGTGGCCGGCATGAAATCAGGTGTTTCGTCGGTGGCGTAACCGAACATGATGCCCTGGTCGCCGGCGCCTTCATCCTTGTTGCCGCTTTCATCGACACCCTGGGCGATGTGCGCCGATTGCGGGTGGAGATGGTTTTCGAAATGCAGGTTCTGCCAGTGAAAACCGCTCTGTTCATAGCCGATGCGCTTGACCGTTTCGCGCACGACCTTCTGGATTTCCTCCTGAGCGCCCGGCGCCCAATTGCCTTCGACATCGATCATGCCCTGCCCGCGCACTTCGCCGGCCAGCACCACCAGTTGCGTGGTCGTCAGCGTTTCGCATGCCACGCGGGCCTGCGGGTCCTTCGACAGGAACAGATCGACGATGGCATCCGAAATCTGGTCGGCAACCTTGTCGGGGTGGCCTTCGGAGACCGATTCGCTGGTGAACAGAAACGAAGAGCGCGCCATCGAGAAAAATCCATCCGCAAAAGGAAATCCCACCGCGTCTAGGGCGCAGCGACAGCGCATGCAAGGGGTATAAAGATAGCTTTATATGATAGAAACGAAGGCCGCTGCCGCGTGCAGGCCCTGCCGGATCAGGTGAAAATCCGGCGCCGGCGGTCGATCACCACGGCCAGCCCGGCCAGCAGCAGCCCGAAGATCAGCGTCGTCTGGTGGCCGAAACGGGCAAACAGCGTCTCTGGCAGCGGCGGCGGCAGCGATACCGAAATGACCCCGATCTTGCCGGGCGCTTCCGACGCGACGATGCGGCCATTGGCGTCGATGACGGCACTGATCCCTGTCGGCGTGGCGCGCACGATCGGCAGGCCTTCCTCGATGGCGCGCAGCCGTGCCTGCGCCAGGTGCTGCGGCGGGCCGGCGGGGCCGAACCAGGCATCGTTGGAGATATTGACGATCCAGCCCGGTCGTTTCGCGGCGTCGACAACCGCGCCGGGAAAGATGATTTCATAGCAGATCTGCACGCCGACCCGGGCAAAGCCGGGCAGGTCGAGGCTGCGCGGCCCCGGGCCGGGCTTGAAATCAAGATCGCCGGGCGCCAGCCGCGCGACACCCAGGGCGGTCATCAACGATCGTGCCGGCACATATTCACCAAGCGGCACCAGGTGCGCCTTGTCATAGCGACCGCGCAGCTTGCCCTTGGCATCGAGCACGAACAGGCTGTTCGTAAGCGACACCAGCTTGCCATCGGCGGCGCGATTGGCGGCAACGCCACCGAACAGCAGCAAGTCCCCGGGCCCGATGGCGGCCGCCAGGCGAGCGCGGACGGCGGCGTCTTCCTCCACCAGATACGGCACCGATGATTCGGACCAGATCACCAGCGCGCCGGGCCGCGCCGCTGCCGTCGCATTCTCGGCCGGTGCGGCGGGCGCAGCGGCGGCGGTTTTAGGGGCGGTATCAGTGGTGGTCTCAGCCGGGGCTTCGGTAGCGGCGGGGGCCGGTGCGCTTGCGGCGGGCGCTGTCGACAGCGCCGGCGTTGCCCCGGGCGTGGCCGTTTCCGCGGCATCGGGTGCCAGCTTGTCGAATTCGCGCGCAGCGATGGCGGCATCGACTTCGGCCGAGCGACCAAAGGCATCGCCGGGGTTGTTGGCAGCGGCCGCAAGCGCGGTGCGGGTCAGTTCCAGATAGGTTTCGAGATGGGCGTCTTCACGCGCCGGATCATATTTCACATCCTGGCCGATATCGGGCTGCACGACGAACAGGCTGGTCGCATCGGGGTAATAATATGATCTTTCCTGGCCGCTGCCGATGGCGGCGGCGATCATGACGCCGAACACCATGCCGCCACCGGCAAGGCGCCGCGTAATGGCATTGTTCGGCCGCACGATCAGCCACAGCGCGCCGCCGGCGATCAGCATCAGCCCCGACAACGCCAGCGCGCCGCCCCCGGCGGCAAGCTGGGCAATGCCGGGCGCCGACAGCCACGCCGACCCCAGCGGGTTCCAGGCAAAACCGCTGAGCACCCAGCCACGCAACCATTCGCCGAGCATCCAGGCCGCCGCCAGCATCAGCACCCGCGCCACGGCGTCGCTGGCAAGGCGCCGCGCCAGCCAGGCCGCCAGCCCGATATAAAGCGCGAGGAACATCGCCAGCAGCACGACCGTCACCCAGCCGAGCACCGGCGGCATCTTCGACTGGAAGGTGAAGGCCGTGGCGATCCAGCCCAGCCCGGCGACGAAATGCCCGACGCCAAAGCCCCAGCCGAGCAGGGCCGCCCGGCGCGGCGAGGCCGCGGTATCGACCATCGCGACCAGCATCGTCACGCCGACCAGCGTCAACGGCCACAGCGCTATCGGCTCGAAACCCAGCGCCGCGATGGCGCCGGCGACCAGTGCGCCAAGGAAAACGACGATGGGAGGGGGAAGCTTCATGGCCCCAACTAGCAATAAACCGTGGCGACAAACCAGAGTGTCCACAAAATGTCATCTTGGCCGCCGCGCTTGCCCCGGCGCGCGGGAGCCGCCACTGTCCGCAGCGATGCCCGCCCCCGCTTCCGTTACCGATGCGATGCTCGCCTATGCCGGGGTGACCGTGCGGCGCGGCGACACGACGATCATCGATGATGTCTCGCTCAGCCTGCCGCTGGGCAGCTTTGTAGCGCTGACCGGGGCATCGGGTGCCGGCAAGACGACCTTGCTGCGCCTCGCCAACGCCATGGTCACACCCGATGCCGGCGTGGTGCGCATCGCCGGCGCCGATGTCTCCGGCCAGCCGCCGGCGCAACTGCGCCGCGGCATCGGCTATGCCAGCCAGGGGGTCGGGCTGTTCCCGCACTGGACGGTGGCGGAAAATATCGCGGCCGTGCCCTGGTTGCTGCGCCAGGATCGCGTGACGATCGCGGCGCGCGTTGCCACCCTGCTCGACCTCGTTGAACTGCCGCGCGATTTCGGGGACCGTTTTCCCCGCCAGCTTTCGGGGGGGCAGGCGAGCCGGGTCGGGCTGGCACGGGCGCTGGCGGCGGCGCCGCGGCTGTTGCTGCTTGATGAACCCTTTGGCGCGCTCGATCCCGAAACCCGCGCCAGCCTGGGCGATCGGCTGGTGGCGCTGCACCGCGACCAGGGGCTGACGACGGTCATGGTGACGCACGATCTGGCCGATGCGCTGTTGCGCGCCGAACGCGTCGTGGTGCTCGACAAGGGCCGCATCGTTGCCGATGGCAGGCCGGCGGCGCTGGTGGCCAGCGCGCACCCGGCGGTCATCGCGCTGATCGCCTCGCCGCTCGACCAGGCGCAGCGGCTGGCGGCATTGGGGCGGACGGATTCGGCATGCTAGACGCCCGCTGGAGCCGGGCGATCGCCATGCTGCCCGATCGGCTGGCGGCGCATCTGGGGGTCAGTGCGGCCGCGCTGGCGCTGGCGATCATCGTCGCGGTGCCGCTGGTGATGCTGATGGTGGCGCGGCCACGGCTGCGCGCGCCGGTGCTGGCGGCGGCGGCGGTGGTGCAGACCATCCCGTCGCTGGCGCTGCTGGCGCTGTTCTACCCGTTGTTGCTGCTTATCGGCGGGATGACGCAGCGGCTGGCGGGGTTCGGCGTGCCGGCGCTGGGGTTGTTGCCGTCCTTGCTGGCGCTGGCCTTGTATGCGCTGTTGCCGCTGGTGCGCGGCGGCATCGACGGGCTGGCGAGCGTGCCGCCCGAAACCATCGATGCGGCCGATGGCATCGGCATGACGCGGCAACAGCGGTTGTGGCATGTCGAACTGCCGCTTGCCGCGCCGATCGTGATGGGCGGGTTGCGCGTTTCGGCGGTCTGGACCATCGGTGCGGCCACGCTGGCGACGACGGTGGGGCAGAAAAGCCTGGGGGATCTGATTTTCGCCGGGCTGCAGATCGAGGATTGGGCGCTGGTCGTCACCGGCTGCATCGCCGCCGCCCTGCTCGCCATCATCGTCGACATGGCGCTGTGGCGGGCCGAAACCGGGCTGGCGGAACGGCGCTGGAAAAAGGCGCTGCTCGGGCTGGTGATGCTGGTGGCGCTGGTGGCGGGGGTGCTTGGCTGGTATTGGCAGGGCAAGGCGCCGGCGGCTGCGGGGCGCCCGGTGGTCATCGGCGCCAAAAGCTTTTCCGAACAATATATCCTCGCCGAACTGATCGCCGATCGCTTGCGGGCGCAGGGGCTGCCGGTGGTGGTGCGGTCGGGTCTGGGGTCGGCGGTGGCGTTCCGGGCGCTCGCGGCGGGCGATATCGATGTCTATGTCGATTATTCGGGAACGCTGTGGGACAATGCGCTCGGCCAGACGGCGCCGGCGCCGCGCGACGTGATGCTGGCGCGGCTGCGGGCTGATCTGCCCAGGCGCCACAAGGTGGTGGTGGCGGCGTCGCTGGGTTTCGAAAACGCCTATGCGCTCGCCATGCGCCGCGATGATGCCCGCAGCCTCGGCATCGAAAGCCTTGCCGACCTGGCGGTGCGCGCGCCGCGGCTGCGGCTGGCGACCGATACCGAATTCCAGTCGCGCGCCGAATGGCGGTCGTTGCAGGCGGTCTATGGCCTCAGGTTCGCGCGGCTGACCTCGTTCACCCCGACGCTGATGGTCCGCGCGCTGATCAGCGGCGAAGCCGATGTCATCACGGCGTTTTCCAGCGATGGCCGCATCGCCGCCGATGATCTGCTGCTGCTCACCGACCCGCGCGGCGCCTTGCCGGCCTATGATGCGCTGCTGCTCGTCGGCCCACGCCGGCCCGATCTGGCGGCGCGGCTGCGCGGGCTCGATGGCGCGATCCCGGTCACCGCGATGCGCGAGGCCAATTGGCAGGTCGATCGCGATGCCGACAAGCAGACACCGGGGCAGGCCGCCGCGTGGTTGGCGGCACACATCGGGAAACAGCCCCCGCCGTGACGATCATTCGCGCAACTTCAGCGTATCACCGAGCCTTGTCGCGGCGATTTCGGCCTTGCTGAACGGCAGGCGGTTCCACTCCTTGCGGGAATATTGCCGCGTCTGGTCGCCGAACCACGGCGATGTCGGGTCGGTCGATTGCGAATAGCTGAGCACGGCATCGGCCACCGGGCCCTTGTCGTCGAAGGTCACCACCTGGATGTAGCTGGAACCGTGGACGGGGTTCAGCCCGCCCGGCACCGCCGCGCTGCGCTGGACATTGAGCACGCCATGATCGCCCTCGCCGCCATGGATGGCGATCTTTTCACCGCCGCGCGGCGCCCATTGCACCTCGCCCCAGGGGGCATCGAGCGCAAAGCCGGCCTTGGTAACAGCCGCCATCGCGCCGGCGATGATCGCTTTCAATCTGCCCGCCTGTTCGCCGCTGGTCGCCAGCGTGTTCGGCGTGTTGACCGGGTCGGCAAGGCGGAACGGCGTCGCCCACAGGCCCGGCAGGTTCTGCGCCTTCATCCAGATATTGTGGAACAGGAACGCGCCGCGGCTGTCGGTGTCGAAGTGCTGGTCCCAGCCTTTGAGCACGGCGGCGGCCGGTGCCAGGGCGGGGTCGGTTTCCGCCAGCGCGATGAGCGCGGGCAGCGCCAGTTCGGCAGCGAGGCTCTTGTTGGCAAAGACCATGGTTTTTGCGGTTTCGGGCGTGATCCTGCCGGCCGCGAGGTTGCGCTCGATCTCGAGCAGCCCCGAACGGGTGCGCAGCGTGCGCAGGCTTTGCGCGCTGCCAAGGATGGGGGACAGCGGGCGCGCGGGCGCCTTGGGGTTGGTCAGCCAATAGCTGTCGTTGGAATTGGCCACCCAGTCGCGCCGCGCGAACACGGCCTGATCGGCTGCCGGCATCAGCCCCGCAACCGGTGTACCCCGCGCGATAGTCCAGTCACAGGAGGATTTGCTGCCATCGAGCAGCACGAAGCGCGCGGCGACGCGCGGGCTGAGCAGATTGCCGCCGCGATCGGCAGCGATGGTGTTGACCCAGGGGATGCCGAGGGTGGTTGCCACTGCGCGGCGCACGTCGCCGGTGTTGCGTGCCGTGGCGATGCCGAGCCAGGCGGTGAGGCCGCGCTGGTTGCCGCGATTGGCTTCCTTGAGCGCATAGGCGGTGGTTTTGCTCCAGCCGAGGCCGGCGACGGGCGCCATCACCACCGGGCCGAAGCGGGTGGCGTACACCGTGCGGGTGATGGGCTGCATGCCGGCAGGCACCGGCACGTCGATCGCCTGCATCGTCATCTTCTCGGGCTTGCCGTCGATGATGTATGTCGTGGGATCGGCCGGATCGAGGGCGAGGGCATGGATGGTGAAGTGCCGGGCGGCAGTGACGGTGTGCGTCCAGGCGACATCCTTGTTGAAGCCGAGCGTGGGGAAGGGCGTGCCGCCGATGCCGACACCCATGACATCGATCTTGCCCGGGACGATGGCGTGCATCTGCCAGAAGCGCGCCGAGCCGAACCAGGGGAAGTGCGGATTGCCGACAACCAGCCCGCGGCCATTGGCGGTGCTTTCGGCACCAAAGGCCCAGCCGTTCGAGCCAAGGCCGAATTCGGTCGGCACATCGATCGCCAGCGCTGTCTGGCCTGCCGGCGGAGCGGCGGTAGTGCTGGCCGGCGGAGCGGCGTTGGCGCTGGCCGGCGGAGCGGCGTTGGCGCTGGCCGGCGGAGCGGCGTTGGCGCTGGCCGGCGGAGCGGCGTTGGCGCTGGCCGGCGGAGCGGCGTTGGCAATGGCCGGGGCAAAGGCGAGCGAACCGGCGAGCAGCATCTGTTTTTCGTTGAGGCGCAGCAGGTCATCGAGGCTGATCGGCCGCACCCAGGCCTTGCCGCGGCACTCCCTGGGCACGCCCTGCGCGCCGAGATCGCGCAGCAGCCGGTTCCAGCCGGCGGCAAAGCCGTTGAACAGCGCCCGCTCGCGCGGGCCGGCGCGGCGCCACTGCGCCTGCAACGCCGGAAGATCGATGGCGGCGCGAAAGAACACATCGGACGCGACATTGTCGACGCTCTGGAAACCGAGGGTGGCGCTGTTCGCCGGGCCGAAATGCCGGCTGCGTTCGCCGGCGACCGTGGCGAATTCCTCGGCGAGCAGGCACAGATTGTCCTGCCCATAGGCATAGCCGACGCCATAGCCGAGCCCGCCGAAATCGGGTGCCGTGATATGCGGAATGCCATGCGCAGTGCGCACGATATCGGCACGAAAGCCCTTGGCATCGGCGGCCGTGCTGCCCAGCAGCGCCGCGATCAAAAGCAGTTGGCGCATCGTTGATCCCCCGTTTTTTCCGCTGGCGTAAGCCGGACCGGCGGCTTTGACCAGTGCGGATATGGCCTCGGGCGCCCGCCCGCCGCGTCCGCGCGCCGCACCAGCCGGCGGCAAGCGCTTTTGTCGGGCGACTTTCGCGGCTAGGCTGGCGGATGACCCGGGGAAAGTGAAAACGACCATGAAATCCAGCGTTGCCAGCGTCCTTGCCGTTCTGCTCACGTCGCTGCCCGCCGCCGCCCAGACCCCGGCCAAGCCGCCGAAATGGGATGTCAACGCGCCGCCGGGGGCGATGGTGCGGCAGGTGCCGGTGGTGACCGACGAAGGCAGCTGGATGGATGTCGATGTATCGCCCGATGGCGGCACGCTGGCGTTCACCCTGCTCGGCGACATCTACACCATGCCGATCGCCGGTGGCACGCCGACGCGCATTGCCGAAGGGCTGGCCTATGAAATCCAGCCGCGCTTTTCACCCGATGGCAAGCGCATCGCCTTCACCTCCGATCGCGGCGGCGGTGACAATATCTGGGTGATGAACCGCGATGGCAGCGACAAGCGCCAGGTGACGAAGGAAGATTTCCGTCTGCTCTACCAGCCGTCCTGGAGCGCCGATGGCCGTTTCATCGCGGCGAAAAAGCATTTCACCACGGGCCGCTCGCTCGGCACCGGGGAAATCTGGCTTTATCACGCCAGCGGCGGCGGTGGCGTCGCGCTGGTCAAGAAGCCCAATGACCAGCACCAGAAGGAACTGGGCGAGCCGGTGTTCAGCCCCGATGGCAAGGGCATCTATTACAGCCGCAATATCACCCGCGGGCCGATCTTCGAATATGCGCAGGATTCGAACACCGATCTGTTCAACATCGAACGCTATGACCTCGAAAGCGGCGAGATCAGCACGGTGGCGAGCGGCCCCGGCGGCTCGGTGCGGCCAACGCCGTCGCCCGATGGCAAGATCATTGCCTTTGTGCGCCGTGAACGGGCCCGGTCGAAGCTGTATGTCCGTGATCTCGCATCGGGGGTGGAGCGCAAGATTTACGACGCGATGGACCAGGATGTGCAGGAAACCTGGGCCGTCACCGGCGTCTACCCCGACATGGCGTGGACCCCCGATGGCAAATCGGTGGTGTTCTGGGCCGGCGGCAAGCTGCGCCGCGTCGATGGCGATGGCCGCAATGCCCGCGAGATTCCGTTCCGCATCGATGATACGCGCGGGGTTATCGATGGCCCGCACCCGCAGGTGACGGTGTCGCCCGACAGTTTCACCACGAAGATGGTGCGCTTCACCAGCGTGTCGCCCGATGGCAAGTCGGTGGTATTCGAAAGCCTGGGCAAGCTGTATGTGCGCGCCGTCGCGGGCGGTGCGCCGAAAAGGCTGACCAACGGGGGTGATTTCGAGCTGTTCCCGTCGTGGTCGCGTGACGGCAGGAGCATCGTTTTCGTGCAATGGAGCGATAGCGGGCTGGGTTCGATCCGTACTGTGGCAGCGGCCGGTGGCCTGCCGCGCAGCGTGACAAGCGCGCCGGGGCACTATGCACGGCCGCGTTTTTCGCCCGATGGCGCGACCATTGTCTTCGAACGCGGCGATGGCGGCGGCGTCACGTCGCCGTTGTGGGCGGAAAATGCCGGGGCGTGGCGTATTGCGGCGACAGGCGGGACGGCGGTGCGGCTCGTGGCGGGCGGGTCCGAACCGCATTTCGGCAGCAACAACGACCGGGTGTTCATGACCGTTTCGAGCGGCGGCAAGCGGCAATTGGTGTCGACCGACCGCAATGGCGAGGCGCGGCGGGTCCATGCCGAGGGTGATCTCGTCACGGCGTACCAGGTCGCCCCCGATGGCAGCGCGCTGGCGTTCCGGCAGAATTACGAAGCCTTTGTGATGCCGTTGCTGCCCGGCGCGCAGGCGGTGTCGGTCGATGCCAAGGGCGGGGCGTTGCCGGTAACCCGGGTGTCGAGCGGCGGGGCGGATTTCATCGGCTGGTCGCAGGGCGGCGCCACCTTGAACTGGAGCATCGGGCCAACGCTCTACAGCGTCGCGGCGCCGGGTCTTTTCGCCAGCGCTCCGGCGGCTGAAGGCGCGGGCAAGTTCGTGCCGCCGACCAGCGGCGTGTCGCTCGCCATGCCGGTGACGGCCGATCGCCCGCGCGGCATCATCGCGCTGGTCGGCGCGCGGCTCGTCACCATGGCGGCGGCCGATGGCGGCATCATCGACGATGGCACGATCATCATCACCGACAATCGCATCACCGCGATCGGCAAGCGCGGTGCCGTGGCGATCCCGGCGGGCGCCAAAACCGTCGATGCCGCGGGCAAGACCATCATCCCCGGGCTGATCGATGCCCATGCCCATGGCCCGGCGGGGACCGACGAGCTGGTGCCGCAACAGAATTGGTCGATGCTGCAGAACCTCGCGCTTGGCACCACGACGATCCACAACCCGTCCAGCCGCGCCGCCGAAATCTTTGCCGCCGCCGAAATGCAGCGCGCCGGCGTGATCGTGGCGCCGCGGATCTTTTCGACCGGCGAGATCATCTATGGCGCCAAGGCCCCCGATGTGTACGCCC
>JBBRVH010000079.1:0-16361 GCA_038246995.1 Sphingomonadales bacterium
ATCGAGGACGACTGGCATAATTTCAGCGCGCTCAACATTCCCGAAACCCATCCGGCGCGGGCGATGCACGATACCTTCTATTTCCCCGATACCGATGCGCAGGGCCGCAAGATGCTGCTGCGCACCCACACATCCCCGGTGCAGATCCGCACGATGATGACGCAAAAGCCGCCGATCCGCATCATTGCGCCCGGCCGCGTCTATCGCAGCGATTCGGATGCCACCCACACGCCGATGTTCCACCAGGTCGAAGGGCTGGTCATCGACAAGTCGGTCACCCTCGCCAATCTGCGCTGGACGCTGGAGACCTTCATCAAGGCGTTCTTCGAAGTCGATGACGTGACACTGCGTTTCCGCCCGAGCTATTTCCCGTTCACCGAGCCGTCGGTGGAAGTTGATGTCGGCTATTCGTCGAAAACCGGCAAGCCGGCCGCCGCGGGCGATGTCGACAAATGGCTCGAAGTGCTGGGCAGCGGCATGGTCCACCCGCGCGTCATCGCTGCCTGCGGGCTCGACCCCGATGAATATCAGGGCTTTGCCTTCGGCTGCGGCATCGACCGGCTGGCAATGCTCAAATATGGCATGAACGATCTGCGGCCCTTCTTCGATGCCGATCTGCGCTGGTTGAAGCACCACGGCTTTTCGGCCTTCGATGTGCCGACGCTTTCCGGGGGAGTGGGCGCATGAAGTTCACCCTCTCGTGGCTCAAGGAGCATCTCGACACCGACGCCGGGGTCGAGGCGATTTCGGTCGCGCTCACCTCGCTCGGCCTTGAAGTCGATGGCATCGACGATCCGGCGGCCAGGCTTGCCGCCTTCACCATCGCCGAAGTGCTGACCGCGGAACGCCACCCCCAGGCCGACAAGTTGCAGGTCCTGTCGGTCTCCACCGGTAGCGGCGAGCCGTTGCAGGTCGTCTGCGGCGCCCCCAATGCCCGCGCCGGCATGAAGGGCGTGTTCGGCGCACCGGGCACCTATGTACCGGGCAGCGGCATCACGTTGAAGGTCGCCGCCATCCGCGGCGTCACCTCCAACGGCATGATGTGTTCGATGCGCGAGCTCGAATTGTCGGAAGAACATGACGGCATCATCGAGCTGCCCGCCGATGCCCCCGTCGGCGCGCGCTATGCCGATTATGCCGGCATCGGCGACCCGGTGTTCGACGTGGCGATCACCCCCAACCGCCAGGATTGCATGGGCGTGCGCGGCATTGCGCGCGATCTGGCGGCGCTGGGCATCGGCCGGCTGAAACCGCTCACCGAGGCGTATCGGGTTGCCAGTTTCGACGTCGCGCGCAGCGGCGCCGGGCCAAACGTTCGTACCGACGATCCGGCGGGCTGCCCGGCGTTCTTCGGCTGCACCGTGTCGGGCGTGGCCAATGGTCCGTCGCCGGCCTGGTTGCAGCAAAAGCTGAAAGCCATCGGGCAAAAGCCGATCTCGGCGCTCGTCGATATCACCAATTTCGTGATGTTCGACATCGGGCGGCCACTGCACGTCTATGATCGTGCCAGGCTGTCGGGCGCGCTTGTCGCCCGCAAGGCGCGCGATGGCGAGCAGGTCGTGGCGCTGAACGGCAAGACCTACAGCGTCGATGCCGGCATGACCGTCATCGCCGATGACCATGAGGTCCACGACATCGGCGGCATCATGGGCGGCATGGCCTCGGGCTGTGCCGAAACCACCACCGATGTGTTGATCGAATGCGCTTATTTCGACCCCGATGGCATCGCCCGCACCGGCCAGAAGCTGTTGTTGACCAGCGATGCCCGCTCGCGCTTCGAACGCGGCGTCGACCCGGCGTTCCTCGATGAAGGCCTTGCGGTCGCGACGTATCTCGTTCTCGAACTGTGCGGCGGCAGTGCGAGCGAGGTGACCCGCGCCGGCGCCGCGCCGCTGGCGGGCAAGAGCGTCGCCTACCGCCCGGCACGCGTCATGGGGCTCGCCGGAATCGATGTCGCTGCCGACGAACAGGCGGCGATCCTGACCCGGCTGGGCTTTGGCGTCACCCAAGCTGTGCCGTGGCAGGTCAGCGTGCCAAGCTGGCGCCGCGATGTCGATGGCGAAGCCGATCTGGTCGAAGAGGTCATCCGCGTCCACGGCCTCGACCGCGTGCCGGCAACGCCGCTGCCGCGCGCCGAAGGGGTGGCCAAGCCGACCGCCACGCCGGCGCAAAAGCTGGAGCGCAAGCTGCGCCGTGGCACGGCGGCGCGTGGGTTCAACGAAGCCGTGACCTGGAGCTTCCTGCCCCCCGCCGAGGCCGAGGCCTTTGGCGGCGCCGCCTGGACGCTCGCCAACCCGATTTCGGCCGATATGGCGGCGATGCGGCCGTCGCTGCTCCCCGGCCTGCTGGCAGCGGCGAAGCGCAATGCCGATCGCGGCCAGCCCGGGGTGCGCCTGTTCGAACTCGGCCAACGCTATCATGCCGACGGCGAGCACCCGACGCTGGCGCTGCTGATGGCTGGCGAAGCCCGGGCGCGCGACTGGCGCAGCGGCGCCGCCACGGCGTTCGATGCTTATGATGCCAAGGCCGAAGCGCTCGCCGCGCTCGCCGCTGCCGGCGCGCCCGTCGATCGGCTGACGGTTGCCGCCCCGGCGCATGGCTGGTGGCATCCGGGCCGCGCCGGGCGGCTGCTGCTCGGCAAGGTGGCGCTCGCCGATTTCGGCATGGTGCATCCGGCAACGCTGGCGGCGTTCGGCGTCAAGGGCGCGGTGGCGGCGGTCGAAGTCTATCTCGATGCCCTGCCGCCGGCGCGCGGCCGCAAGGGTCGCGGCGCCTATGCCCCGCCGGCGTTGCAGGCATTGAGCCGCGATTTCGCCTTTGTTGCCGATGAAGGCCTTGCCGCCGATGCGCTGCTGCGCGCCGTCGCCGGGGCCGACAAGGCGCTGATCAGCGGCGTCAAGCTGTTCGATCGCTTCACCGGCGAACGGCTTGGCGCCGGCAAGATCAGCCTTGCCATCGAAGTCACGCTGCAACCCACCGAAAAGTCGCTGACCGATGCGGAAATCGAGGCGGTATCGGCCAGGGTTATCGCAGCGGCGGCGCGGATCGGCGCGGTGTTGCGCGGTTGATGACGTCCGCGTCCGCAACGATCGCGGCTGGATCGCCCAGCGCCTGCCAGCGATGCCGCTTCGATGGCCATTGAAGCGCTGCTGCAGCCGGTCGTGCTGTTCTTCCTGCTGGGCGCACTGGCGGCGTTCTGCCGGTCCGATCTCATGGTGCCCGAAGCGGTGGCCAAAGGTATTTCGCTGTACCTGATGATGTCGATCGGCCTGCGCGGCGGCGGCGAAGTGGCGGAAACCGGTTTCACCCACGACATGCTGCTGGCGGGCGGCGCCGGATTGATGCTGTCATTCCTGCTGCCGCTGCCGACGTTCTGGCTGTTGCGCCGGCTGGGCGGGCTCGATCGCATCAATGCGGCGGCGGTGGCGGCGCATTATGGCTCGGTCAGCGTCGTGACCTTTGCCACCGGCAGCGAGATCCTGCGTCATGCCGGCATGCCCGCTGCCGGTTATATGGTCGCCGTGCTGGCCGTGATGGAAACCCCGGCGATCATTTCGGGCCTGCTGCTGGCGCGCGGCAGCGCATCGGACAATCTGGCGCCGCGCGGTGGCCTGCTCCACGAAACCTTTCTCAACGGCTCGGTCGTGTTGTTGCTGGGCAGCTTCCTGATCGGCCTGGTTGCCGGCAAGCCCGGCCTTGAACCGATCGCCCCGGTGTTCGACACGCTGTTCCGCGGCATGCTGTGCATCTTCCTGCTCGACATGGGGCTGATCGCGGCACGGCGACTGATGGACCGGCGGGCGCTGACATTGCGCACGATCGTGCTGGCACTGGTGCTGCCGCTGCTCAACGGCTCGCTGGGGGTCATGCTGGGCATCGAACTCGGCCTGTCCGCCGGGTCGGCGGCCGCCCTCGGCATCCTGGCCGGCAGCGCCAGCTATATCGCCGTTCCGGCGGTGATGCGGCTGGCGCTGCCCGCGGCCGACCCCGGCCTTTATCTCGGCATGAGCCTGGCCGTCACCTTTCCCTTCAACCTGACCATCGGGATCGGCTATTATGCCTGGCTGGCATCGCGGCTGTTTCCGGTGATTGCCCCGGGATGACCGCGCGATGACCAAGACCTTCAGCCGCCGCCGTGTCGAAGTGCTGGCCGATGCCCCGTTGATCCCGGCGATCGTCAAGATTGCCGGCGAGGCCGGCATCACCCATTACACGCTGCTGCCGACGCTGGGGGGTGCCGGCGCGCACGGCCGCTGGCGGGACGACCAGTTATCGGGCGCCACCGCCAAGGTGATGATGCTGGCCATCACCAGCGCCGACCATGCCGCCACGTTCATCGACCGGCTGGCGCCGTTGCTGGAAAGCCATCATCTGATGTTGCTGACCAGCGATGTCGATGTCGTGCGCGGCGGCAAGTTCGACTGAGCCGCTTCAGCGGCGCGGCGGCGGTGTCCCCGGGCGCTGTTGACCGGCACCATTGTAATCCTGCTGGGTCACCGGCGACAACTTGATTTCGACACGGCGGTTTTCGGCACGGCCCTGATCGGTGTCGTTCGACGCGATCGGATAGGTCTTGCCAAAGCCGCGCGTCGCCACCCGGGCCGCATTGACGCCCTGATAGCCGAGATAATCCGCCACCGCCCTGGCCCGCTGTTCCGACAGGCGCTGGTTGACCGCATCCGATCCGATCGAATCGGTATGGCCCGAGATATCGACAAAGGTCGACTGGTACGACGCCAGCGTCTGCGCGACCTGGTCGAGCACCGGGCGGAATTCGGGTTTCACCGCCGCCGAATTGAAATCGAAGCTGATGCCCGACGGCAGCTTGAGATTGATCTCGTCGCCCTGGCGCTCGACTTCGATGCCGGTGTTGGCGGTGCGGGCGCGCAGTTCGCGCTCCTGCTTGTCCATGTAGCTGCCGATGCCGGCGCCGGCGAGCGCGCCGATGCCGGTGCCGATCAATACTTCGGCGCGATTGTTGCGGCCACCGAGCAAGGCGCCGAGCAAGGCGCCCGCGCCGGCACCGGCAAGCGCACCGCCCCCGGCACGCGTGACGCCGCGTTGGCCGGTATCGGGATCGGTGACGCACCCGGCCAGCGCCAGGGTGCCGGCCATGAGGGCGAGGGTGATCTTGCTGCTGACTGCCATGTGGAGTCTCCTGTTGAAATCCTGCCGCCGATAGATCGAAGTACGCGGTATGGCACCCCCTTAGCAACGCCGGGTGACCGCGCGATGAACGACAGCGGCCACCACCACTCATGCCCCCTTCGCTTTGCGCCGCTTTGCCTCTATGGGGAGGATGAGCGGGCAGCACAGCCCCGCGCTGCCCTTTGGAGCCGATGCAGCCTTTCCCCTGGTTGGATACCGCCACCATCATGGCGCTCATCCTGCTCAACGGTTTCTTCGCGATGTCGGAGATGGCGATTGTTTCCTCGCGGCGGCCACGCCTGCGCGGGCTGGCGACCGCGGGCCATCGCGGCGCGCGCTCGGCGCTCGAACTGGCGGAAAACCCCGGCAGCTTCCTGTCATCGGTGCAGATCGGCATCACGCTCGTCGGTATCGTCAACGGTGCCTATTCGGGCGCGACGCTGGCATTGCCGGTCGGCCAGCGGCTGAGCGCCTGGTTCGGTTTCAAGCCGGCGCTTGCCGAAGAAATCGGCTTTGCCGTCGTCATCGTGCTGACCACCTATCTGTCGCTGATCATCGGCGAGCTGGTGCCCAAGCAATTTGCGCTGCGTTCCCCCGAAAAGCTGGCCTCGTTCGTGGCGCCGATCATGAAGATCGTCAGCCGCATCGCCACCCCGGCAGTCTGGGCGCTCGATCGGTCGAGCGCCGCGGTCTTCAAGCTGCTCGGCCAGGTCCGCGACGGCGACAACCGCGTCACCGAGGAAGAATTGCGCAGCGTGGTGCAGGAAGCCGAAACCGCCGGCGTGATCGAGGAAAGCGAGCGCCAGATGATTTCAGGCATCATGCGTCTTGCCGACCGCCGGGTGCGCGGCGTGATGACGCCGCGCGGCGATGTCGACTGGATCGATGCCGACATGAGCGACGCCGAAATCCGTGCGCATCTTGCCGCCAGTCCGCATACGCGCCTGCCGGTGGCGCGCGGCACGGTCGATGACATCATCGGCGTCCTGCAGGCGCGCGACGTGGTGCAGGCGCTGATCGAGGGCCGGCCGCTCGACCTGGCAGCCCTCGCCCGTCCGGCGCCGGTGATCCCCGATGTCGTCGATGCCGTCGATGCGCTCGCCGTGCTGCGCGATGCCGATATTCCGATCGCGCTGGTGCATGACGAATATGGCCATTTCGAAGGCATCGTCACGCCCGCCGACCTGCTGGCGGCGATCGCCGGCGAATTTCGCAGCGATGTCGATGATGCCAATGATCCGCCGGCGGTGGAGCGCGACGATGGTTCCTGGCTGTTTTCAGGCGCGCTGCCGGCCGATGAAATGGCCGACCGGCTGGGTTTCGACCTGCCCGATGCGCGCGATTATGAAACGGTCGCCGGCTTCGTCCTCGAACAATTGCGGCACCTGCCCGAAACCGGCGAAAGTTTCACGCTGAAACGCTGGAAGTTCGAAATCGCCGATATGGACGGCCGCAAGGTCGACAAGGTGCTGGCGACACCGGTGCGGATCGTGCCGGGGATGGTGGCGTAGAAAACGGCCGCGGGCCCCAGCCGCCGATCAACCGCTTGGCGGCCAGGGCGGAACCGATACCGCGACGGGATCGAGCCTGACCCAGAGCGCGATGGCGCCGGCGGCGAGCACCAGGGCCAGCGTCGCGACCAGCAGCGCCCGGCGCGGCACCGGGTGCGGCAGCAGCGGCCACAGCAACAGCAGCGTCATCGGCGCAAAGGCAGCGGCGGCCGAAGGGATGTCACCACCGACGCTGAGCATGACGGCATGGACAAAGCCGCCGAGCCAGGCGACGCCGACGATCGCCACGGCCGCCGCCGCGATGATCCCGGCCCGCGCGGCGCGCGCCGTCAGCGCCATCGCGAGCCCGGCGAGGAGCAACGGCCAGGTGAACACCGGCCCGGCCGCGGGCAACATGATCTGCGCGGCGACGGCAATGACGAGGTTGATCAGCGCCAGGCCGAGCCAGCCGTCCCACAGGCTGCGACGGCGCGGGATGATGGCCATCGACAGCGCGAGGGCGGCGATCCCGAGCAGCAGCGCCTGGGCTTCGAGACGGGGCAATGCGGCCAGCCGGTCGTAATAATTGCCCGGTGCATCGGCCCCCGACAACAGGTTGCCGACATAGAGCAATACGCCCACCGCGGTCGTGAAGATAACGGCATCGAGCACGCCGCCGGCGATGGCAGCGAAGCGCGTGTCAGCGCGTCTGCCGGCGAGCAGGATCAAGGCACCGGCAATGCCGATCAACAGCCAGCCGATCGCCGGCGGATAGGCGATGGTGAACTGCCCCAGGACATCGGAAAACACCACGTCGGGCGCCGGCGCCGGCAGCGCATCGGCGGTGACAAGGGCGCGGACGATATCGAGGCCCTGGCCGCCGAGATGCTGGATAGCGCCCTGTTCGACGGTATCGGGGGTGATCAATGGCGAATGATACATGCCGGCATCGCCCGAAAAGGCGAAGTTGAAGCCGGTGATGCCGCGCGCGGCGGCGGGGGTGAAATCGGTGGAATTGGGCAGCAATTGATAGACTTTGACTGCCATCGATGTCGTCGAGGGGTTTGTGACGTGGCGGCGGTACAGATCGATCAGATTGCCGTTTTCCGGCCCGGTTTCGAACATGAAGGCACGGCCACCGCCGCCACGGGTTTCGAGATTGACCAGCGCACCGATGCGCGCCGCCAGCGGATCGCCGGCCGTACCGGGGGCGAAAAAGCCGCGGGCGCCGACAAGGCCGACTTCCTCGCCATCGGTCAGCAGGATGACAAGGTCTCGCGCCTGTGCTGCGCGCGGGATGGCACGGGCGATTTCGAGCGCCGAGGCGACACCGGCGGCATCATCGGCGGCACCGGGCGAATCGGCCACACTGTCATAATGCGCCATCATGGCGACGGCCGGGGCGGCCGGATCGCGCCCTGGGCGCAGCGCGATGATGTTGGTGGCGCGCGCCGTTTCGGCATTGTCGAGCCGCCAGCTGCGCATGCGTTTTTTGGCGCGCTCGGGCAATTCGACGCTGGTTTCGCGAACGACGAAGCCCAGCCCGCGCAGCCGTTCGACAAGGTGCCCGCGCGCCGCAGCATTGGCGACCGATCCGGTGGGGTGCGGCGTGCTGGCGATGGCGCGGACATCGGCCATGGCGCGAACGGCCGAGAATTGGTCGGCGGGGGCGGACGCCGGCAGCGGCGCGGGAGGTTGCGCGGCCTTCCAGCCAATAAGGCCGGCCAGCACCAGTGTCACGGCAAGGGCCAGCCATTTGCGCATCGGGATTTCGTCTCCGCGTTTATCTTGAGGGCGCCACTCGTGGCGTGCGCTTGCTGGTTAAGCAACCCGAAACACTGTATCGCCGGCCGAAAGCGCCACCGGGCGCGGCAATTTGTCGAATCTTGCCATTGATGTGCGCGATCTTGGGATTGGCACGACGTGCCCGCCCGCATGGGCTTCCGTCGCGGGCGAATTGGCCGATGAGATTGGCGGATGCCGAACATCACGATCATCGGCGGCGGCTTTGCCGGCGCGACCCTGGCGAAACGCCTGATGGGCCGGCTGCCGGGCGGCTGGGACGTCGTGCTGGTGTCGGAAGAAAACCATACCACCTATAATCCGCTGCTGCCCGAAGTGGTCGGGGCGAGCATCTTTCCCGAACATGCCGTCGCGCCATTGCGCGAAGTCATCGATGTGGCGCGCGGTGGTCGGTTCGTCATGGGGGCGGTGTCGTCGATCGACATGGCGGCGCGCGAGCTGGTCGCCACGACGCTGGTCGGGGAGCGTCGTCTGGCGTTCGATCATTTGGTGATTGCCGTCGGCAACCGCGCCCGGCTCGACCTGATTCCCGGCATGGCCGACCATGCGCTGCCGCTCAAATCGGTCGGCGATGCGCTGCATATCCGCAACATCGTGCTGCGCCGGCTGGCGGCGATGGAGCTGGAGCCCGATGCGGAAAGGCGCAGGCTGCTCGGGCATTTCCTCGTCATCGGCGGCGGCTTTTCGGGTGTCGAGGTTGCCGGCGCCATGATCGACTGCATCAAGGGGATCGGCAAATATTTCCCGCACGCGATGAGCGACAGCGCGCGGGTCAGCCTGTTGCACAATGGCGAAAGGCTGTTGCCGGAAATGGTCCCCAAGCTGGGGGCGGCGGCGCTGCGCCAGTTGCGGCGGCGCGGTGTCGAAGTCCGGCTGGAAGCAGCGGCGGCGTCGATCGATGCCGAAGGGGCCGATCTTGCCGATGGCGGGCGCATCCAGGCGGCGACAGTGGTGGCGACGATCGGCAACCGCCCCAACCGCCTGCTGGCGCACATCGGCGCCGAACTGGAACGCGGCCGGTTGAAGGTCGATCCTACGCTTGCGGTGCTGGGGCTGGCCAATGTCTGGGCCCTGGGCGATTGCGCCAGTGCCGAAAATGCCGCCACCGGCACTGCCTGCCCGCCAACCGCGCAATTCGCCGTGGCCCAGGCCAAACAACTCGCCGATACCCTGGTGGCCCTGGCCAAAGGGGGCAGCGCCCTGCCGTTCCGCTATACCCCGCGCGGGGCGATGGCCGCCACCGGGCATCTGAACGGGGTTGCCGAGATTTTCGGGGTGCGCTTTGCCGGGCTGGCGGCCTGGCTGGCGTGGCGCGGCTATTATCTGCTGCTGCTGCCGACCTGGGGCCGCAAGCTGCGCGTCTGGATCGAATGGACCTGGGGCATGTTCTTTGCGCCCGATATCACCCATATCCATTTCGTCCGCAGCGGCGGCGGCAGCGGCGCGCCCATGGTGGCGCTGCGGCGCGGCATGACACCGGTGCCCGAAATGCCGGTGATGCCAGCCGCCCGGCCCTAGCTGATTTTGAGCACCTGTTCCCAGGCGAGGTCGGCGAGCAGTTCCACCCCTTCGGCGGTCTTTTTGGCATGGGCGCTGGCGGCGGTGCCGCGCACCACCCGGCCGCGGATGCCATGGATGATGCCGGCCAGCCGGAACATGTTGTAGGCGACATAGAAATCGAGGTTGGCGATGCCGTCGCGGCCGGTGCGGGCGCAATAGGCAGCGACATATTCATCCTCGGTCGGGATGTTGAGCGCCGCCAGATCATTGCCGATAAGGCCAGTGGTGGCCGACGGCGGCATCCGGTACATCATCAGATGATAGGAAAAATCGGCGAGCGGGTGGCCCAGCGTCGACAGCTCCCAATCGAGCACCGCCAGCACTTTCGGCTCGGTCGGGTGGAAGATCATGTTGTCGCAGCGGTAATCGCCATGAACGACGCTGGTTTCATCGCCGGCCGGAATGTTGTCGGGCAGCCAGCGCACCAGCTTTTCCATCGACGGCACGACGCCGGCGTCCTTGTCTTCCAGATATTGTTTCGACCAGCGGCCGATCTGGCGGGCGAAATAATTGCCCGGCTTGCCGAAATCCGAAAGGCCGGCCTTTTCGACGTCGATCATGTGGAGATCGGCCATCGTCTGGTTCATCGCGTCGAAATAGGCACGGCGGTCCGCGCGTGCCACGGTCGGGAAGGTCGCGTCCCAGATCACCCGGCCCTCGACACAGTCCATGATGTAGAACCAAGTGCCGATGACGTCATTATCGGTGCACAGGCCAAAGGTGCGCGGCGCCGGAAAGCCCTGGCCGTGCAGCGCCGTGATGACCTTGTATTCACGATCGACGGCATGCGCCGACGGCAACAGCACGCCGGGCGGTTTCCTGCGCATCACGTAATTCTGTTTCGGCGTCATCAGCTTGTAGGTCGGGTTCGACTGGCCGCCCTTGAACTGGCTGATGGTCAGCGGCCCGGCAAAGCCGTCGACGTGCGCCGTCATCCAGTCGGTCAGGCGGGCAAGATCGATCTCCTGGCCGGCGCGGACCTCGCCAGTGCCCGAAAACTGCTGCTGGCGTTCACTCATTTCCACGATCGGTCCCCTTTTCAAGCCCGGCCTTGTTGCTTGCCGATATCGCGCCGATAAAAGCCGCCGTGCCAGCGGATCTTTCTGATAGCGGCATAAGCGAGCGAGCGCGCCTCGCCGATATCATGGCCGAGCGCCGACAGCGCCAGCACGCGGCCACCGGCAGCCACCAGCTTGCCCGAGGCGGCGCGCGCCGTGCCGGCATGAAAGACGGTGACGCCAAGGGCCTCTGCCTCCTCGACACCCTCGATGACCGTGCCGGTAATCGGGGTGCGTGGATAGCCCATGGCGGCATAGACGATGGTGACGGCGCTTTCGGTCGACCAGCGCGGGGTAATTTCGGCGAGCCGGCCCTGCGCACAGGCGAGCAGCAACTCGGCAAGATCCGAATCGAGCCGCAGCAGCAGCGCCTGCGCCTCCGGATCACCGAAGCGGCAATTATATTCGATCAGCTTGGGCCCCTGGGCGGTGAGCATCAGCCCGGCATACAGCACCCCGGTATAGGGCGTGCCCGACGCCGCCAGCGCGGCCAGCGTCGGGGTGACGATTTCATCGAGCGCACGCTTGAGCAGCGCTTCGGTCAACCGCGGCGCCGGCGAGATGACGCCCATGCCGCCGGTATTGGGGCCACTGTCATCATCGAAGGCGCGCTTGTAATCCTGTGCCGAGGGCCAGACCTGGACGGTCGTGCCATCGGTAATGACGAACAGGCTGGCTTCGGGCCCGGTCAGGCATTCCTCGACGACCACGGCACCGGGAATATCGGCAAGTGCCGCCAGCCCTTCCTCGTTGCTTTCGGCAACGGTGACACCCTTGCCGGCAGCCAGCCCATCGGCCTTGATGACCACCGGCAGCGGGTGCACCGCGACATAGTGATGGGCATCGGCGCCCGAGGCGAAACGGCGATAGCCCGCCGTGGGGATGCCGGCCGCGCGGCACAGATCCTTGGTGAAGCCCTTGGAACCTTCCAACTGTGCCGCCGCCGCCGTCGGGCCGAACACCGCGATGCCGGCGCCGCGCAGCGCATCGACGACACCGGCCACCAACGGGCCTTCGGGGCCGACGACAACCAGCCCGAAACCCTGTTCGACGGCATAGGCCGCGACCGCCGCCGGATCGGAAATGGCAAGATCGATGCAATCCGCAACCGCTGCGATTCCGGCATTGCCCGGGGCGCAGACCAGCCGCCCGGTACGCGGCGACTGGCGCAGTTTCCAGCACAGCGCATGTTCACGGCCACCGCCGCCGAGCACGAGGATATCGAAGGGTTCGGGAAACACGGTCATGCGGGCGTCCTTAGCAGTATCGGCAGGCGCTTCAACCTGCCCTTCCCCCGTTCGTCGCGCCATTCTATGACAGTATTGTGGATGATGAACCAACCCTGCCGGGCAATACCCCCGAATATTCGGTCAGCGAGATCGCCGGCGCGCTCAAACGCACGGTCGAAAGCGCCTTTGGCCAGGTGCGCGTGCGCGGCGAATTGTCGGGGTTCCGGCGCCAGCCGTCGGGCCATTGGTATGGCGCGATCAAGGACGAACGCGCCGTTGTCGATCTCGTCATGTTCAAGGGCCATGCCGCCTCGCTGGCGTTCCGCCCCGAAGACGGGCTGGAAGTCATCGTCACCGGCAAGCTGACCACCTATCCCGGCCGCTCGAAATACCAGATCGTCGTCGAACGCATGGAGCCTGCCGGCGTCGGCGCGCTGCTTGCCCAGATCGAGGCGCGGCGGCTCAAGCTCGCCGCCGAAGGGCTGTTCGACCCGGAGCGCAAACAGGCGCTGCCCTTCATTCCGCGCGTCATCGGCGTCGTCACCTCGCCCACCGGCGCGGTCATCCGCGATATTCTCCACCGCCTCGCCGATCGCTTCCCGCGTCCCGTCCTCGTCTGGCCGGTGGCGGTGCAGGGCGAAGCCTCGGCGCGGCAGGTGGCGAATGCGGTGCGCGGCTTCAACGCGATTGCGCGGGCCAGGGACGGGGGCGGCCCGGTGCCGCGCCCCGACCTCATCATCGTCGCCCGCGGCGGCGGCTCGATCGAGGATCTTGCCGCCTTCAACGAGGAAATCGTCGTCCGCGCCGTCGCCGAGAGCCGTATCCCGGTGATCAGCGCCGTCGGCCATGAAACCGATACCACCCTCATCGATTTCGCTGCCGACTGGCGCGCCCCCACCCCCACCGCTGCCGCCGAACGCGCCGTGCCGGTGCGTGCCGATCTGGTCGCGCAGGTGGCAATGCTCGGCGCCCGGATCGATCGCGCCATGGCGCGGCTGGTGGCGCAGCGCCGCGAACGCGCCGAAGCGTTGGCCCGGCGCTTGCCGCCGCCACGCGCGCTGCTTGCCTTGCCGGTGCAGCGCGCCGATGATCTGTTCGACCGGCTGCCGCGCGGGCTGCGCGCCAGCGCCGCCTTCTGGCAAAGCCGCGCCATGGGGGCCGGCGCGGCGCTGCGCCCGGCGCTCATCCACGCCCGCCGCGATGCCGCCGGCCGCAGCCTGGTGCAGGCCGGTGCCGGGCTCGATCGTTCGGCACGCGCGGCCATCGCCGGCGATCGTGCCCGGCTGGTCGCGGGCAGCGTGCGGTTGCGGCCGTTCCTCGTCGCCACGCTCGCCGCGCGCGCCACGGCGCGGCTGGGCGAGGCGGGGCGCTTGCTCGGCTCGCTCGGCCCCGAACAGGTGCTGGCCCGCGGCTATGCCATCGTGCTCGCCGATGGTGGCCGGCCGATTACGACCGCTGCCGCCGCCAGCGCCGAATCGCAGTTGACGATCCGCTTTGCCGACGGCGATACGCAGGTGACAACCGGCGTGCCGGTACCAGGAAGGCTTTTGTAGATGCTCACCTCATTGGGTCGCCCGGCGCGGCTGCGTTATCTGTCCGGATCCTATGAGGTGATGTCGCCTGGCGATCATGTGCTGTGCGCCGTCACCGGCAAGCGGATCGCCCTGCCAGCGCTGCGCTATTGGAGCCATGAATTCCAGGAAGCCTATGCCGATGCCGCGGCCGCCACGGCGCGCTATGCCGAAAAGCGGGCGAAGGGCGAGATTTGAAGGCATTCGGCCTGGCGCTGGTGATTGCAGCGGCCGCCCCCACGGTGGCGGCGGCACCCCTGCCGTTCGCTGCTGCCGAACCGATCGCCACCCGCCAAGGTGCCGTGGTGCGCACCCGCCTGCCCCGTCCCGGCCATGACCTGACACTCGATGGCAAGCCGGTGCCGATTACCAGTGATGGTTCTTTCATGATCGGGATCGACCGCGATGCCGGCGCCACCGCGCTACTCGCCTGGACTACCGATGATGGCCGCCCGGCGCGCTGGCCCGTCACCATCGCGGCGCAGGCCTGGGATACCGATGTCCTGCCGGCGCGGCTGTCGATGCCCGGCCCGCCCAACCCCGAATATGACGCGCGGCGCGAACGCGAGCTTGGCGCGGTCAAGGCGGCGCGGGCCGACCTGTCGCTGCTGCCGTTCTGGCAAAACCGCTTCATCCGCCCGGTGCCGGGGCGCATTTCGACCAATTTCGGTGCCCAGCGCATTTATGGCGACCGGCCTGCCGCACCGCACGGCGGCATGGATATCGCCGCCCCCACCGGCACGCCGATCCTGTCGCCCACCCCGGCCGTCGTCAGGCTTGCCGCCGGGCCGTTCGCGCTCGAAGGCAATCTGGTCATCCTCGATCACGGCCTCGGACTTTATTCGGTGATGATGCACCTCTCGCGGATCGACGTGAAAGCCGGCCAGATCGTGGCACAGGGCGAACCCATCGGCCTTGTCGGCGCCACCGGCCGCGCCACCGGGCCGCACCTCCACTGGGGGATGACCTGGCTCGGCGTGCGTGTCGACCCCGCCACCTTGATGACGGAAGACCCGAAATGAGCGACAATCCCGCCGAACTGAACGCTGCCGGCCTGCAGGCGCTTGGCCGCGGTGATGCCCGCACGGCAGCGGCCCTGCTGGCGCGCGCGGCGGCGGCCGATCCGGCTTCGCCGCTGCTCTGGTACAATCTGTCGACCGCGCACAGCGTGACCGGGGACCAGGCCGCCGAAGCCGAAGCGCTCGACAAGGCGCTCGATCGCGAGCCCTATTTCGATCACGCGTTGCTCTGCAAGGGTCGCCTGCTCGAAGCGCAGGGCAGGATGGACGATGCGCTCGATCTCTACCGCCGGCTGCTCGCCGCGACCGACCCCAATGTCCGCCAGGGCCCGGGGTTCATGGCCGGGCTGTCGCATGCCCGCGCGGCCGTCGCAGCGGCCACCGATGCCGTGGCGGCCCGGCTCGATACGGCGCTGCTGCCGACGCTCGATGCGCTCGCCGATGATGATTCGCGGCGGTTCCGGCATTTCATCGACGCATCGCTCGGCCGGCGTCGCATTTATCATCACCAGCCGCTGGTGCTGCATTATCCCTATCTGCCCGCCGAACAATATTTCGCCAAAAGCCATTTCCCCTGGCTGGCCCGGCTCGAAGCCGCCACGCCGGTCATCCGCGCCGAATTGCAGGCGCTGCTCGCGGCGGGCGATGCCGGCTTTGCGCCCTATGTCGCCTATCCGCCGGGATCGCCGGTCAACCAATGGGCGCCGCTCAATCACAGCGACGCCTGGGCAGCGCAATTTCTCATCAAGCACGGTATCAATAACGTGGCCATTCGCGCGCGCTGCCCGCAAACCGCGGCGCTGCTCGACACGCTACCGCTGTTCGATCTTGCAGGCCGCGGCCCGGTGGCGTTCTTTTCGCTGCTGAAACCGCATACGCAGATCCCGCCGCACACCGGCGCCACCAACATCCGCACCATCGTCCACCTGCCGCTGATCGTGCCGCCGGGGTGCGAATTTCGCGTCGGCAACGAAACCCGCCCCTGGGTCGAGGGCGAAGCCTTTGCCTTCGACGATACCATCGAACACGAAGCCTGGAATCATTCCGACAACTTGCGCGCCGTGCTCATCATCGACACCTGGAATCCCCATATCCAGCTCGCCGAGCGCGATCTGCTGCGCACCTATGTGCGGGCACTCGATGCCGGCGGCCAGGCGCCGCAAGCTTTCGAACGCGACTGAAATCTCGCTGAAACAGCGTCATCATACCGTCATGCGCCTGTTGCCAAGCTGCAACACCGCGCCCCCGAATGCACGCTGGCGGCGGCTGAACCTTTACAGACTCCCCCTGTTTCAACGACAGACAGAACAAGGCCGTAATGGCTGGAGCGATGCGCTGCTGAGGGGCAGGGACATACGTCATGGTTGAACGTCATCCCACCGGGTGACATTCCGTCATGTCGTTCATCGCGCAACCGTTTTTAGTGAAGGAACCAAATCTGTGATCAACGCGAAGACCTCGCTCAACCGCGCAGCCCTCAAGG
>JBBRVH010000080.1:0-16045 GCA_038246995.1 Sphingomonadales bacterium
GTCACCGCGTCGAAGCGCTCCGCAACATTGCAGGACACGCCGATTTCGGTGTCGGTAACCAGCCGAGCGCAACTCGACCAGTCACAGATCCGCGATCTCAAGGATCTCCAGACCCTGGTGCCGTCGCTGCGCGTCAACCAGTTGCAAAGCTCGGCCAACACCAACTTCATCATCCGCGGCTTTGGTAACGGCGCCAACAATGCCGGGATCGAGCCTTCGGTCGGCGTCTTCATCGATGGCGTCTATCGCTCGCGTTCGGCCGCCCAGATCGGCGATCTGCCCAATCTGGAACGCGTCGAAGTGCTGCGCGGCCCGCAATCGACCCTGTTCGGCAAGAACGCCTCGGCCGGCATCATCTCGATCGTCACGTCGGAACCGCAGTTCGAATTCGGCGGCAATGCCGAAGTCAGCTACGGCAATTACAACGCCCTCATCGTCAAGGGCGGCGTTACCGGCCCGATCAGCGACACGATCGCCGTCAGCATCGACGGCAACCTCAACAAGCGCGATGGTTATGGCTTCGACGTCGGCCTGAACCAGGAGGTCAATGAGCGTGACCGCTGGGGCGTGCGCGGCTCGATCCTGTTCAAGCCATCCGAAGACTTCAAGATCCGCCTGATCGCCGATTACGACAAGATCGACGAAAATTGCTGCCTGACCGCCAATATCGTCGATGGTCCCACCGGTGCTGCCGTGCGCGCCGTCGGTGGCCGGGTGATCAGCAACCAGCCTTTTGCGTTCGTTGCGGCCAGCAACATTCCGTCGAGCAACAAAATCGAAAACTACGGCCTGTCGGGCCAGCTTGACTGGAACCTGTCCGATACGCTCGCGCTGACCAGCATCACCGCCTATCGCCGCGTCAAATCCGACACCAACCAGGATTCCGATTTCACCAGCGCCGATCTGATCGGCAACAATGCCAACCTGACCAACATCAAGACCTTCACCCAGGAAGTTCGCCTGGCCTCGACGTTCGATGGCCCGCTCAACTTCCTGATCGGCGGGTTCTACTTCAACGAAAAGATCGACATCGATTCGAACCTGACCTTCGGGCGGGATTTCAGGAATTACGCCAACGCCCTCAGCGGCGGCGCCTATTCCTCGCTGGAACCAACGCTGCGCGCGCTGCTGCCGGGAACGCCCGCCGGCACGTTCGGCGCCCAGGGCCAAGGTGTCTTCGAAAAGTACAATTACAAGAACGAAGCCTATTCGATCTTCGGCCAGGTCGATTTCGAACCCGTCGACGGCCTGACGCTGACCGCGGGCGGCAACTACACGCACGACAACAAGCGTGTGATCGCCAATGTCGTTTCGACCGACGTGTTCTCGGGTCTCGACCTGGTGCGCGCTGGCGTGAACGCCGGCGTCCCGGCAACCCTGGCAACCAACCCGGCTGTCAATCCGTTCCTCGGGCTGCGCGGCTTGCAGTTCCTGCCGCCGTTCCTCAACTTCCCCAACGCAGTGGAAGACGGCCGGACCAACGACAGCAAGTTCACCTACACGCTGCGCGCTGCCTACAAACTGAGCGACAATTTCAGCGCCTATGCCACCTATGCAACCGGCTTCAAGGCGTCGTCGGTCAACCTGTCGCGTGACAGCCGTCCGTTGCCGATCAACTTCATCCCGGGTTCGCCGGCCCAGTCCCCGGCGCCAGCAGCATCGCCGATCCGCACTGCTGGCCTTGCTGTCAACAACCTGACGACCGGCACCCGCTCGGCCGACCCGGAAAATGCCGTAGTCTATGAAATCGGCCTGAAGGGGCAGTTCGACGGCTTCGGGTTCAACCTGGCGCTGTTCAAGCAATCGCTGAGCGGTTTCCAGGGCAACATCTTCACCGGTACCGGCTTCGTGCTCGGCAACGCCGAAAAGCAGTCGACCACGGGTATCGAACTCGATGCCACGATGTCGCCGATCAGGAACCTGACGATCACGACGAACTTCACCTACCTCAATCCGAAGTTCGATTCGTTCATTGGCGGCACGGCGCTGCAGCCCGGAAGTTTCGCGACCGTCCCGACCAACTTGAGCGGTCTGCGGCCGGCCGGCATCCCGGAATTCTCGTACACGATCGGCGGGACCTACACGGCCGACATCAACGACACGATGAAGGCGATTTTCCACGTCGATTACTTCGGGTCGAGCCCGGTGCTGATCGCGCAGGGTCTCAACTTCAAGCGTGAAGAACAATCGCTCAACGCGTCGATCACCCTGGCCCTTACCAAGGGCCTGGAAGTGTCGGTCTGGGGTCGTAACCTCGCCGATTCGCAGTTCATCACGACCCTTGTCCCGGGCGTTGCCCAGGCGGGTTCGCTGCAGGGCTATCCCAGCCAGCCGCGCACCTACGGCGGTCTGGTTCGCTACCGCTTCTGACGAACGCGCCCCCTGCGTCAACCGGACGCAGGGGGCGGTGTTTGTTCGGCACAACTCATTGCGAAAACGGCAGACCGCGTGTCATCACTTGAAATTGCGGCTGCCGTTTTTGGCCTGATCAATATCATCCTTATTGCCCGCCGTTCGTTGTGGAATTATCCCTTCGGCGTGGTGATGGTATCGCTTTACTTTGTCGTCTTCTTGCAGGCGCGGCTTTATAGTGCTGCGGGCCTGCAAATTTTCTTTTTGGCATCACAGCTTTATGGCTGGTGGTATTGGCGGCGCGCCGGCACCGGCATGGCGCCCGTCCCGGTTCGAAATCTGGCACCGCGTGGCCGCTGGCTGGCATTCGCTGCCGGCAGCATCGGCACGCTGGCGCTCGGCCTGGTCATGAGCCGGCTTACCGACGCCGCTGCCCCCTGGCTCGATGCCGGCAACGCAGCGTGGAGCATGGTCGCGCAATTGCTCACCGACCGCCGCCATGTCGAAAGCTGGCCCTTGTGGATCGTCATCAACATCGGTTCGGTCGGCCTGTATGCGTCGCAGGGCCTGCTCGCCACCACAGCCCTGTATGCGGTGTTCCTGTGCATCGCCTGCTGGGGCTGGGACCAATGGCATCGCGCCGTTCGGGTGTCGCAATCATGACCCGGCGCGTTGTGCTGACCGGTGTCGAGTGCACCGGAAAATCAAGCCTGGCGCCGCTGCTTGCCACGGAATTCGGCGGGGTCGTCATGCCCGAATATGGCCGTAGCTGGGCTGAAGTGCACGGCACCGATTTCACCATCGCGGCGCTTCGCGATATCGCCGCCGGGCACATGATGGCGTGCGACGCACTGGCGGCCGATCGTCCCCCGATCATCATCGAAGATACCGATGTCATCATGACGTCGGCCTGGGCGATCATGCTGCACGGTCGGCGCGACCCCTTGCTCAGCGCGATACCGGCAACCGGCGATCTGTATCTGCTTTTCCGACCCGATACGCCGTGGATAAACGACGGCACGCGCATGTTTGGCGGCGACCAGCGCACACGCTTTCACAATGTCGTGCGCGATGAAATGAATATCCGCCGCATTACCCCCGTGACCATCGAGGGCGATTGGGCGAGTCGCCACGCCAGCGCCAAGGCCGCAATCGACCAGTTGCTGTCCCAAGCGCGCTAGAATTTCAGCAGTACACAGGCGAGCAGACAGAAGTTCTTTCGATCGATGGCACCGGGAAAACGGTTGCGGCGCCCGCCAGATCCGCGCCGAACTTGTCGACATTTGCACCGGGCTTTCCGACGCAAACATGCCCTGGCAGATAGTTGCAAACGGCAACAAAGCCCGGATTTTGGAAAACGCGCCGCGCGCGCTGTTGCAACTGTGCAACGGTCGCGCCAAAGCAGGCGAATGGCTACAATCCTTCTCACCGGCGCCTCGCGCGGCATCGGCGCCGCCGCCCGCAGCGCGCTTGTCGCTGCCGGGCATCACGTCATCGGGCAATCGACCGCGGGGGGCGACGGCCTCATCGCCGCCGATTTTGCCGTACCGCGCGCCGCCGATGCGCTGTGGGAACAGGCCCTCGCCGCGAGCGGCGGGCGCATCGATGTGCTGGTCAACAATGCCGGCGTCTTCGAAGACGCCGATATTGCCGACGCCGATGCCTTTGCCGACACCTGGGCACGCAGCCACGCCATCAACCTTCAGGCCGCTGCCGACCTGTGCCGCCACGCCGTGCTGCATTTCCAGAAAACGGGTAGTGCCAACCGAGACGGCGCAGGCGATCCGGCCGCCTACAAGCGCATCATCAACGTCGCCAGCCGTGCCGGCCATCGCGGCGACAGCCCGGCGCACTGGCATTACGCCGCCGCCAAGGGCGGCATGCTGGCGCTGACGAAAACCATCGCGCGCGGCTATGCGCTGCAAAACATCCTCGCCTTTGCCGTGGCGCCGGGGTTCACCATGACCGGCATGGCCGAGGAATATCTGTCGAGCCGCGGCGGCGACAAGCTGCTCGCCGACATTCCGCTCGGCAAGGTGGCGGACCCGCAAGAAGTCGCCGAAGCCATCCGCTGGCTGGCAACCGACGCGCCGCCATCGCTGACCGGCAGCACGCTCGACATCAACGGCGCCAGCTATGTCCGATAATGGTTGGGCACTGACGCTGGCCTGCAACCGCCGCGATGCCGAAGCCATGCCCGAAATCGGCGAGGTTTTCCCCGACCTGCTCGATCCGCCGACGCTGAACGTCGAGGAACCCGATCCGGACCAGCCCGATGCATGGGTGATGACCGCCTATTTCGCCGATGAACCCGATGCGGCGCTGGTGGCGCGCATCACGGCGCTGTTCCCGTCGGCGGCGGATTTGGCGCTCGCCCCCCTGCCCGATGCCGACTGGACGACCTTGTCGCAGCGCAATCTCGAGCCCGTGCGCGCCGGGCGTTTCCTGGTGCACACCGCGGCGCATGCGGGGGCCGTGCGCATCGGCGATATCGGTCTTGCCATCGAAGCCGGGCTGGCCTTCGGCACCGGCCAGCACGCGACAACGCATGGCTGCCTGCTGGCGATGCACCGATCGGCCAAGCGCCGCAATTTTCGCAATATCGCCGATCTTGGCACCGGCACCGGGGTATTGGCGCTCGGCGCCGCACGGCGCTGGCGCAAGGCCGCGACGATCGCCAGCGATATCGATCCGGTATCGGTCGCCGTCACGCGCGCCAACTGCCGCGACAATCATGTGGGCGAAGGCCGCAGCCCCGGCCGCATCGAACTCGTCGAGGCTGCCGGCATGCAGCATCTGCGGCTGTGGCAGCGCGCACCCTATGATCTGATCATCGCCAACATTCTCGCCGGCCCGCTGATCGATATCAGCCGCGACGTGGCGCGCGCGCTTGCCCCCGGCGGGGTGCTTGTCCTCGCCGGGTTGCTGCAATCACAGGCGTTGCGGGTACGCGGTGCCTATCGCCAGCACGGGCTGGTGCCGGTCGGCCAGCACCGGCGGGGCGAATGGCCCTGCCTGGTACTGACAAAGGCGCGCTAGAGCGCGTGAAACAGCCGCGCGTCCATCTGGACGGGCTGAAGCTGCGTCCGGGTCTTGCGCATGACAGCGCGGACCGGAGCCGAAGTGCGTACATCGGCATCGCCGAACGGACGCTGCCGAGGCTCATAGCCCTGAAGTTCTACCTTCATGGTCATTCTCCTCAAAACGCGCCGGGGTCATTCCCGGCGCTGGTGTCGGAGATATGACGGTTTCATGACATTGTGCAGTGCAGCAAGTTGCAAAGGAGCCATGCACTGAACGCATAGCGTGGCATTTCAGACACTTTGTCGCAGTGCGCAGCGGATGATGCTGCTAAAGCGCCGCCGCCACCAGCGCCAGCCATGCCGCTTCGTCGATCACCTCGACCCCCAGCGCTTCGGCCTTGGCGCGTTTCGACCCGGCATCGGCACCCGCCACCACCAGGTTGGTGCGCGCCGAAACCGACCCCGCCACCTTGGCGCCCAGCGCTTCGGCCTGCGCCCGCGCTTCATCGCGGGTCAGCGCGATCATGGCACCGGTAAACACCACTGTCTGTCCGGTCAGCGCCGTTTGCCGCGCCGCCGCCAGCGGTTCCGGCGTCGCGAAAGCCAGCAAATTGGCAAAGGTCGCAAGGTTATGCGGTTCGCCGAAGAAATCGATCAGCGCCTGCGCCACCACCGTGCCGATGCCGCCAATATCGGTCAGCCGGCCGCGCGCTTCGGCATCGCCGGCCGCCGCCAGCGCCACACCGCGCACCGCCTCGGCCGCACCCAGCGCCCGCGCCAGGTCGCGCGCTGTCGTTTCGCCGACATGGCGGATGCCGAGTGCGTAGAGAAAGCGATCGAGCCCGACCGTGCGCCGCGCCGCGATCGCTGCGAGCAGATTATCGACCGATTTCGCCTTGAAGCCCGGCAGCGCCAGCAAGGCCTCACGCGTCAGCCGGAAGATATCCGCCGGCGTCGCGATCAACCCGGCGGCGGCGAACTGTTCGATGCGTTCGCTGCCCAGGCCTTCGATATCGAACGCCAGCCGGGACACGAAATGCCGCAAGCGTTCATTGCGTTGCGCGGCACAGGTCAACCCGCCGGTGCAGCGCGTCACCACTTCGCCGGCCTCGCGCACGGCATGACTGCCGCACACCGGGCAGGTTTCGGGGAAGGCAAAGACTGCGCTGCGCTCACCCGTCCCCGCCACCACGCCCAAAATCTGCGGTATGACATCGCCGGCCCGCTGCACCCGCACCCGGTCCCCCACCCGCACATCGAGCCGGGCAATCTCGTCGGCATTGTGCAGCGTCGCGTTGGTCACCACCACCCCGCCCACCGTCACCGGCGCCAGCCGCGCCACCGGGGTCAGCGCGCCGGTGCGGCCAACCTGGATATCGATCGCCAGCAACGTCGTTTCCGCCTGTTCGGCGGCGAATTTGTGCGCCGTAGCCCAGCGTGGGCTGCGCGACACCTGCCCCAGCCGCGCCTGCCAATCGAGCCGTTCGACCTTGTAGACGACGCCATCGATATCGAAGGGCAGGTCGGCGCGCCTTGCTTCGATCTCGCGGGTAAAGGCGAGCGCCGCGTCGATATCGGCGCACGACCGCCGCAAATCACCGATATCGAAGCCCCAGTCGCGGATCGCCAGCATTACCGCACTCTGGCTGTTGCCGGGGATCTGGCTGACCTCGCCCCAGCCATGGACGATGAACCCCAGCGGCCGGGTCGCGGTAATGCTCGCATCGAGCTGGCGCAGCGAACCCGCCGCCGCGTTGCGCGGATTGGCGAAAAGCTTGTCCCCCGCCGCGGCCTGGCGCGCATTGAGCGCGGCAAATTCGGTCTTGAGCATATAGACCTCACCGCGCACCTCGGCGACATCGGGGGCATAGGAGGGAAGCACCTGCGGCAAGCCGATGACATGGCGGACATTGGCGGTGACATTTTCCCCGACCGCGCCATCGCCGCGGGTCGCGCCGGTAACGAGCTTGCGGTTTTCGTAACGCAGGCTCGCCGACAGCCCGTCGATCTTGGCTTCGGCGAGCAGCGCCACGGGTTCATCGTCGCCCAACCCGAGAAAGCGCCGCACCCGACCGACGAAATCGCGCGCCTCGTCATCCGAAAAGACATTGTCGAGGCTCAGCATCGGCCGGCTGTGCGTCACCTTGCCGAAGCCGGCGGCAACGGCGGCGCCGACCTGGCGGCTCGGGCTGTCGTCGCGCACCAGCTGCGGCCATTCCGCCTCGATTTCGCCGTTGCGGCGGACCAGCGCGTCATAATCACTATCGCTGATCGTCGGCGCATCCTCACCGTGGTAGCGCCGGTTGTGGTCAGCGATTTCCGCCGCGAGGCGGGCCAGTTCGCTGCGGGCTTCGGCGTCGGTCTGGGGCAAGGCGCTCATGCGTGCCTGATAGCATCGCCCATGGCCATGCGGGAGGGGGCGGATTGACCGGGCGCGAAGAATTGCGCCAACTGCGCGCATGAACCCGCTCTATGCCTCGCTGCCGACGACGATCTTCGAAACCATGTCGGCGCGCGCCCGGGCCACCGGTGCGATCAACCTTGGGCAAGGTTTCCCCGACAGCGGTTGGCCGCCCGATGTGCTGGCGGCGGCGGCCGACGCGCTGCTGACCGGCAACAACCAGTACCCGCCGATGCCGGGCCTGCCCGAGCTGCGCGTTGCGATCGCCGATCACTACCGCGCGCATCAGGGCGTTGCACTGGATTGGCAAAGCGAAGTCACCGTCACCTCGGGCGCCACCGAAGCAATTGCCGCCGCGATCCTGGCGCTGGTGACGCCGGGGGACGAGGTCGTGCTCTTCCAGCCGCTGTATGACGCCTATCTGCCGCTGGTGCAGCGCGCCGGCGGCATCCCGCGCTTGGTGCGGCTGACCCCGCCGCACTGGCAATTCGATGCGGCGATGCTCGAGGCGGCGTTTACCCCGCAAACCCGGCTGGTGATTATCAACAACCCGCTCAACCCCAGCGCCTCGACCTTTGATCGCGCCAGCCTCGAATTGCTCGCCGGCTTTGCCGAACGCCATGATGCCGTGGTGCTGAGCGATGAAGTCTGGGAACATGTCGTCTTCGATGGCCGGGAACACATCAGCGTCCTCGCCGTGCCGGCCTTGCGGGATCGCAGCGTGAAGATCGGTTCGGGCGGCAAGATCTTTGCGCTGACGGGGTGGAAGATCGGCTGGCTGTGCGCGGCACCGCCGCTGACCCGCGCGCTGGCACGATCGCACCAGTTCCTCACCTTTACGACGCCGCCCAATCTGCAGGCCGGGATCGCCCATGGGCTGGGCAAGGACCGCGCGTGGTTCACCGCGATGCGCAGCGGCTTCCAGCGCTCCCGCGACCGGCTCGTCGTGGGCCTGACGGCGGCAGGCTATGCGCTGCTGCCGAGCGCCGGCACCTATTTCGTCTCGATCGACCTCGCCGCATCCGGGATCGCGCAGGGCGATGTGACGGTGGCCGACCGCCTGATCGACGCCGGCGTCGCCAGCATCCCGGTATCGGCTTTCTACGCCGAAGCGCCAATAACCAGTGTCTTGCGCCTGTGTTTTGCCAAACAGGATGCGGTTATCGATGCAGCGATCGAGCGATTGGCGGCGGCGCTGCCGGGGCTGCGCGCATAAACGCCCAACAAGCGAGAGACGACTGTTGCTCCCCTTATTGCTCCTTGGCCGCCACCGGACCGCCCTTCACTGCCGGCGCACCCTTCAGATAATGCGCCAGCCAGGCATCGACCTCGCGATAGAATTGCCGGCTGTCCTCGGGCTTGGTGATCCAGTGCCAGGCATCGGGGAAGATCAGCAGCCGGCTCGGCACCTGCTGGCGCTGCAGCGTCGCCCAGGTTTCGAGCGTGTTGGCCATCGGCACGCGGAAATCGCGTTCGCCGGCGGTCAGCAGCATCGGCGTCTTCCAGTCCTTGCCATAGGTGATCGGGCTCTGGTCGCGCCAAACCTTGCTGTCCCCCCAGGGCGGCCCGCCGCTGGCGACTTCGCGGCCATAGCTGAAATCGCTGGTCCCCCATTGGGTGAGCAGATCGACTTCGCCGGCATGGCTGACGAGGCATTTGTAGCGCGTTGTCGACGCTTCCATCCAGTTGGCGAGATGCCCGCCATAACTGGCACCGCCGGCACAGGCATTGGCCTTGTCGATGAAGGGATAAAGCCGCGCGGCTTCATCGGCGGCTTCGTTGATTTCATTGGCCGGGCCGCGCAATGGATCGAGCTTGATACTGCGCGCGAATTCTTCTCCATAACCCGTTGATCCGGTGTAATCCGTCATCAACACCACATAACCGGCGCTGGCGAGCAGATGCGGGTTCCAGCGCAGCCCGATGGCATCGGCGTGCATTGCCGCCGGGCCGCCGTGCATCAGCACCAGCAACGGATATTTGCGGCTCGCGTCAAAAGCCGGCGGCTTGACGATCATGCTGTGGATGCGGCGGCCGTTCTTTGCCGTGAACCAGAAATGTTCGGGGCTGGCCCAATCGATGCCGGCGGCATCGGCGACATTGACGCTGGTCAGGTTGCGGTGTGCCCTGGCCCCCGGATCGATGCGGACGATTTCGGCAGGGTTGATCGCGCTGCCATAGCTCGCCACCAGCACCGGTACCGCGGCGTTTTCGGCGATGGCGATGCCGGCATAGCCCCCTGTTTTCGGTGCAATCACGATCTCGGGTTTGCCGCCCGCAACGGCCACGCGGTAGAGATTGGTCAGCCCGGCCTCGGGCACGACCAGATAGACGCTGCGGCTGTCGGCGCTGACAGCATAATTTTCGGCGTCGCGGTCGAAATCCGGGGTTACCGCGGTCGTCGCGCCGCCCGCCGGCCATGCGACACGGTAGAGGCGGCCGAGATCATAGATCGCTTCGCCCTGCATGTTGAACTTGAACAACAAGGTCTTGCCATCGGGGGTGAAGGCGGCATCGCCATAGTCGCCGGGGGTCGGCGTGACGAGGCGAGCTTCGCCGCCCGCCGCCGGCATCCGGTACAAGCCGAAATTCACCCGCGCATAGGCCGCGTTCCAGCGTTCGGTCGTGGCGGTAAACAGCACTTCCTTGCCATCGGGGCTCCACAGCGGTGACAGGCTGACGCCGCCATCGCCCTGCGCGCTGCCGCCAAAGCCGTCGGCGCGCGCCAGCATGGTCGGCGACAGGATATCGCGCGCGACAGATCCTTGCGCCAATTCCTGCACGAACAGCGCCGGGCGCCGGTCATCAATCCATTCGTTCCAGTATCTTATCGGGAAATGTTCATACACTCGCACATTGAATTTGCGCGCCTTGCGATCGGCGGCGGCCTGCTTGTTGGCGGCGGCATCCATCGCGCCGGGATAGACGCTGCTTTCGAACAGGATGGCGCCGCCATCGGGCCGCCATTGCGGGTTGGCGCCGCCGGTCGGCACGCTGGTCACCCGCCGTGCCTCGCCGCCGGCAAGATCCATGACATAGATCTGCGCTTCGTCATCGCCTTCGCGCTTGGCGGCAAAGGCAATGCGGCGGCTGTCGGGCGCCCAGTTCACGCCGGATTCGCCGGCCTTGCTGCTCGTCAACCGGCGCGGCGCGGCCGAACCATCGGCCGGTACGATCCACAGGTCGCTGACCTGGCCCTCCTTTTCATAGGAAGGTTCGACGAGCGCATAGACCACCCATTTGCCATCCGGGCTAACCTTTGGCGCCCCGACGCGCTTCATCATCCACAGTTTTTCGTGGGTGATGACCTGGCGCGGTTCGGCGGCCGCGACAGGCGCCAGCGCGCCCAGCGCCAGCCCGGCCGACACGAGCAGAAATGCAATATTTTTCATGACCATCCCCCGATATTGCCGCCACGCTAGCGGTTCGGGATGGCTTTGTCAGCAGGCGCGGCGCTGCTCGGGCAACGCCGCGCTGTTGCCGATCAGAAGCGGAAGCCGACCGTGGCGTTCCAGGTGCGCGGATCGCCGTAATAGACCGTCTGGATATTGCCGACCGAGCTGAATTCCTGGCCATCGGTGCGATACAGCGCGTTGCCGAGGTTCTTCACCCCGCCGCGGATGTAATATTTGCCGCCGGGCGCATCATATTGAACATAGGCATTGGCGAGCCAATAGCCCGGCTCGGTCAGCCCCGGGCGGTTGTCGACCGACAGGAAATGCTTGTCGACGAAACGCGCGTCGCCGCCGACGGTGATCGTCCCGGCAGTGCCCAGCCCGATGGCATAGTCAGTGCCCAACGTCAGCGTCAGCGGCGGTGCGAAGGCCGGCTGGCACGTGATGGCGTTGCCAGTCGGGTTGCACGAGAAGCTGGATGGCGGCACGCGGCGGCCATCGTTGAAGACATCATATTTGGCGTTGAGGTAACCGGCAGCGACGCGCAAATTCCATTGCGGCACCGGGCGCACCGCGGCTTCGAACTCGATGCCCCAGATCGTCAGCTTGCCGGCGTTGACCACCGGGAACACACCGGTCGCGCCGACGACACCGCCGCCAACGCGCGCCTGGAAATCCTTGTAATCGCTGTAGAAGACATCACCCGACAGGCGGACCTTGCCGCCCAGCAGGCTGGCCTTGGCGCCGCCTTCATAGGTCCAGACTTTTTCAGGCTCGAAGCGCGTCACCAATGTCGGCGCGCCGTTGACCACCAGGGTCAGGTCGTTGAGCGAATTGGCGCGGCCGTTGAAGCCGCCCGATTTGAAACCACGGCTCGCCGAGGCATAAACCAGGCTGTCGGGCGTCGGTTTGTACGACAGCGTCACCATCGGGGTCCAGGCGTCGAAGCTGGCAGTGTCGGTGGCATTGAGCGGCGCCGGCAGGTTGTCGGGGAAACGGAAGTTGATGTTGTTCAAGAAGGCCTGGTTAGAAATCGTTGTTGTAAAACGATTATAAC
Source organism: Sphingomonadales bacterium (assembly GCA_038246995.1). Taxonomy (GTDB): domain Bacteria; phylum Pseudomonadota; class Alphaproteobacteria; order Sphingomonadales; family Sphingomonadaceae; genus Sandarakinorhabdus. The sequence goes on from JBBRVH010000080.1 coordinate 12,229, forward strand.
GGCGATCTTCCTTGGTATAGCGCAGGCCCGCGGTCAGCGAGAGTTGATCGGTGAAATCATAGGTCGCCTGCCCGAAGGCGGCATAGGATTTGGTGTTCTGTTCATCGTCGATCAGCCGCGTGAAGGTCACGGGCTGCCCGATGAAAGTGAACAGATCGTCGGCAAAGGCTTCCTGGTGCGACGCGACATTTTCGTTGAGGTAATAGAGGCCGACAACGCCCTTGAACTTGCCCATATCCCATTTCAGCTGCACTTCCTGGCTGAACTGGTGCTGGTCGAGCCCGACGAACACGTCGCCCAATTCGGCCTGGGTCGCATCGATGTCGATGAACAGGTCGGGGCGCAGCTTGCGATAGGCAGTGATCGACGACAGCGTGAACTGCTCGTTCAAGTCTCAATTGGCGGTCAGCGAGACACCCCAATGGTCGAGCCGCTGGCCTTCATCGCCCTTGAAGCTGGTCGACGCCTTGAAATCATAGCGGCCAAAGGGTTCGGCGGGCACCAGCGTCCTGATGCCGGCGGGGAACAGGCTGGTCTGCAACAGTGGCGCCGTAGCATAGCCGAGGGTCAGGGCATTGCGCTGGCGGGTATAGTCACCCGACAGGATCAGTTCGAAACTGTCGCTCGCCCTGGCGCGCAGGATGGCGCGACCGGTCAATGAATTGCGATCATTATACTCACGACCGGTCAGCGGATCGGTGACCAGGCCATCGCGCTTGTCATATTGTGCGGCGATCGACAGCGCTACCTTGTCCCCGACCAGCGGTGCCGAGACGTAGCCGTTGAGAAAAATCTGGTTGTAGCTACCATACAGCGCCGAACCTGTCGCCTTGAAGGTGTTCAGATCGGGCTTTTTCGACACGATGCTGACCGCGCCGCCGGTAGTGTTCTTGCCATACAGCGTGCCCTGCGGCCCGCGCAGCACCTCGATGCGCTCGACATCGCCAAGGTTGAGCAGCGCACCCTGAATGCGGCTGAGATAGACGCCATCGATATAGACGCCGACCGCCGGATCGAAGGTTTGCAACGCATCGGGCTGGCCGATGCCGCGAATGAAGATATTGGCGCTGGCGGCCGAGCCACGACCCTGCACGATGTTGAGGTTGGGCGACGTGCCCTGCAGGCCCGACAGGTCGACCGCCTGCAAACGCTCGATATCCTGTGCCGACAGGGCGGTTACGGCGACCGGCACATCGATCAGGCGTTCATCGCGGCGGCGCGCCGAAACGATGATCTCGGCATCTTCCGAAGCGCCGGCAGCTTCCTGTGCGGCGACGGGCGCCAGCGGCAGCAGGGCAGCGACGGCGACCCCCAGGATCAGAGTGCGGCGAAAGGCTGGCGCGACGGTCATATTGTCTCTCCCAAGGCAGGCGCATACGTTGCATGTCGTTGAAAGCTGCAATACTGAAACCTGAACCACTATTCAACTAGGCGGGTAAAACTGCGTATGGCTGTGACCGAAAAGCCGCAAAACATCCTGGACGCGGCGGCGCCAGCGGTCGTCGACAAGACGCCGCGCACGGCGCGTGGCCGGCGCACACTGCGGCTGATCCTCGATGCCGCAGCGGAAGAATTCGGCGAACGCGGCTTTCACGAAGCCGCCATTGCCCGCATTGCCCAGCGCGCCGGCGTCGCGATCGGCAGCTTTTACACCTATTTCGATTCCAAGGAGGCGGTGTTCCGCGCGCTGGTCGCCGACATGTCGGACCAGGTGCGCGTTACCGTGGCGCCGGTCATCCTCGCCGCCCCCGACCGGCTGGCGGGCGAACGCGCCGGCATTGCCGCCTTCATCGGCTTCGTGCGCCAGCACAAGGCGCTGTATCGCATCATCGACGAAGCCGCGTTCGTTGCCGAAGATGCCTATCGCAAGCATTACAACGAAATTGCCGAAGGCTATGCCGCCTCGTTGACCCAGGCCTTCGGGCGCGGCGAAGTGTCGGATGGCGACATGATGATCCGGGCCTGGGCGATCATGGGAATGAACGTCTTTCTGGGCCTGCGTTTCGGCGTCTGGGATGAAAAAATCGCACCCGATACGATTGCCGCCACCGCTGCGGCATTGATCGGCGATGGCTTGCGCGCCGCCGATCGTTCGGGAACGCAAATCCCTAACCGGCGTTAAGCCATTGTCGTATCAGTTGCGGAGCGTACCCGGATGCAGATCCATTATCATATCGTCCGCCATGAAAACGGCTGGACGTACAAGCTTGGCGATGTTTTCGCCGAAACCTTTGCCAGCCATGACAAGGCGCTCGCCGCGGCACGGCAGGTCGCTGCCGAGCAGCAGGTCGGCGACACCACCGTTCCGATCCGATGGCAGGATGCGGACGGCGTTTGGCACGAAGAAATGTCGGCTGGGGATGACCGACCCGATGTCGATGTAATCGACGCGCGGTGACGTGCGCAGGCCGATGGGCGCGCCTGCGGTGAAAATATCGCCGCGGCTCAAACCGGTCAGGCCTTGCGCCCGAACGGCCAATTGATCGCGCAGCCGACAAACAGCGCCCACCAGACCAGCAGCGGTTGCGCCGCCAACCGCGGGCCGTGATAGGCCCAGCTTTGGTGCCCACCCGCCAGCGCAATGCCTTCCAGGGCGTGCTTGATGTTGGCAGGATAGACCGCCACCGCATAAGCGGCGAGCATCACCCCTGCCCACCAGCGCAGCCGCGGCACGAGCAGGCCGATTGCGCCGGCAATTTCGCAAACACCCGTGAACAGCACCACTTGGCGCGGGAACGGCACCCAACCGGGCACGATCGGCAAAAACGCCTCGGGTGATCGCAAATGCACCACACCGGCGACGACATAAAACACCGCCATCACCAATCGCATCGCCAGCCGCACCTGTTCGGCACGATGGCCCAGCACGGGCACAGGCGTCATCCCTGCGACCCCAGATCGCGATTGAAGGCGACCTGGAATTCCTTGCCGAAGCCAAAACGCTGCGACGGCAGATATTGCAGCATCACCACCACCGCGAGTTGTCGCACCGGATCGACCTGGAACAAGGTTCCCGCGGCACCACCCCAGCCATAGGCGCCCGCTGGCGACCCTTCGACACCGCTGCGTGTATCGAACAGGGTGACGCGGCCGCCAGCGCCGAAACCGAGCGATTTGTCGTAGAACAGCCCCGCCGGCATCAGGTTGGACAGCGCCGCCCGCGTCGTGCCGCGCGGCATCACGCTCTTGCCCTCGAACATGCCTTCGTCGAGCAGCATCTGGGCAAAACGCGCATAATCCCGCGCCGACGACAACAGCCCGGCACCACCGGCGAGCAGTTTCTGCGGCCCCAGCCAGTCGGTGCGCTGCGGCCCGTCGATGAGCACGGGGGTATCGAGCAGCGTCTGGTCGGCCTTGGCCCAGGCATAGTTGGACGACAACCGCGACAACTGCGCCGGCGCGACCGAAAAGCCGGTGCTCGCCATGCCAAGCGGCTTGAACAATTGTTCCGAAAGCACTGTATCAAAGCGCTTTTGTGTCAAGCGTTCGAGCAAACCGCCGGCGAGATCAAGCGCCACCGAATAGCGCCAGCCGGTACCGGGTTCGCTGTGCAACGGCAGACTCGCCAGCCCGGCGACCAGGCCTTGCAGATCGGGCTCCGGCCCATCGCCCGGCCCGCGCCCCAACGAGCCGATGCCGGGCATCAGCCCCAGGCGGCGGTATTCCTGTTCAAGCGGCCCGTTGCCGACGATCGAATAGCTCAACCCCGCCGTGTGGGTGAGCAGATGCCGCACGGTGATCGGCCCGGCCGCCGGCCGCGACGCCAGGCCCTTTTCCGGATCGACGAGCACCTGCATCGTCTTGAATTCGGGCAGGA
>JBBRVH010000081.1:0-15449 GCA_038246995.1 Sphingomonadales bacterium
CGGACCGCCCTTCGGGTGGCGTGAGGGGGCGAAATGGCGCCGTTGCACAAGCTTGCCGGGGGCCGAAGGCCCGCCAGCGCTCGTGCGCCCAAAGGACCCTTGGGCCATTTCGCCCCCTGACACCATGACGGGGCATGACATTTATGAGTTCACGACCTAATCCCTGTCGCGATACGCCGGCAGCGCCAGCCCGCGGCTGATCGCCAGCCCGCGCAAGGTGAAGCCGGCGACCACGCCCAGCCCGCTCGCCAGCCAGCGATCGACGCCGAATTCCGCCAGCCCGACATAGATCGTCGCCCCCAGCGCCGCCGCCGACACATAAATCTCGCGGCGCAACAGGATCGACGGCACGCCGGCCAGCACATCGCGGACGATGCCGCCGAAACTCGCGGTCAGCACGCCCATGACGATGCAGACCAGCGGTGGCAGGCCATAGCTGCCGGCCTTTGCCGCACCGATGACGGCATAGGCCGCCATGCCGATGGCATCGAACCACAGCAGCGACGGCAACGGCCAGCGATCGGCGCGCAGCACCCATACGCCGATCGCGGCCGCCAGGCAGATGCCGATATAGTCCGACCGCCCGACCCAGAACACCGGCGCGCCGATGAGCAGATCGCGCAGTGTGCCGCCAACGATGCCGGTGATTGCGGCAAAGAAGCCGAAGGTCACGATGGTTTGCCGCGCCCGCGCCGCCGCCAGCGCGCCCGAAATCGCAAAGACCGCAACGCCGGCCATATCGAGCCAGGCGAGCAGCGGCCGCAGCGCTTCGACATCGATAGCGCGCAATGGCTCGATCATGCCGCCCAGGCGAGTTCGGGTGGCAGGCTTGCGGCGCAATAATCGATCTGCAGGACCCGCCGCCGGCGCGGGCGTTCGGCGCGTTGCGAGGCGTGAATTATCGGCGTGTAATAAACCCAGACATCACCAGCGGCAGCGCAGCAGGTAACGATGTCGCCGGCAGCAGCAATGCCCGCCACAGCCGCCGCGGCATGGCGCTGGCGATGCGACCCCGGCACGACCAGCAACGGCGCATTGTCCGCCGGGCAATCATCCAGATGCAGCCGAAGCGTCAGCATCGCCGCCATCACGGGGAACGGCGGCTCGACATGAATCACACCCTGCTTCACCGACCAGGGGCCATACCCCGGCATATCGCAGCGCCCCGCCACCGCGATCGTGCGGTCTTGATGCCAGGGCACGGCCCAATTCGTCTCGCGGGTCTTGTCGAACAGCACATAGCGCACTGGCCGCGCCGCCGGTGCCAGCGCCGCGACGATCGGTGCCAGTTCGGGCAAGGCCAATGTCACTGCCGGTGCCCCGCTAGACAGCCGAACCCCCGCCGCCGCCGCTGGCAAGACGGTGATCAGCCGGTCGATCAGCGCCTGCGATACTGCGCCGGGTGCGTGCCCGCAGCCCTGCCCGGCAAGCGCTGACCGATCGAGCGCTGCCGCCGCGGTCATCACATGTGAATCGGCTTGCCGGTCACCGCCATCGCCGCTTCCTTCAGCGCTTCGGGGTGGGTCGGATGGGCATGGCACGTCATCGCGATGTCTTCCGACGACGCGCCGAATTCCATCGCGATGGCAGCTTCGGCGATCATCGTGCCGGCCATGCTGCCGATGATATGAACGCCGAGGACGCGATCGGTCGTCGCGTCCGCCAGCACCTTGACGAAGCCTTCGGTGTCGCGATTGGCCTTGGCGCGGCTGTTGGCGGCAAAGGGAAATTTGCCGACCTTGTAGTCGATTCCCGCGGCCTTCAGCTCTTCCTCGGTCTTGCCGACGGTGGCGACTTCCGGGCTGGTATAGACAACAGCAGGGATGACTTCATGGTTCACATAGCCGGTCAGCCCGGCGATGTTGTCGGCACAGGCGAGGCCCTCGTCTTCCGCCTTGTGCGCCAGCATCGGGCCGGGCACGACATCGCCGATCGCCCAGAGGCCGGAGATGGCGGTCGAATAATCAGGATTGACCATGATGCGACCCCGATCGAGCGTCAGCCCGGTCGCTTCGATTTTGAGCCCATCGGTATTCGGCCGCCGCCCGACCGACAGCAGCACGATATCGGCGACAATCTCGGTCGCGGCGCCGCCACCGGCGGGCTCGACGGTAACAATGGCGCCAGCGCCGGCGCGCTTCACGCTTGTCACCTTGGTTGAAGTGTGGATTTCAAAACCCTGTTTCTTCAGCACTTTTGCAAATGCCGTTGCGACTTCGATATCCATCGCCGGCACGATCCGCTCGGCATATTCGACAACGGTGACCTTCGCCCCCAGGCGCCGCCAGACCGAACCCATTTCAAGCCCGATATAGCCGCCGCCGATGACGACGAAATGGCCCGGGACCTGCGCGAGGCTGAGCGCTTCGGTCGACGTGACGATCACCTCGCCATCGGGAGTCATGCCCGGCAGCAGCGCGACTTCGGAACCGGTGGCGATGATGAAATTCTTCGCGGTGATGGCACGGTCACCGACCTGGATCGCCTTGGCCGAAGTGAAATGCGCCTCGCCCTTGATCCATTCGACCTTGTTCTTCTTGAACAAAAAGGCAATGCCGTCGGTCAACTCCTTGACGGCCTTGTCTTTCTCCCCGAGCAATGCCGGCAGGTCAAGCTCGACCGAACCGAGCTTGACGCCGAACTTGGCGAGCGCGCCCGAATGCGCCTCCTCGTAAAATTCCGAGCCATGCAACAGCGCCTTGGACGGGATGCAGCCGACATTGAGGCAGGTGCCCCCCAACCGGTCACGCTTTTCGATGCAGGCAACCTTCAGGCCATGCTGCGCCGCGCGAATGGCGGCGACATAGCCACCCGGGCCGGCGCCAATGACGACGACGTCGAAATCAAACTCGGCCATGGCAGGTTCCTTACAGGTCGATCAACAGGCGCGCCGGGTCTTCGATGGCTTCCTTGACGCGCACCAGGAAGGTCACGGCTTCGCGACCATCGACGATGCGATGATCGTAGGACAGCGCGAGATACATCATCGGGCGGATGACGATCTGGCCGTCGCGCACCACCGGACGGTCCTCGATGCGGTGCAGGCCGAGCACGCCCGATTGCGGGGTGTTGAGGATCGGCGTCGACATCAGCGAGCCGAAGACGCCGCCGTTCGAGATGGTGAAATTGCCGCCCTGCAATTCGTCGATCGTCAGCTTGCCGGCCTGGGCGCGCTTGCCGAAATCGGCGATGGCCTTTTCAGTGGCGGCAAAGCTCAACTTGTCGGCGTTGCGCAACACCGGCACGACGAGACCACCGGGGGACGACACCGCGATGCCGAGATCGGCATAGTCGCGATAGACGATCTCGTCACCCTCGACCGAGGCCCCCACGGCGGGGACGTCGCGCAGCGCCAGCACCACGGCCTGCGAGAAAAATGACATGAAACCAAGGCGTACGCCGTGTTTCTTCTCGAACAGATCCTTGTAGCGGGTGCGCGCCGCAATCACCGCGGTCATGTCGACATCGTTGAACGTGGTCAGCATCGCTGCGGTGTTCTGGGCTTCCTTCAGCCGCCGCGCGATGGTCTGGCGCAGCCGGGTCATGCGCACGCGTTCCTCGCGGCGCTCCGCCACGACCGGGGCCGCAACGGCAGCCGCCACAGGGGCAGTCGAGGCCTTGACCCTGGCGGTGCCGGCTTCGATCGCCGCCAGCACATCGCCCTTGGTCAGCCGGCCATCCTTGCCGGTGGCAGCGATGCTGGTGATGTCGAGATTATAGGTGTCGACGAGCGTCCGCACCGCCGGGCCCATCGCGTCGAGCGGGGCGCTGACGGCGGCGACCACGGCCACAGGGGCGGCTACCGGGGCAGGTGCAGGCTCGGGCGCTGCTGCCGGTGCTGCTGCGGGCGCCGCTACCGCTGCGCCACCCGCTTCGATGATCGCAATCCGCGCGCCGACCGCGACCGTGTCGCCAACCTTGAACAACTGCGCCCCCATCACCCCGGCGACCGGCGAAGGCACTTCCACCGCGACCTTGTCGGTTTCCAGGCTGATGATCGGTTCATCGGCGGCAACCGCATCGCCGGGCTGTTTCAGCCACTGGCCGACGCTCGCTTCGGTGATCGATTCGCCCAGCGCGGGGACGATGACATCGGTGGCCATGTTATGCTGCCTTGTTGCTTGATTTCAGGCCGCCACGGATGGCGGCGGTAACTTCGGCGCGGCTGGCGCCAAGCGCTTCGGCGACGAGCTTTGCCTGTTCGGCATTGTGGCGCTTCATCAACCCGGTGGCAGTCGCTGCCGCCGCGGCGCGCCCGGCATAGATCGGCCGCTTGCCCAGCGCGCTCTCGATCAACGGTGCAATGAAGCTCCAGGCGCCGGCGTTCTTCGGTTCTTCCTGTGCCCAGACGATGTCTTCCAGCCCCGGAAAGCCCGCCGCATATTCGGCGACGATATCACCCGGGAAGGGATAAAGCTGTTCGACGCGCAGCAGATAGACGTCGTCGCGGCCCGATTTCTCGCGCGCGTCCAGAAGGTCATAATAAACCTTGCCGCTGCACATCACGAGCCGGCGGATCTTGGCCGGGTCGCAGGGTGCAAGGTCATCGAGGCAGCGATGGAAGCTGGTACCGGCGTCCATGTCGGCGAGCGTCGACACGGCGCGCTTGTGGCGCAGCAGCGATTTGGGCGTGAAAATGATCAGCGGCTTGCGGAAATCGCGCAGCAATTGGCGGCGCAACAGGTGGAAATAGTTGGACGGCGTCGTCGCATTGGCGACCTGCAGGTTATCCTCGGCACACAGTTGCAGGAAACGCTCCATGCGCGCCGAACTATGTTCGGGGCCCTGCCCTTCATAGCCATGCGGCAGCAGCATCACCAACCCGTTGGCGCGCAGCCATTTGACTTCGCCCGAGGCAATGAACTGGTCGATGATCGTCTGGGCGCCGTTGACGAAATCGCCGAACTGGCCTTCCCACAACACCAGCGTCTTGGGGTCGGCAATCGCATAGCCATATTCAAAGCCCAGCACGCCGAATTCCGACAAGGGGCTGTCGAGCACTTCGAAACGGCCGTCTGCGACCGATTTCAGCGGCGTGATGCGCCGGCCGGTGGCCTGGTCGGTCCATACCGAATGGCGCTGGCTGAAGGTGCCGCGCCCCGAATCCTGGCCCGACAAGCGCACGCCAAAGCCGTCTTCGAGCAACGAGCCGAACGCCAGCGCCTCGGCGGTCGCCCAATCGATGTTGCTGCCGCTCGTCAATGTTTCATTCTTGGCATCAAGAATACGCGCCAACGTCTTGTGAATATTGAAACCATCGGGAACCGTCGTCAGCGTCTTGCCGATCGTGCGCAGCGAGGCGGCATCGACCCCGGTCATCGCCGCGCGGCGACCGGTAATTTCCTCCTTGGGTTTGCCCAGCCCCGACCAGCGACCTTCGAACCATTCGGCCTTGTCGGCCTTGAAGCCGGCCGCAGCATCGAAATCGGCTTCAAGGACCTCGGTGTAGCGTTTGACCGCATCGGCGAGGAACCCAGCACCGATCACACCCTGGCGTTCCAGCCGCGCGGCATAAAGCTCGCTCACCGGCTGCTGCTTGCCGATCTGGGCATACATCAGCGGCTGGGTGAAGCTCGGCTCATCGCTTTCGTTATGGCCGAAGCGGCGATAGCACCACATGTCGATGACGACATCGCGCTTGAATTTCTGGCGAAACTCGGTCGCCACCTTGGTGGCGAAGGTCACGGCTTCGGGGTCATCGCCGTTGACGTGGAAAATCGGCGCCTGGACGATCTTGGCAACATCCGACGGATAGGGCGACGATCGTGCGAATTGCGGGCTGGTGGTGAACCCGACCTGGTTGTTGACGACGAAATGGATGGTGCCGCCGGTGTTGTAGCCGGTAAGCCCCGAAAAACCGAAGCATTCGGCGACGATGCCCTGGCCCGCGAACGCGGCGTCGCCGTGCAGCAGCACCGGCATCGAGCGGCCATGATCACTATCATCGGCCATGGTCTGGATGGCGCGCACCTTGCCGAGCACGACCGGATCGACCGCTTCGAGATGCGACGGGTTGGGCGCCAGCGACAGATGCACCAGATTGCCATCGAATTCGCGGTTGGTGCTGGTGCCGAGGTGATATTTCACATCGCCCGAGCCGCCGACATCATCGGGGTTGGCCGAACCACCGCCGAATTCGTGGAAGATGATGCGGAACGGTTTCTGCATCACATTGGCGAGCATGTTGAGCCGCCCGCGATGCGGCATGCCGAAGACGATCTCGCTGATGCCCAATTGGCCGCCGACCTTGATGATCGATTCCATCGCCGGGATCATCGCTTCGGCGCCATCGAGCCCGAAACGCTTGGTGCCGACATATTTGCGGCCGAGGAATTTTTCGAAATGTTCGGCTTCGACGAGCTTGTTCAGAATCGCCTTCTTGCCATTGTCGCTGAACTGGATTTCCTTGGATGCCCCTTCGATCTTGTCCTGAAGAAAGCGGCGTTCCTCGACATCGTTTATGTGCATGTATTCGACACCGACATGGCCGCAGTAATTGGCGCGCAGGATCGTGACGATCTCGCGGATCGTCGCCGTTTGCAGCCCCATGGCGCCACCGATATGCACCGGGCGATCGAGATCGGCTTCCTTGAAGCCATGATATTCGGGCGTCAGATCGGCCGGCAGATCGCGCTTCAACAGGCCGAGCGGATCGAGATCGGCCGCCAGATGCCCGCGGACGCGATAGGTGCGGATCAGCATCAGCGCCGAAATCGAATCCTGCGCGGCGCGCGCAATGGCATCGGGCGACGCACCGGCGGCGGCGGCAATCGCCACGGCCTTGCCCGCCACTTTCGCCGGCACCAGCATATCGCCGGCGTCGAGCGCACGCGTCAGGTCATCGCCCGGCGGCAGAGGCCAGTCGGTCCGCGCCCATGAAGGCGCCGACACATCTTCGCTACCTGGCAGCAAGGCTTCGAAATCCATTACGCACGTCCTTCATCCGTCACCGGGGCTGATAGCCTTGCCGGGCGGGCGTGTCACCGCCCTTCACCGCATGGCTGCCATGTTTTACGGCGCAGCGCAGCATTGGCTGCCGAATTGACCGATGGGCGAGCGGCGGGTTCCGCGAGGGCCCGGCGGAATCACGCCGGCCGGAAGCGCGTCACCCGCGCATCCTGCACCCGGATCTGTTCGACATAGTTGAGCACCCGGGCGTGCAAGGGGCGGTTGAACACATCGACCCGAGCGAGCGCCCGCGCCGCCAACGGGGTCGCATCGATCGGCGAGCGCGCCGCATCGATGAGCGTGATATTGTCGATGCCCTTGTTATGGCGCACTTCGACCGCGACATGGCTGCGCGCCTCGCGGCTGCTGCCCTCGCCCCAGTCACCGAACACCAGCCCGATGACAACGGCATGGCTGCCGGTGGTGCCGGGCGCCCATTGCACGACATAGGCGGTCGTGCCGTCATCATCGATCAGGTTGCCCCACACCCGCCGCGCCGGCACGCCGCAACAGGCGCAGGCGGGAAAATCCGCCTGGCCGGTCAGTTCGATCGTGCCCTTTGCCATCAGCCCTTCAGGACTTCGGCGAGCGTGATGCCGAGCAGCGACGGCGACGGCGAGACGCGGATGCCAGCGGCTTCCATTGCCGCCATCTTCGACGCCGCGTCACCCTTGCCGCCCGAAACGATGGCGCCGGCATGGCCCATGCGGCGGCCGGGAGGCGCCGTGGTGCCGGCGATGAAACCGACCATCGGCTTCTTGCGGCCACGCCTGGCTTCGTCCTGGATGAACTGCGCGGCTTCTTCTTCGGCGCTGCCGCCGATTTCGCCGATCATGATGATCGACTGGGTCGCATCATCGGCGAGGAAAAGCTCGAGCATGTCGATGAAGTTGGTACCATTGACCGGATCGCCGCCGATACCGACCGCGGTCGTCTGGCCAAGGCCGACAGCCGTGGTCTGGTGCACGGCTTCATAGGTCAAGGTGCCGGAACGCGAGACAACGCCGACCGAGCCCTTCGAAAAGATATTGCCCGGCATGATGCCGATCTTGCACTCACCCGGCGTCAGCACACCGGGGCAGTTCGGCCCGATCAGCCGCGATTTGGAGCCGCTGAGCGAGCGCTTGACGCGCACCATGTCGAGCACCGGAATGCCTTCGGTGATGCAGATGATCAGCGGCACTTCGGCGTCGATGGCTTCGCAGATCGCATCGGCCGCGCCGGGGGGCGGCACATAGACAACGCTGGCGTCGCAATGGGTGGCGGCGCGGGCTTCATGCACGGTGTTGAACACCGGCAGGCCCAGATGCGTCTGGCCGCCCTTGCCCGGCGCCGTGCCGCCAACGACCTGGGTGCCATAGGCGATCGAGGCTTCGGTGTGGAACGTGCCCTGCTTGCCGGTGAAGCCCTGGGTGATGACGCGGGTATTCTTGTTGACGAGGATCGACATTACGCAGCCTTCCGAACTTCAGCGACGATTTTTTCCGCGGCATCGCCCAGATTGTCACCCGAGATGATCGGCAAGCCGCTTTCGGCGAGGATCTTTTTGCCGAGCTCGACATTGGTGCCTTCCAGCCGGACGACGAGGGGCACCGACAAATTCACTTCCTTTGCGGCGGCAATGATGCCTTCGGCGATGATATCGCAGCGCATGATGCCGCCGAAGATGTTGACGAGAATGCCCTTCACCGCCGGGTCCTTGAGGATCAGCTTGAAGGCGTTGGTCACCTTTTCCTTGTCGGCACCGCCGCCAACATCGAGGAAATTGGCGGGTTCTTCACCGTTCAGCTTGATGATGTCCATCGTCGCCATGGCGAGGCCAGCGCCATTGACGAGGCAGCCGATGGTGCCATCCAGCTTGATGAAGGCGAGATCGAACTTCGACGCTTCGACTTCGGCGGGGTCTTCCTCGGTCAGGTCGCGCAGCGCCAGCAGATCGGGGTGGCGATAGAGCGCATTGGGGTCGAAACCGACCTTGGCATCGAGGACCATCAGCTTGCCGTCACCCGTGACAGCGAGCGGGTTGATCTCGATCTGCGAGGCATCGGTGCCGACGAACGCCGCATACAGCGTCGCCACGACATGTTCGGCCTGCTTGGCCAGATCGCCCGACAGCCCGAGCGTGGCGGCCACGGCGCGGCCATGGTGCGGCATGATGCCGGTCGCCGGATCGATGGTCAGCGTCTGGATTCTTTCGGGCGTATCATGCGCCACGGTTTCGATATCCATGCCGCCTTCGGTCGACACGACCAGCGCGATCCGCCCGGTGGCGCGATCGACGAGCAGCGCCAGGTAAAATTCCTTCTCGATATCAACCCCATCGGTGACATACAGCCGGTTGACCTGCTTGCCCGCGGCACCCGTCTGGATGGTGACCAGCGTGTTGCCGAGCATGTCGGTCGCCGCGGCGCGAACATCATCGGCCGAACGCGCCAGGCGAACCCCGCCCTTGGCTTCGGGCGGCAATTCGACGAACTTGCCTTTGCCGCGCCCGCCGGCATGGATCTGCGCCTTGACGATCCACAACGGACCCGGAAGCTTCGCCGCCGCCGCGACGGCTTCATCGACGGTCAACGCCGCAAACCCCGCCGGCACCGGCACACCAAATTTGGCGAGCACTTCCTTGGCTTGATATTCGTGGATGTTCATTCTGGCCCCTCAGGCGAATGGATTGATGACACGGACGCTTCCGTAGCGTTGTCCGGCGTTCAAGTCTTCACTGTAAAATGTCGGAGCAGCAAATTTGTCGCCAGACGTCTCGCCTAGGACGAAGGCACATCAGAACGATCGCGATCATGGTCGCTTTTTCCCAAATTGTGGAAATAATCGATCAGAAACGCTTCGAGCGTCGTGCCGCGCGCAATCGCCATCGCGCGCGCCTGAGCCAACAGCACATCATCGAATTCAAGCGTCAATTCGGCCATCGGTATCTCCCGCGTTCGATTACATTTGCGCAACAGAATCTGCCGCGTCAACATGCCAATATATCGATAAGAGTGCTGCATGGACTGGGTTTGGGACGAAGCAAAAGCGGCCAGCAATCGCCGGAAACATGGCGTTTCCTTTGCAGCCGCCGCGCTGGCTTTGAAGGACCCTTACGCGCTTTCCGAACCCGATCCGCACTCTGACAATAATCGCTGGCGTACCCTGTGCAAATTGGGGCCGGCCATGCTATTCATAGTCCACACTTGGCCCGAAGCCGGTGCGGGCCGAATCATCAGCGCGCGCCGGGCATTGCTGCGGGAGTGGAGAGAATATGAAGGATAACCGCGAAATCCCGCCGGAGTTGATGGCAGAATTGCAGGCCTTGGCGGCAAGGCCCGATCATGCCATCGATACCAGCGATATCCCCGAAGTCGCCGATTTTTCGAACTTTCGGCGGGTGGACTGGAGCAACTCCCCACCACCCCGCTCCATCGCAATTGATGGCGATCTGGCGGCTTGGTTCAACGAGCACCGTCATGATGGGGAAAAGCTGAACGATACAGTCAATCGGGTGTTGCGGGAACATGTGGGGCGTGAGGCAGCGTAACCGCCGAGGGCGGTCGAGAAGATAGGGTCAAAGCCGCTTCTGCCACAGACAACACTGCAAATCTCGGTGGCACCCGAACGCCGAATTTGGCGACGATTTCCTTCGCTTGAAGTTCATAAACGCATACGTTTGACCTTCCATCGAGGTATCAAAGCAAGATTTAATTTACTTCACCGGATCGGCGGCCGGCGAGCGCTTCCCAGCCCTCCATTCACCGACTTTATCTAAATTTGCGTTAATCCACCTAGCAAGTTTGTCAACAGCCAGCAATGCAGCCAACAGGTTCTCTTCAGAGACGACAACGGTAGGTTGGTAAATCGTCGATTCTTGATAGCCTTCATTACCCACCAACGACAGATCTTCTTTGCTCGAAAAAAAAGGTCTTGGGAATTTCCTTATCGTTCTTGCATCATGGTCAACTGAAAGAGAGCGTATATCTCCGCTATGCTGAATGTTGTTCCTAGCTAACACAATTTGCTCAATTAGTGCAATTTCGTTCTGTAGTGACGACCAATCAGTATTAAAAATCTCGCTCAACGCAGAAATATAAGCCGGAACGAACCCTTCCGCCCTCGCCATCTTCTTCCCGTCAGAACCGAGTGAAAAGCCGATAACTCGGTTTTCGAGTGTTTTGAAATACGCTTTTAAGGTTCCCGAAAGCATCGAGATGCACTGTGATCCGACGATATTAAGCGCTTCATCTGCATCCTCCCACTCCTCCAGGAACGCCGGTTCTCCAGATTCATCGCAAGGCGCATTGTCAAACGGCGGCAACGCTTCCTCAATTTGGCTCTTAATGATTACGAATGGCCGGCAGGCAGTAGAATGATACCAGCGGATATAACTGGTTCTCCGTTCTAGAAACCAAAGGGCATCCATTGCTGCAATCAACTACTTCAAAATTCACCCAAGCGAAGGATCAATCGCCCGACACGCCACCAACAACTCCTTCACCGCATCGACGGACACGGTGAAATTGGCCTGAGCCTCCGGCGTCAGCGCGATTTCAACCACCTTCTCGACCCCGCCGGCACCAATCACGCATGGCACGCCGACATACAGGTCATTGACCCCATATTGCCCCGTCAGGTTGACCGCCGCCGGGATGACGCGCTTCTGGTCATACAGGAACGCCTCTGCCATCGCGATGCCGCTGGTGGCGGGCGCGTAATAGGCGCTGCCGGTCTTCAACAGCCCGACGATTTCGCCGCCGCCGCTGCGGGTGCGTGCCACGATCGCGTCGATGCGCTCCTTTGTGGTCCAACCCATTTCGATCAGCGCCGGGATCGGGATGCCCGCAACGGTCGAATATTCGATGACCGGGACCATCGTGTCGCCATGGCCGCCGAGCACGAACGCGGTCACATCCTTGACCGACACCTTGAATTCATCCGCCAGGAAATGCCGGAAACGCGCGCTATCGAGCACGCCTGCCATGCCGACGACCATGTGATGCGGCAGCCCCGAAAACTCGCGCAGCGCCCAGACCATCGCATCGAGCGGGTTGGTGATGCAGATGACAAAGGCGCCCGGCGCATTGGCCTTGATGCCCTCGCCCACCGCCTTCATCACCTTCAGGTTGATGCCGAGCAGATCGTCGCGGCTCATCCCCGGCTTGCGGGCGACACCGGCAGTGACGATGATGACATCGGCGCCGGCGATATCGGCATAATCATTGGTGCCCTTCAAATTGACATCAAAGCCTTCAACCGGGCCGCATTGCGACAGATCGAGCGCCTTGCCCTGCGGCACGCCTTCGACCACGTCGAACAGCACAACATCACCCAATGCCTTGGCCGCCGCCAGATGCGCCAGCGTGCCACCGATGTTGCCAGCGCCGATCAGCGCAATTTTGTTGCGAGCCATGGGTCAGGTCCTTCGCTTGAGTCGTTCACATCCCCATTTCGGATAGTCCCGAAGCGGCCCTCGCGCAACCGCAACTATCGGCTAAGCCGTCTCCGCCTCGCCATGGCCGAGCGCCATGTAATCGGCCGATTGCATCTCCATCAGCCGCGATACGGTACGTTCGAATTCGAAGGCGCCATCACCAGCGGGATATAGCGCCACCGGTGCCGCGTCGGCCGAAGCGACCAGCTTGACCTTGTATTCGTACAGCGCATCGATGAGCGTGATGAAACGCACCGCCTCGTTGCGGTTCTCCGGTCCCATCATCGGCACGCCGACGATGAACACCGTGTGGTAATGCCTTGCGATAGCGAGATAATCCGCCGCCCCCAGCGGCTTGCGGCACAGGCGCGCAAAGGAAAATACCGCAACGCCCTTCAACGCTTTCGGCACGAACAAGCTGCGCCCGCCGGGAACGCCGAGCGTTTCGGTCGGCACCCGGGCGCGATCTTCCACCGGATAATCGGTCAGCCGGAAAAACGTTTCGGACATTGCCGCGGTCGCCGCCGGATCGGCCGGCACATGCCAGGTCGCGGCGCCGCCCAGACGTTCGAGCCGGTAATCGGTCGGGCCATCAAGGGTGATGACCGCACATTTCTCCTGAACCAGCGCAATGAACGGCAGGAACAATTGCCGGTTGAGCCCATCCTTGTAGAGATCGGTCGGCACCCGGTTCGACGTGGTGACAATGGTCACGCCATGCCCGAACAGCGCGGTGAACAGCCGTGACAGGATCGCCGCATCGGCAATATCCTTGACCTGCATTTCATCAAAGGCGAGCAACCGCGCCCCCGCCGCGATCTGCGCCGCCACCGGCGGGATCGGGTCGGGCCCGCCCTTCTGCCGCTCGGCATGGAGAAGCCCATGCACCTCAAGCATGAATTCGTGGAAATGCACCCGTCGTTTCGGGCTGACATCGGCATGGCTGTAGAACAGGTCCATCAGCATGGATTTGCCGCGGCCAACCCCGCCCCAGATATACAGGCCCAGGGGTGCGGCGGCCGGCTCGGGCTTGCGCCAGCGTGCCAGCAGGCCGGGTCTGGCCACCGGTGCCGCCAGCGCCACGGCGAGCGCATCGAGCCGGTCGACCACCGCCACCTGTGCTGCATCGGGCCGCAATTCGCCGGCCGCGACCAGCGCCTCATAGGCAGCGCGCACCCCGGCCACCAGGGTCAACCGGCTTTCGGTGTCGGCCGCGCGGCAGCGCCATCACCCGTCGGGCGCGGCAGCCGCGGCACCTTGCGCATCGTGCTGGTGAAGGACGCGATCTTTTCGCCCTCCTGGGTCACCAGCCCGCGCACGAACAGCATCTTGCCGGTTTCCTTGAGGATTTCGCCCGACGCCTCGATATGCTTGCCGACGATGCCCGCCGACAGGAAATCGGTCGCGCAGCTCAGCGTAACGGCGGCATTGTTTTCGAGCTGGCGGAAGATGAAGGCGAACATCGCCATGTCGATGAACGACATGATGAAACCACCGTGCAGATAACCCAGGCCATTGGTGTGGCGCCGGTCGGTCGCCATCCGGCATTCGACCGCGCCGCTCGCGTCGGCGCGAAAATAGAAATCGCCCAGCATCGAGGTAAACCGCCCATCGGGCTCGCGCCGCCAGCGGGTCCAGCCGGTGTGTTCACCATCGGTCATCAGTTCACGTGTCATGCGATTGGGGTAGCGCGCGGGGGCGCAGGGGGCAAGCCACCCGGCCAAAGCCCCCCTCTCCCGCAAGCGGGAGAGGGGAAGGTTCACCCGGCGCGTTCGACCATCATCAGCTTGATTTCGGCAATCGCCTTGGCCGGGTTCAGCCCCTTGGGGCAGACATTCGAGCAGTTCATGATCGTGTGGCAGCGATACAGCCGGAACGGATCTTCGAGCGCATCGAGCCGTTCGCCGGTCATCTCGTCACGGCTGTCGGCGAGCCAGCGATAAGCCTGGAGCAGGATCGCCGGCCCGAGGAACTTGTCGCTGTTCCACCAATAGCTCGGGCACGAGGTCGAGCAGCAGGCGCACAGGATGCATTCGTACAGCCCGTCGATCTTGGCGCGATCTGCTTCGGACTGGATGCGCTCCTCCCCCGACGGCGCCGGGGTGACGGTCTGCAACCATGGCTTGATCGAGGTGTATTGCGCGTAGAAATGCTTGAAATCGGGCACCAGGTCCTTGACGACTTCCATGTGCGGCAGCGGCGTGATGCGCACTTCGCCCTTGATATCGGCAATCGCCTGGGTGCAGGCCAGCGTGTTGAGCCCATCGATATTCATCGAGCACGACCCGCAAATCCCTTCGCGGCACGACCGGCGGAAGGTCAAAGTCGAATCGACCTCCGACTTGATCTTGATCAGCGCGTCGAGAACCATCGGGCCGGTGTCGGCGAGATCGAGCTCATAGGTGTCATAGCGCGGGTTCGCCCCATCATCGGGGTTCCAGCGATAGATCTTGAACGAGCGGACGTTCTTCGCCCCCGCCGGCGCCGGATAGCGCTTGCCGGCACTCGAAATCTTGCTGTTCGCGGGAAGGGAAAATTCAGCCATACCAAGTCCTTATCCGATAATCCGCAAGCCGCTTAGTACACTCGCGCCTTGGGCTTGATATACTCGATCTCGTCGGTCAGCGTGTATTCGTGCACCGGCCGCTGCGCCAGTTCGACATTGCCGTCGCGGTTCCAGCCGAGCGAATGCTTCATGAAATTGACGTCATCGCGATCCGGGAAATCCTCGTGCATGTGCGCGCCGCGGCTTTCGTGGCGGGCCGCGGCCATGTGCATGGTCAGCACCGCCTGCGGCATCATATTGTCGAGTTCGAGCGTTTCAATGAGATCGGTGTTGAAAACGAGACTCCGATCCTGAATGCCGATTTCGCTCATCCGCGCGCTGACCGCGTCGATCTTGCTGACGCCTTCGGTCAGAATTTCGGTGGTGCGGAACACTGCTGCGTTCGACTGCATGGTCTTTTGCATTGCCAACCGCACTTCGGCGGTCGTCGCCGGGCCGCTGGCGTTGCGGAAGCCATCGAGGCGGCCGAGCGCAAAATCATCGGCGGCTTTCGATACCGGCTGATGCGGCACGCCG
>JBBRVH010000082.1:0-15323 GCA_038246995.1 Sphingomonadales bacterium
CGTTGCCATCACCGTCGAGCCATCGCCGCCGAGTGGCAGCGGGCCGACCCGGCGCTCGCTTTCCCGCCCGGGAACCGCCAGCGCCGGCATGAAATCGGCACTGTGGAGGGTGCCCCAGCGCCACCGCGCCGCATCGGGGCCGAGCCTTGCCTCGGCTTCGCGCCACGCGGACCCCAGGGTGGCCCGCAACAGGGCGCCACGTGCTGTTGCGGGGAGCAGGTCGTTCTTGCCCTCCAGCGTGTCGATGATGCCTTCGGGTGTCGGCTTGCCGAAGTTGGCGCGGGCCGCCGGCGCCATGACAGCGGCGACCATCGCTTCGGGAAGATGGTTGCGCAGCCACACTTCATACAGCGCGGCAGCGGGTGATTCGGCGCCGAGATGAGCATCCCAGCCTGCCAGCAGGCGGATCGCGGCGGCTTCGGCCGGGTCCGCGCTGGCCAGTCCCGCCAGCACCGCCACGAAGCGGCGCGCCAGCGGGCTGGTGATATCGGCTTGCAGGTCCATCGCGTCGGTCAGGCTGAAGCGCGGTTTGGCGGTGATGACCTCGGCGATGCGGGTGATGCGCGAGCGGTCCGCCCATTCGTAGCCGAGCGGCACGCTGTAGCCCGGTGGCAAATTCTGCTCATTGGCGGTGGCGATCCAGCCGCTCGCCGGATTGAGCAGGGTCGGCAGTATCGCCGGCTGGCGCAAGGCTCGCCAGCGATAGGCATCGCCGGCGGGCACCGGCAACAGGCCATCGCCACCCGCCCGATCGGGGGCAAACCCCACCGCCGACCAGCCGATGTCACCGCTCTTGCTGGCAAACAACAGGTTCAGCGGCGGCGCCCCCCAATGATCGCGCGCCGCCATGAAGCTTGCCCAATCTGTCGCTCGCCACGCCCAGGCGGCATTGAAATAGGCCGAAGCACCCGGCCGGGTCCAGGTCGCCCGCAGCGCAAAGCGTGTGCCATCGGGCGCGGTGTGGAGGATCGGGCCATCGTCGCTGTACTCCAGCGTCACCTCGCGCTCGCCGCCGCCCGCCACCGGCACGGTTTCGGTGACGATCGACACCTTGGCACCCGGCGGCAGCACCACGAGATCCTGCTGGTCGGTGTAAAAGATGGTCAGCGCCCAGCCGATATCGGCGTTGTGCCCGAAACTGATGCCGGGCAGCGCCGGCTCGCCCGCGCCGGCAATGTGCAGCCCGGGGGCTTCGAGATGGCTGATGTAGCGCAGCGACGGCACGCTGTGTTCGCGGTGCGGGTCCCCCGCCAAGATGGGCCGGCCGGTTGTCGATCGCTGCGGTGCGATCACCCAATTGTTGGACCCGTCGCGGCGTTCGGGGTCGGCAGCATCGGCGAGCGTGATGACCTGCTTGCCATCGAACTTCACCCCGGCGGTGCCGAGATTGTAATCGGCGAGCACATCGGGCGGGATGCGGCACGGCTCGATCCCCTTGGGCAGCGTCACCTGGTGTGCCGGGCTGAGCGGGCGGCGCAGCGGTTCGAGCTTCAGATCGCCGCCGCACAGCGCCCGGGCACGCGCGACTTCGCTCGCCACATTGCTCGCCAGCGCGTTGGAACGGATGCGGACGATATCGTCGGCGCTCCACAGTTCGGGGGCGGAAGCGGTGGCGCCGAACTCCATCGGCAACGGCTGGCGCCCGGCCTGCGTGTCGGCAACGAATGCATTGATGCCGGCGGCAAAAGCGGCGGTCCAGCCGCGGGCTTCGGCGGGGTAATTGGCCCATTCGGCCGCCATGTCACCGCGATAGAGCAGCAACCGGCTGGCACGATCCTGGCCCACAAAGTCCGGCCCGAAACTCGCTGCCAGCCGCCCCAGACCGCGCTTGCGCCACAGGTCGATCTGCCACAGCCGGTCGCGCGCCACGGCATAGCCTTGCAGGAAAAAGGCATCGCGCGGGGACGCGGCGCGAATGTGCGGGATGCCCCAATGGTCGATGATGATGCTGCCGGGGGCGGCAAGGCCGGGCAGGGCGCGGCTTTCCTGCCGCACCGACGGCGCGATTTCGGCCGGTACCGGGGCTGCGAGGCCTGCCAGCAACAATAACGGCAACAGGCGCTTCATCGATTTCCCCCGGCATGACAACGATGTGCAGTCGAGCCCGGGCGACCGGCGCTGTCAACCGGCGGCGCTATTCCGCCGCAAGCGCCACCGCCGGGCGCGCCTGCGGGCCGCGCACCAGCGTGCCGGGCAGCGCGCCTGTCATCGTGCCATCGCGAAACGTGATCGTGCCATTCTTGATCGTCATGCGATAGCCGACCGCCTTTTGCAGCAGCCGCTTGCCGCCGGCGGGCAGGTCGAACGCCATCCACGGCGCCCCGAGCTTCAACGCCTTCATGTCGATCAGGTTGATATCGGCGAGCATGCCCGCGCGCAGTTCGCCGCGATCATGCATGCCATAAAGCCGCGCTGTGTCGCTGCACTGGCGCCGAATCGCATTCTCGATGCTGATCGTGCCGCGCTTGCGATCACGCACCCAATGCTGGAGCAGGAAGGTCGGGGAGGCGGCATCGCAGATCGTGCCGCAATGCGCGCCGCCATCCGACAGCGAGATGACGACATCGTCGCGGTGCAGCAGGCCTTCGACGAAGTCGAGATTGCCATCGGCATAGTTGAGGATGGGGAAATAGATGAAGCCGGTGCCGCCGTCTGCCGACAGCAGGTCATAGGTATATTCGGCGGGGCTCACCCCGGCCGCTGCCGCGCGCGCGGCGATGCTGTCGGCCGCCGTCGGTTCGTAATCGAAATCCGTGCCCATTTCATAGTGCATGGCAAAGCCCTGCGTGACGATCTGGAGCAGCCCGGCAATGTCGGATGGCGGAATGACATTGGGTTCGGCGAGGAGTTTCGCCTTCCAGACAGGGTCGGAAATGCACGCCCATTGCTCGGCCCAGGGCGCGGCATCGATCGCCGCCCAGCTCGGCTTGAACTTGAACGGGTGGACGGTACCGCGCCATGCCATCAGGACGCCGTTGCCGCGCAGGGCGATCTGGGCAACGATATTGGCGCCGGCAGCGTTCCATTTCGCCGTTTCGGACATCTGTTCTTCCCAAGGCAGCTCCTTGGCAATCGATTGCAGCATGGCAAAGGTGACGGGCAGGCCGGTTTCCTTGCTCAGCGCGCCCATCCAGCCGAATTCATCCCATTCGCGCTTGAGGTCCGATGCCATTTCGAACACGCCGTGCCCGGCGCGGGCGACGGCGCGGCCGATGCCGATCAACTCCTCCTTGGTCGCCGTGGTGCCCGGCACCAGCTCGCCATCGATCGATTTGTGGAGGACGGTGCGCGAGGTCGAAAAGCCCAGGGCGCCCGAGCGAAGCCCTTCCTCGACGATGGCGCTCATCTGGGCGATTTCATGCTCGGTCGGCGTCTCGTTGTTGGCGCCGCGTTCGCCCATCACATAGGCGCGCACGGCGCCGTGGGGCACGTGCGTCGCCACATCGATGGTACGCGGGCGCCTGGCCAGCGCGTCCATATATTCCGGGAAGGTTTCCCAGTCCCAGGTCATGCCTTCGGCGAGCGCCGTGCCGGGGATATCCTCGACACCCTCCATCAGGCCGATCAGCCAGTCATGCTTGTCGGGCTTGGCCGGCGCGAAGCCGACCCCGCAATTGCCCATGACGACGGTGGTGACGCCATGCCACGACGACGGCGCCATTTCGCTGTCCCACGTCGCCTGGCCATCATAATGGGTGTGGATGTCGACAAAGCCGGGGGTGACGTGCAGCCCGGCGGCATCGATCTCCTCGCGGCCCTTGGCCGTCACGGTGCCAACGGCGGTGATGCGCCCGCCATCGATGGCGATATCACCGGTGAATTCCGCAGCGCCCGTGCCATCGACGATGGTGCCGTTGCGAATGACCAGGTCGTGCATGTCGTTTTTCATCCCCATTTTCCAGCAGTCTGACATAGATTGCCGGCAGCGGCGAGCCTGTTCGGCGCGACCGGCGGGCGGGGCTGTCAGGCTGGTGTCTTGGTCGCAAAGGTGATCGATGCCTGGGTCTTGCCATCGACGCTGCTCGCCTGGACGAAGAATTCGCGGCCGCTCGCCTTGTCGGTGGCGGTGAACAGACTGGCGGCGCCGCTCGCCATGGTCGAAACGGTGCCAAGGCCGTTTTTCGCTGCCAATGCCTTGTAATGATCGACGACCTTGGCAACCGGATCATTGGTTTCAAAGGTGATGATGCCGCCGCGTGTGCCGTCGCTTTCGCTGTTCATCACCGATGTCAGCACGGCGCCGGGATAGGCGGGTGCATAAGCCGGCGCATCGGCCGGCCAGCGCGAGCCTTCACCGCCGATGCTGCCGGCGAACTTTTCGCCATTTTCACCGGTGCCTTTAATTCGAGTCGGGCTATCGCCGTCGCTGGCGTGCTGGATGGTGACGGTTTCGCCATTGTCGCCCTTGATGGTCGTCGATTTGGTTGAATCGCCACACGC
Organism: Sphingomonadales bacterium; assembly: GCA_038246995.1. Lineage (GTDB taxonomy): Bacteria > Pseudomonadota > Alphaproteobacteria > Sphingomonadales > Sphingomonadaceae > Sandarakinorhabdus. The sequence goes on from JBBRVH010000082.1 coordinate 4,441, forward strand.
CGCAAGCGCCAGCAGCGGAACAAGGATCAGGTATAACGGACTGGTCATGGTATGGAATCCTTTCATCGGCGAGCTTAAGGCGCTCGCCACCGGCCGTCGAGCCTGTTAATTTTCGGCAATGTCGGCAGCAGGCCAGCGGTTGATTGGCCGGGACGAAGATCGGGGTGCAAGAGGTGCGGAACATGATCGCTGCGGCGTTGATCGCCATCGCCGCACCCGTAAACGGAGGGACAGTCGTGCAGCACGCAACCGGACGCTTTGAGGTCAAGATCACGCCGGTGGCAGCGGCGGCCGGCGCCGATGCGGAAATGGGCCGCATGCAGGTCGACAAGCAGTTTTCGGGGCCGTTGACGGCGGTTTCACACGGCGAAATGCTGACCGGCATGACCGCGGTGCCGGCATCGGCCGCCTATGTGCTGATCGAACGCGTCACCGGCAGCCTGGCGGGCAAGGACGGCAGCTTCATGCTCGCCCATATCGGCATCATGGACCGCGGCAAGCCCGATCTGCGCATCACCATCGTGCCCGACAGCGGCAGCGGCGCGCTGGCCGGCATAACCGGCACACTGACCATCCGCATCGAAGGCGGCGCGCATTTTTATGATCTCGTCTATAATCTGCCCAACTGATGCCCGGCCGGTACGGCGGACATGCGCGCGTCGCTGGCGTGCGCCGGCAGCTGCGGCCAATCCGAATGCGCATAATCGGCGAGGCAGGCGGTGTTCAGTCGCATGTCGTTATGGGTGCAGGCGGCCCGCATGGCGCGTGTCACCGGGTGGTTTTTGCCGCAATAGCGCGGCGAACTGGCAATGCTGAGCGGCGTGTCACCCCAGACGTTGCGATCGGTCAACTGCGCCCCGCCATCCATGAGCATCCTTACCGCCTGCATCAGGCGTCGCTGGTCATGCGCCGGGTCCCACTGACAGACTTCGAAAATGCCATCGATGGCGTTGTTGCGTTGCGCATCGAGCGGCGCATTCGGGTTCCAGCCGCGATCGAGCAATGACTGGATGGCGACCAGATCGATTCCGCGCAGGGCCGCCGTGACTTCGCGTTGGGTGACGGGTCGGGGCGTCGCCGGTGCGGCGCGCGGCAGGGTGATGGCAAGGACGGCGGTCGCAGCCATCAGGGTCGCGATCGCCGCGATGCCGAATTGCTTGCGGCGCAGGCTTGCCGGAACCCGTGTCGTGACGGTCGGTGGCGCCGCGCCCGGCGCTGGCTGAGCCGCATTCGCGGTCGGAACCAGCAGCAACACCGGCACGCCGAGGCGATAGCCGATGCCGGGCACGGTTTCGATAATCGTGCCTGCGCTGTCGCCCAGGGGGCGCCGCAGCTTGTTCATGGCGGTCGGCAACGAGCCGGCAAAGACGAGGACGCCAGGCCAGACAGTATCGATCAGTTCACGCTTGCTGACCGCTTCGCCAGGGCGCTGCAGCAGCGCGCGCAACAACTGCAATGGTTTGTTTTCCAGCGTTACCCGCTCGCCTGCCACGACGAGCGACCAGGCCGCTTCATCGAATTCCGCCGGCCCGAAGCGCCACCGGCGCGGCCGCGTCATGCCCGTGTCCGAGGTGCTGTTACCATAACGCCTGCCTGCCCGCAGATAATCTTGATGGTTTCTTTATGCCACCTGATCGCGCTTTCCTGCAAGGCTGCGTCACCGGTCGTCAATGCGACCGCTGGGGCAGCAGCTTGTTTCGTCAACGAGGGAAGGACGATCATGAAAAACATAATGATGATGGTGGTGGCCGCCGCCAGTTTGCAGGCAGCGCCAACGCCGTTCCAGCCGATCTCGGTGCAGCTCGGCGGGGTCTGGCACAACAACGCGACCGTCACTTTCATCGGCAAGCTGGGCGGCACTGCGGTATGGACCGACAGCGTTGTCACCAGTTTCTTTAGGCCGACCCTGTACAGCTTCCCGACCGGGCCGATCGACTCGCTGGAAAGCTTTGTTGCCGGCGGCTCCTATATCGGGCCGGGAACGGGCAACTTTTCGGTGTGGGATGACTTTACGTTCGATGCCGCCCCTTCGGTGTCGCCAACCCCCGAACCGGCCGGCTGGACCATGCTCATCGCCGGCTTCGGCCTCGTCGGAACGATGGCGCGGCGGCGGCGTATCGAAGTGGCAGCCTGATAATGCCGGCCTGACCCCGGGGTCGGGCTTTGCAGTGGCGGTGGGCCTGGTATAGGCTTGCCGCCACATGAGCCCGATCATCTTTGCTTTTCCGGTGTTTCTCGCCTCGATCATGCTCGAAGCATGGTTGCGGTGGCGGCGCGGCCTGCCCGGCTATGATATTCCCGATGCGCTGACCAGCCTGCATGCCGGGGCCTTGAGCCAGGTCGCCGGGGTGATCGTGCGGCTGCTCGGCTTTGGCGTCTATGCGCTGGTTTTCAAAGAATTCGCGTTGGTGACTTGGCCGACGGACAACCCGGCGCTCTGGGTGCTGGCGCTGCTGATCTATGATCATTTCTACTATTGGTCGCACCGGCTCGGTCATGAAGTCGGGCTGTTCTGGGCGTCGCACGTCATCCATCACAGTTCCGAACAGTTCAACCTGTCCACCGCGTTGCGCCAATCGAGCACCGGCGGGATCGTGCCGACCCTGTTGTCGATGCCGCTGGCGATCCTGGGGGTGCCGCCGATGATGTTCGCGATCATCGCGCTGATCGATCTCCTGTATCAATATTGGGTGCACACCGAACTGGTCGGCCGGCTCGGCTGGGCGGAGAAGATTTTCGTGACGCCGTCGAACCACCGCGTCCATCACGGCCAGAATGATTATTGCATCGACAGGAATTATGGCGGTGTCTTCATCATCTGGGACCGGATCTATGGCACGTATGAAGACGAGCGCCCCGATGAAAAGGTCGTTTACGGCGTGCGCAAGCCCGTCGGCAGCCTGAATCCGCTGTGGATCAACCTGCATCATTTTGCCGATCTGGCCGGGCAGATGCGACGCACGCCGGGCTGGCGGCAGAAAATACAGGTTCTGCTCGCCCCGCCCGGCGGTTGGCATCATGAAGACGTGCAACCCTTCGAGCCGGCGACATTCAGCCGTTTCGATCGCCAGACTCCCGCCGATGTGAAACGCTATGCGATGGCGCATTACGTCGCTCTGGTGCTGATGCTGGCGCATTTCCTGATGGTGCAGGCGGGTTTGAGTGTCGAGATGCGGCTGCTTTATGCCGGGATCATCCTCGGATCAGCGGTGACGGTTGGTGGCTTGCTTGACGGCGCGCGCTGGGCCTTCGGGCTTGAAGCGGCACGGCTGGTGGCGGTGATTGCCGCGATCATCGTCTGGCCGGCGTGGTTCACGCTGGCGACGCCGATGGTGTTGCGCGTCCTGATGGTGATCGGGCTGGCCTGGTCTTTGCTGTGGTCGCTGGCCGGGGCGTTGCGGTCGCTGCGGGCCGATCCTGCCCGGGCGGCGATCCCGGCTGAATGAACGGCGCCGGCGCGTCCGACCTGGTGCTGGCGCTGGTGTGTGGCTGGCTGGTTGCCGCCAGAATGGCGCGGCAACCGGGGCTGGGACTGGCGGCGCTGCTGATCGGTTTGGCAGCGGTGCTGGGTGTGCTGCGTTTCGGCGGTTTTGATCTGGTTACCGGGCCGCACCGTTTTGCTTCGATGCTGTCGGCTGTGGCGGCGTTTCCGCTGCTCGCCTGGGTGCTGCGCTGGCCCGACGATCCAATCGCCGTGCGCTTTGCCGGCGCCGCGCGGGCGGTGCTGCTGCTGGGCGGCATCGGCGTGACGGCAACGCTTACCGGGGTTAGCGGCTGGGGCCCGGCTGTATCGGTGGTTTCGGCCGTGATGATCATGGTGACGATGGTGGAGCAGCGCAATCCGGTCGGGATCATCGGTGCCGTCGTGTTGATCGTCGCCCTGGCGGCAGCGGCCGCTGGCAAGGCCGCACTGTTCGACAGCACCGTCGTCCTGCATCTCGGGCTGGCGGCAGCGCTGGCGTTGCTGGCTTTGGGCAGCGAGCGCAGGCTGAAATTCAAGCAAGGCTCAATTGCGTCGCCGCCGCCGCGCGGCTAATGGCAGAGCCATGAGCAACCAAGTCACCGCGACGGGCGACAACGCCCTTATCGAAACCCGCGCCCAATTGGTCGAGGTGTTCGAAAAGGGCAACAAGCCGCTCGCCGATTGGCGCATCGGCACCGAGCATGAAAAATTCGTCTATCGGCTGAGCGACCACCGCGCACCATCCTATGACGAACCCGGCGGCATTCGGGACTTGCTGAAGGGCATGGAGGCCTATGGCTGGGAACCGGTTGTCGAAGGCGGCCATGTCATTGCGCTGAAGGGTGCCGATGGCGCCATCAGCCTTGAACCTGCCGGCCAGTTCGAACTGTCGGGGGCGGCGCTCGACAATATCCACCAGACCTGCGCCGAATCGAACCGCCATCTGAAGCAGTGCCGCGAAATCGGTGACCGGCTGGGGCTCGGCTTTCTGTCGCTGGGCTTCTGGCCCGACAAGAGCCGCGCCGAGCTGCCGGTGATGCCCAAGGGCCGTTATGTCATCATGCGGGCACACATGCCGCGGGTGGGTAATCTTGGCCTCGACATGATGCTGCGCACCTGCACCATCCAGACCAACCTCGATTATGCCTCCGAAGCCGATATGGTGCTGAAGTTTCGGGTCAGCATGGCGCTGCAGCCGCTGGCCACCGCCTTGTTCGCCAATTCGCCCTTTACCGAAGGCAAGCCCAACGGCTTCAAATCCTTTCGCAGCCATATCTGGACCGATACCGACCCGGCACGGACGGGCACGCTGCCCTTCGTTTTCGAAGATGGTTTCGGCTTCGAACGCTACACCGACTATGCGCTCGATGTGCCGATGTACTTCGTCTACCGCAACGGCAAGTATATCGACGCCGCCGGCCTGTCGTTCCGCGACTTCCTCGCCGGCAAGTTGGGCGTGCTGCCGGGTGAAAAGCCGACGGTCGCCGACTGGAAGGACCATCTGTCGACCGCCTTTCCCGAAGTGCGGTTGAAGGGCTATCTCGAGATGCGTGGCGCCGATGGCGGGCGCTGGGACCGCATCTGTGCGCTGCCGGCCTTCTGGGTCGGGCTGCTTTATGACGATGTCGCGCTCGATGCGGCGTGGCAACTGGTCAAGGGCTGGACGCCGGCCGATCATGCCCAGTTGCGCGCCGATGTGCCGCGGTTGGCCTTGCAAGCCGCCAGCCCGAATGGTGGCACCTTGCAGGATCTCGCCAGGACCGTGCTCGACATCGCCGACAAGGGGCTGGCACGGCGCGCGCGGCTCAACAAGATGGGCGACACCGAACAGGGTTTCCTCAACCCGCTGCGCGAGATTGCCGCCAGCGGCCTGACCAATGCCGACCGCATGCTGGCCTTGTATCAGGGCGCCTGGGGCGGCGATGTTGCGAAGGCCTATGCCGCCGAAAGCTATTGATCGGGAACGGAAGCGAGCGACAACCGTTTTGATGCTCTCGCATCGAATGGAGTTCGTGACATGTTGAAATGGGCCGCAATTTTCGCCGTCATCGCCCTGGTGGCGGGCATCCTTGGCTTCGGCGGGCTCGCCGGCGCTGCCTGGGGCATTGCCAAGCTGTTGTTCTGGGTCTTCATCGCGATCGCGGTGATCCTGTTCGTCCTCGGCCTGACGGTCTACAAAAAGGTCACCTGAGACCAGATCCTGCTGAATATGACCGATGGCAGAAAGCCTCCGGCGGCTGGGGCCATCGGCCCCAGACCCCATCTGCTGGCTCGGTCCGGTTGGCCGTGTGTTTCTTAATGTAAAATCGGCTGGGGTCTGGGGTCTTCGACCCCAGCCGCCGGAGGGTCTGCTTTGCGCTGATGGGTCGTTGATACCGGGATTCAGTATTACCCGTCATAATCCGCGCCGCGCCGCCGCATAAAGTGCGATGGCTGCGGCGTTGGAAACGTTCAGACTCTCCATTGCAGCGCTGATCGGCAGCCTGGCGAGTTGATCGCAGCGTTCGCGGGTCAGCGGGCGCATGCCTTCACCTTCTGCTCCGAGGATCAGGCAGGGTTGCGTCTTTGCCATGGCGGATTCGAGTTCGGCGTCGGCGGTGCCATCCAGCCCGATACGCCAGAAACCGGCCTCGCCGATTTCATCGAGCGCGCGCGCCAGATTGACCACCCGGCTCCATTTCAGCGTTTCGAGTGCGCCCGAAGCCGAGCGCGCCAGCACACCCGATTCCCCCGGGGCGTGGCGGTCCTGGGTAACCAGCGCGCGGGCGTTGAACGCCGCGGCGCTGCGCATGATCGCGCCGACATTGTGCGGATCGGTAACCTGGTCGAGAACGATGATCGGCCGGTTTTCGCCATCGCGGGCGGCATCGGCAAGGATGTCGCCGAGCCAGACCGATTCGAGCGGCTCGACCTCGAGCACAAAGCCCTGGTGCGGTGCGTCGGGCGGCACCAGCCGGCCCAGATCATGGTCATCGCCATATTGGACGTTAAGGCCCTTGGGGATGACGACGGTCTTGGCGGTTTGCGGCGTCAGATAGAGTTTGCGGAACAGGCGTTCCGGATTGTCCAACGCCGCAAATACCGCGTGCCGCCCGTACAGGCGCGGGTATGTGCTCTTTGGCCCATGATTTTTCGTGACTGGTCTGCGTCCCATGGGCCGGGGGCATAGCGCGCAAATCGCTGCGTGTCATGCAGCGACATGACAGCGACATGACAACGACGCGGCAGGGGCGGTTCAGCGCGGTGCCGTCGCTGCCGTGACGGCGGCGTCGAACTCGGCTTCGTTCATGCCGATCTTCAGCGCGGTGCCGTCGATGGCAAAGGCCGTCTGCGGCAGCTTGACCGCGCCCTTGGGCGTTTGCAGTTCGACAAGGCCGGCGACAATGCTGGTGACGGTGCCGAGCGTGGCGCCGTTGACGCCATGCACGATGGTGCCGGCCTTGAGCGCAGCGGTGAGCGCTGCGGCCGCGGCTGCATCGGCCTGCGCGCCGAAATCATCGACCTGCGCCTTGGTGGCGGACAGGACAAGGCCCTTGGCGCCGGCGCCGAACGAATTGGCCGGGATGGCGACCTTGTGGCTGCCGGTATCGACGATTGCCGAATCGCCCGACATGCCGGTGATCTTGCCGATCTCCCCGCCGCTGGTGTCGAAAACCGTATCGCCGGCCTTCACCGGTGACGGCGTCTGTGCGCCGGCGGCCGCGGCGACGGCCAGGGAAAGGCCGATCAGGCAGGTCTGGATAATGCGCATCATTTGTCTCCTCCACTCGGAGATGAAGATGCACAGGCCAGCCCGATGGCGCCATGGCTGCCGCAGGCAACGCGTCGACATGACGCGATTCCGCGACAGGTTGACCGCAAGGACAGGAAGTGGCGATGGCGGAAATGGTGGAGGGGGTTGGATTTGAACCAACGTAGGGAAAACCCGGCAGATTTACAGTCTGCTGCCATTGACCGCTCGGCCACCCCTCCACGGGACTTTCGCTTGGCGCACGAAAGAGCGGGCCTAGTGGCGAATGGGGCGGCGGGTGTCAACGCTTTTGCTGCGCGCGCCGCTTTCGCTATGCGCGGTTTTGCTGCGCGCGCCGCTTTCGCCATGCGCGGTTTTGCTGCGCGCGCCGCTTTCGCCATGCGCGGTTTTGCTCAACACCGTTCAGCTCCTGTCGGGCACCACCCGGTCGCGGCCCATGCGCTTGGCACTATACAGCGCCTTGTCGGCGCGATCGATCAGGCTGTCGGCATTGTCGTCGGGGCGATCGCCGGCGACTCCGGCGGAAAAACTGATCCGCCCCATGCTCGATCCGTCGCTGGCGTTGCGGATGATCTGGCCGGCGAGTTCGGCGCGGACGCGATCGATGATCGCGGCGGCGCTGCGGACATCCTGGTCGGGCAGCAACGCGACGAATTCCTCTCCGCCCAGGCGGCCGACGATGCCGCCGGAAGGCGCGATTCGATCGGCGACATGGCGAGCAACGAAGCGGAGCACATCATCGCCGAGCGCGTGGCCAAAGCGATCGTTGAAGCGTTTGAAATGATCGATATCGAGCATGGCAGCCGACAGTTTCTGCCCCGAAGCGCGGGTCTCCCCCTGTAGCCGTTCGAGCGTTTCGAAGGTGCCGCGGCGGTTGAGCACCCCGGTCAACTGGTCGGTTATCGCGGCGCGTTCGGCGGCACCGAGTTTTTCCGACAGCGCGCGCGCTTCGGTAGCGGCGGCGGCGAGTTCGCCCTCCAGCCGGGCGTTGGCGGATTGCATGGTGGCCGTTGCCGCGCCGAGCTGTTCGAGCAGCGCCGCCAGGCCATTGGCATCGAGCGGGCTGCCGAGTGCGGCGCCACCATCGGCGATGGCGCGGCCATAATCGGCGAGATCGGTGCGGCCTGCCTCGATACGATGGGTCAGGGCTTCGGCCTGATCGTGCGCCGCCTCGACCAGCGCCTGGACATCGGCGCTACCGACATCCCCGCAATGTGCCCGGCGCAATGCCGTAATGGCGGCGAGATCGAGCGCGCCATGGGTGATGGCGCTGTCGAGCGCGAGGGACAGATCGTGGTTTTCATCGCGGACGTAGCGCCACAACAGGTCATAGACATCGGGTTGCGGCGGCAGGGCGGTGGCGAGCAACAGCGCGCGGATCTGGTCGAACCAGTGCAGGGCGGGATTGCCCGGAGGGGCGGCCGTCGCATCCGCCACCAGCCGACCCATGTCCATCGTCATTGCCCATCTCCGTGCTGCACGATCGATGGAACGGCGCGGGGGCAGGCGGGTTAAGGCGGATTTTTGGAAGGCCGGGCAAGACCGGGGCGCGTTGGAGCGGGTAGCGGGGATCGAACCCGCATCACAAGCTTGGAAGGCTAGTGCTCTACCATTGAGCTATACCCGCGTCGCCGACGCCAGGCTGCGCTTACAGCGCACCGCGACGGGTTTCAACCTTTCGGGACGCAGTTGCCGGGCCGGCGCCCTTTACCGCCCTTGCGCTGCCCCGAAGCCATCGGTATAGCCCGCAGCCCGACCCTAGGAGTGTAGCTCAGTTGGTAGAGCATCGGTCTCCAAAACCGAGGGCCGGGGGTTCGAGCCCCTCCACTCCTGCCAGTCCCGCTTGAAAAGGCGAGGCCGGCGACAGACTTGCAAGGGATCGGCCGGGTCGGGCCAATCCGATCGGGCACCGGTTGTCCGCTCCATCAACCGGGGCAACAGCCGGATTTTGGTGTTTGCTGTAGTTTGATTCGACAAGAGTAAGTGATTCGATGGCAATCGACGTGAAGGCGAAGCCGGTTCCGACCGCACCAAAGCCCCGGGTGACCCCGGGCGAATTCGTGCGCCAGGTGCGTGCCGAAATCGCCAAGGTGACCTGGCCGACGCTGCCCGAAACCGTGCGCATGACGATCATGGTGCTGATCATGACGTCGCTGCTGTCGGTGTTCTTCGTCGGGATCGATCAGGTGCTGGGCCGGATCGTCAAATTCCTGCTCAGCCTCGCTGCTTAAGGTTAAGGACCAACATGTCGCGCTGGTACATCATCCATGCCTATTCGGGTTTCGAGAACAAGGTCCGCGAAGCGATCCTGACCGAGGCGACCCGCAAGGGCCTCGACGTGTTCATCGACGAAGTTTCGGTGCCCACCGAAACTGTCAATGAAGTGTTCAAGGGCAAGAAGCGCGCCGTCGAGAAGAAAGTCTTCCCGGGCTATGTGCTCGCCAAGCTCGACATGACCGATGATGTCTACCACCTCGTCAAGAACACGCCCAAGGTCACGGGTTTCCTGGGCCAGCAGAACAAGCCGCAGCCGATTTCGGAAGCCGAAGCGGCGCGCATCCTGAACACCAAGGCCGAGGAGATCCCGGCGGCCAAGATGAAGAAGAAGGCCAATTTCGAGATCGGCGACCAGGTGCGCGTCCTCGATGGACCCTTTGCAAGTTTCAACGGCCTGGTCGAGGAAATCGATTACGACCACGGCCGCGTCAAGGTTTCGGTGTCCATCTTCGGCCGGGCCACGCCCGTCGAACTGGGCTTCGAGCAGGTCGAAAAGCAGAAGTAAGCCGACAGCCGCAGGGCGAGAGGCCAATAAAAACTTCTGAATTTCGACCATCACCCGTGGGAGGCCGCTCACGCGGTCGCTTGCACCACAACAGGAGAGCCACAGTGGCAAAGAAGATTACCGGTTACATCAAGCTGCAGGTGAAGGCCGGCAGTGCCAACCCGTCGCCGCCGATCGGTCCGGCGCTGGGTCAGCGCGGCGTTAACATCATGGAATTCTGCAAGGCGTTCAACGCCAAGACCGAATCCCTGGTAAAGGGCACCCCGATTCCGACCGTCATCACCGTTTATGCCGATCGTTCGTTCAGCTTCATCACCAAGACGCCGCCGGCATCGTTCCTGATCAAGGAAGCCGCTGGTCTCAAGTCGGGCGGCACGACCCCCGGCAAGGGTGCACCGGCTGGCAAGATCACCACATCGCAGGTCAAGGCCATTGCCGAAACCAAGATGCCCGATCTCAACGCCAATTCGATCGAGATGGCGATGAAGACGATTGAAGGCAGCGCCCGCGCAATGGGCCTCGAAGTGGTGGAGGGCTGAGATCATGGCACAGTCAAAGAAGGCAAAGGCGCTCGCCGCCGCCGTCAATCCCGAAGCGCTTTATGCGCTCGATCAGGCGCTGGCGATGGTAAAGGCCAATGCCACGTCGAAGTTCGACGAGACCATTGAAGTCGCCATCAACCTCAATGTCGATCCGCGTCACGCCGACCAGATGGTCCGCGGCGTCGTCACCCTGCCCAAGGGTACCGGCAAGGATGTGCGCGTCGGTGTGTTCGCACGCGGTCCCAAGGCCGATGAAGCCCGGGCTGCCGGTGCCGATGTTGTCGGCGCCGAAGACCTGCTCGAAATCGTCCAGGGCGGCACCATCGATTTCGATCGCTGCATCGC
>JBBRVH010000083.1:0-15177 GCA_038246995.1 Sphingomonadales bacterium
ATCCTTGGGAGAGTGACGATGCACCTGTCTGCCGACCTTGCCGCCGTTTCGGTTCGCACGCTCGATGATGTGCGCCCCGCCGCCGAAGCGCTGCGTGATGTCGGCCGCCGCTGCGGCGACCTGCGCGTCGCGGTCTGCGACAATATTGCATCGAAGGCGACGATGGTCGACGGTGAAGGCAATGTGCTCGCCGCCGATGTCTTTGGCTGGACCGGCGAAGGCGAGCGCTGGTGGGCCGATTCGCGCCTGGCGCTGTCATCGCCGCTGCCGCGCGCCTGCCGCTATGAATCGGAACCCTTCTGGGTCAATGCCAAGGGCTTTCATACCCGCCAGGCCAATCGCTATCTCGACCAGATCGGGCTTGAACATTTCGAAAAGCGCGCGCTCACCCGCTGCGCCATCGTCATCCCCATCCACCTGCCCTTCGGCCAGATCGGCGCGGTCAGCTTCAATGGCTGGGACACGACGCGCGAGGACCTGTCGGCGGAATATGAAGCCCATGCCGATATCTTCGGGCTGTTGTCGCACCGCTTCGTCGCCGGCTACACCAAGCTGCACCGCACCCGGCAATGGCTGCCGAGCGACACGCAACTGACCAAGCGCGAAGTCGAATGCCTGCGCTGGGCGAGCATCGGCAAGACCGACAAGGAAATCAGCCTGATCCTGGCGCGCAGCCATGCGACCGTGCGCTTTCACATCCAGAATGCCGGCGAAAAACTGGATGCGGTGAATCGCAGCCAGACGATCTTCAAGGCAGCGCAACTGGGGTATCTGGGGGCGGCGGCGTAGCGCAAACCAAAGCCCGCCCCCCTGCGGGGAGGGAGACTCGGCGCCAGCCGAGCGGGGTTGGGGTTCAAAAGTTACGCAGTTCGAACCGACACCCCGCTCGCGAATGCGCGCTATTCGCCCTCCCCGCAGGGTGGAGGGAGTTGGTCAGCCCACCGGCCACGCCGTCGACGCCCACCAGCCCGTCCCCGCCGCAATCGCCACCGCATAGGGCAGCGGCGCATCGGGCTGGAACAGCCGCGGCAGGGTGTCGGGCGCCCGCCCGGCAAGCGCACGGCGGGCGATGATCAGCACCAGGGCCAGCGCGCCACCCGCCAGCGCCACGCCCGACAATTGCCCGACCAGCCCCGACAGCCCGGTCCAGCCGGCAATGGCGATCAGCAATTTCACATCGCCGCCGCCCATCCAGCCGCGGGCAAACAGCAACAGCCCGACGCCGAACATCAGCAGCACCGCGGCGCCATGCGACAGCCAGCCGAACCCCGGCGTCAGCACGCCATAGCACAGCGCGGTGGCCAGCAGCGCGATCGACAGGCCATCGGGAATTTCATAGGCGCGGACATCGGCGATCGCCGCCGCGACAAGGCAGCCCAGCGCGATGATGGCCAGTGCCGGCGGCAACAGGCCGATCACCGCGCCAGATCCTCGCCCACCCCGGTGCCGAGCGGTTCGGTCAGCGATTTCAGATAGGCGAGATTGGCAAAAGCCACCGGATCGAAGTGCGGGTTGAGCGACAGCGCGCGATTGAAATAGCCTTCGGCAACGGCATGGTCGCCGCGCGCCATCGCGGCAAAGCCCACGGTATTGAGATCGGCCGCCAGCCCGGCGCGGGTCGACCCGGCAAAGGCTTCGCGATAGCGGCCCTGCATGGCGCGGGCGAGGCGCAGGTTGGTCGTTGCCGCCGCCAGCCCGGGATCGAGCGCCAGCGCCGCCAGCAGCGCGATTTCGGCATCGGCATGGCGGCCGCGCAGCAGCAACGAATAGCCCTGGTTGGCACGCAGCATCGCGGCACCCGGATCGAGCGCCAGCGCCGCTGCATAGGCCGCATCGGCGGCAGCAAAATCACGTTGCCGATCGGCGAGCACGGCGCGGGCGTTCCAGGCGCGCACCAACCCGGCATCGATGGCGAGCGCCGCATCGATCGCCGTACGCGCCGCCACCACATCGCCTTGCCGCAACCGGGTGATGCCGAGGCCCTGTTGCGCCAGCGCCGCCACGGCAGGATCGGCCGCCAGTTCGGCAAAACCCGACGCCGCTTCGGCCAGCGCGCCGCGCGCCAGCGCCAGTTCGGCGCTGCGCAGTTGCAATCCGGGCCCGGGGCGCAGCGGCAAGGTGCGTTGCAGGACATCGGATGCCGCCTCGAAACGCCCTTCGGCGATGGCGGTATCGATGATCGCCAGCGCCGGATCGGGTGCGGGCTGGGCAAGTGCCGCACCCGGCAGCGCGACGAGCAGCCAGAACAACCGCGCGGCGGTCATGCCCATCCGGCGGCGCGCCCGGTCACCATGCGCGCGGCAAAGGCGTTGAGTTCGGCGTCGTCGCTGTCGAAACCGGCGCGCACGGTCGGCACGTCGCGCGCTGGCGGCGACGCCGGGCGCGGCGGCGTCCCGGCCGGCCCGGGGACCGGTCGCGCCAGCCAGGCCAGCGAGCGGTCATCATGCAGCAGCGCCAGCCCATCGGCACGGGGCCGGCGCGGCGCCGGGTGCAACGGCGTGCGACCGGCAGGGGCGGCGCCGGCAAGGGCCACGACGCGCAGCAAGGGTTCATCGCGCCGGCGCGGCGGTGCCAGCGGTGCCAGCGGCAGCGCGGGCCATGAAGACAGTTGCACACTGGGTCGGGCAGCGGGTTCGGCAACGGCGACTGCCTGTACCACCGCCGGCGTTGCAACCCTTTGTTGCGGCGGCGGCGGCCCGACGCTGGCGGCGACCACGGCGTCATCCTGTGCCGTCCAGGCACGCGCCGGCGTTGTCAGCGCGGCCGCATCACCCAGCCGGGCGACGAGTTCGGGTTCGGGCGCAACGGATGCAAACACCAGCCGCTGTTCGCCATTGGCGGCGAGTTCGACCCGCGCCGCCGGGGTGGCGATTTCGGCCCGGGCGAGCGCTGCGTCGCTGGCAACGGCATGGCTGCGCAGGCGATCGGCGATCAGCGCGAGGATGCGCCGCGCCGGTGCCGGGCCGCCCGGTGTCGTGGCCGCCAGGGCGCGCTGCAGCACCGGAATGGCCGCGGCATCCTGCCCCTGGAGATAGAGCGAATAGCCGAGATTGTTGAGCACCAGTGGCGATTCGGGCGCCAGCACCAGCGCCATGTCGTAATAGCCGCGCGCGATATCGTAGCGGCCGAGCCGATCGAAGGCGATGCCAAGGCCATTGAGCGCATCAACCGATTGCGGATCAGCGACCAGCGCGGCCCGGAACGCTGCCACCGCGCCCACGGCATCATCGCTGGCGAGCAGCGCCTTGCCGCGCTGGTACGGATCGCCCGGCGCTGCCGGTGGCGTGATCAGCCGCGTGCCGTCGGGCAGGCCCGACCCCTGCGCTTTCATGGCCTTGCCGTCCAGGATGCCCGCTTCGGCGCTGCCGGTATCGAACAATGCCAGCCCGATCATCATGATGCCGATGCTGCCCCAGGCGGCACCGCCGGCAACGGCCTGCCTATTTGCCACTGGAACCCGCCTCGGTTTTCGCCATGCTGTTCTTCATCTGGATTGACGCGGGCAGCATCAGCACCGCGACCATGACCGGCAGCAGGCAGCAGACCAGCGGCACCGACAGCAGCACCGGAATGCGGTGGGCACGTTCTTCGGCGCGCATGCGGCGTGCCTCGCGCATTTCGCTGGCATAGATTTTCAGGGCAGTGGCGATGCTGGCGCCCAATTTGTCGGACTGGACGATCAGGGTCACGAACGCGCTGATCTCGGGCACCGCGGTGCGGCGCGACAGGCTGCGCAAGGCTTCCTCCCGGGAACGCCCGGCGCGCAGTTCGAGCGAGGCCGTGGCGAACAGATCGGCCAGCATCGGGTGCGACCCGGTGATTTCGGAGCCGACCCGGCTGAAGGCGGCATCGATCGACAGCCCGGCCTCCACACAGACCAGCATCAGATCGAGCGTATCGGGAAAGCCGTTGAGGATTTCGTCGCGCCGGTTGCTCGCCCGCGACCCGATGTAAAGCGTCGGCAGATACAGCCCGAACAACGCCCCGCCGATGATGATCATGTACAGCTTGCCGGGCGTCGGCCAATCGCCTTCGATGACAAAGAACAGCAAGATCAGCAGCGGGACCAGCAGGGTGAGGATGGCGCGCGCCAGCACGAAGGCGCGCACCGCGAATTTCTGTTCGAAACCGGCCAGCATCAGCTTTTGCTGGAGGATGTCGGCCTTGCTGTCGGTCAGCGACAGGCCGCGCTGTTCGGCGGCCATCACCATGCGCGCCCAGCGCGACGTGGTATCGCTGGCGACCAGCGTGGATTTCGCCGGCGCCGTCACCTGCTGCACCCCCGAAAGCCGCGCTTCGATGTTGAGCCCGCGATCGAACATCGGCGCCAGCGCCAGCACGACCAGCACGACGGCGGCGAACACCATCACCATGACCAGCGCGTTGATGAGCATCGAAGCACCCATCCCGATCAGACCTTGATCGCGATCATCTTGCGCATCATCAGGATGCCGACCGTGTAGAGAACGACAATGCCGACCACACCCGGCATGAACCACGGATCATCGACGACATCGAGATAGAATTCCGGCCGTGACACGAACATCGCGACAAAGCTGCCGACCGGCAGGATCGAGAGCAGCCCCCCGGTCATCTTGCCCTCGCTGGCCAGCGCTGCGACCTTCATCACCATCCCGGCACGATCGCGGATGATCTTGGACAGGCCTTCGAGAATATCGGCAAGGCTGCCACCCGTTTCGGACTGGATCGCGACCGAGACGACGAACATCTGGATATCCTGGGTGCGCACCCGTAGCGCCAGGTGCGCCAATGCATCGCGCAGATCATAGCCATAGTTCATTTCGGCGACGACCAGCCCGAATTCGGAACTGATCGGATCGGGCACTTCGGCGACCAGCAATTCGAGCGCCGACGTGACCGGATAGCCGGCGCGCAGGCCACGGGTGAAGATATCGAGTGCCACGGGAAATTGCGCTTCGAACAATTTCATGCGCCGCGCCGCCTGGATATTGATGATCGCCAGCGGCAGCATCACGCCGATGGCGAGCGCGAGGATGATCAGCAGCACGACGGCACCGAACGACCGGATCTGCCCGGTCACCCCGCCGATGAGCGGGAACAGCACGCCGGTGATCAGCGTTGCTGCCGCCATCATGCCGAGCATGCGGCTGGCGGTGATGCGCATGCCGGCCTGGGTCAGCCTGGTTTCGAGATAATCGACCGCGGCCGGCAGGATGCTTTCGGAAGCCTTGGAGGTTTCACGCCGCAGCGATGCGAGGATTTCGGCATTCGATGCCCCCGACGTGACGAGCTGCATCCGCCGGCTGACCCGCGCCTGCGGCCCGCGCACATCGCGGAAATAGAGGTACAAGCCCTCGACCGTGAGCACGACGGCGAGAAAGACGATCCCGAGGAAGATCATCCGGGCGTCGAGATAGTTGCTCATGCCGCCCCCGGCTTGCGATAGGGATCGAACAGCGACGAGGGCAGATCGATGCCGCGCGCCTTCAACTGGTCCATGAATTTGGGGCGGATACCCATCGGCCGCATTTCGCCGAGCACCTTGCCGTTTTCATCGACGCCTTCGCGCTGGAACTTGAAGATTTCCTGCATCAGGATGATTTCCCCTTCCATGCCGGTCACTTCGGCGAGCGAGGTCAGCCGGCGGCTGCCGTCCGACAGGCGTTCGAGCTGCAGCACGACATGGATGGCGGACGCGATCTGGGCGCGCGCCGATTTCGGGCTGATGTCGATCCCCGACATGCCGATCATCTGTTCGACACGGGACAGCGCGTCGCGCGGCGTGTTGGCATGGACGGTGGTCATCGAGCCATCATGGCCGGTGTTCATCGCCTGCAGCATGTCGAAGGCTTCGCCCGAGCGAATTTCGCCCAGGATGACCCGATCGGGCCGCATGCGCAGCGCATTCTTCACAAGATCGCGCTGGTTGACTTCGCCGCGGCCTTCCACGTTTGCCGGCCGCGTTTCAAGCCGCACGACATGCGCCTGCTGGAGCTGCAATTCGGCCGAATCCTCGATGGTGACGATGCGTTCGTCATGCTCGATCGAAGCCGACATGGCGTTGAGCATCGTCGTCTTGCCGGAGCCGGTGCCCCCCGAAATCAGCACGTTACGCCGGGCAGCCACGACGCCGCGCAGTACTTCGGCGCATTCCGCCGTCATCGAATTATACGATACCAGCTTGTCGAGATCGATCGGCGTCTTGGAAAATTTGCGGATCGACACGCACGGGCCATCAAGCGCCAGCGGCGGGATGATCGCGTTGATGCGGCTGCCATCGGCAAGCCGCGCATCGACCATCGGCGAGGATTCATCGACCCGGCGGCCGACCGCCGAAACGATCTTGCCAATGATGCGCAGCAGGTGCTTGTCGTCGGCAAAACGGGTCGCCACCTGTTCGATGCGCCCGCGGCGTTCGACGAACACCTTGGTCGCCGAATTGACCATGATGTCGGAAATCGTCGGGTCCTTGAGCAGCGGTTCGAGCGGCCCGAGGCCTAGCAGTTCATCAAGGATATCTTCCACCAACTGGCGGCGTTCGGCCAGATTGAGCGCGTGGTTGATCTCCTTGAGCATCTCCTGGACGATATCGCCGATGTCGCGGCCGACCTGGTCGCGCGTCATGGTTTCCAGCGCCGACAGGTTGATCCGCTCGATCAGCTTCTGGTGCATCTGCACCTTGAGATCGGTGTAGAGATCGGCCTTGCGCGCCTCGGCCTCGGCCGCCGCGTTCGAGCGCACCACCGCCGGGCTGGGCTGGGCCTCCTTGCGTTCGGGCTTCGGCGCGCCATCGCCGCGGCTGATCGGCGGCATCGAGATGGTGATCGGATTGGCACCGCTGCGCCGGGTCGGCCAGATCATGTCGCTGTCGCCGCGATGCTGGTGACCGTGGTCAACGTTTTGATGAGGTGGCGGATATCGCTTTCGACCCGCGATTTGACCTTGATGCCGGCCAGCGTCTTGCCTTCGTCGAGCGCGGCGCTGACGGTCGAAAAGTCATTGGCGATGGTATGATCGACCTTGCGGCGCAGCGCGGCTTCGGGGCCCGACATGTCGGGGCGGCCGAACAACGGCACCGCTACGCGATTCATCACCAGCCGCAACCGGTCCCCCAGGCCATTGGCTTCGATCATGTCGATCTGGCGCTTGGCCTGGTGGACGCCGGGCACCGAAAATTCGGTAATGAGGCAGATGGCATCCGAACGCTGGAAAGCGCTGATCGTCCAGCCGACCCAGGCATTGGGCAGGTCGACGAGCACGATGTCATAGTTTTCGACCGCCAGATCGAGCAGCTTTTCGACAAATTCACTGGTCACGGTATCGAGCGACACGATTTCGGACGGGCTGGCGATGATCGACAGGCCCGACGCATGCTGCATCGCCACTGATTGCAGGATCTCGGGATCTAGCCGATCGCCGGCATCGATGAGATCGATCAGGCACAGTTGCGGCTTGAGATTGACGTACAGCGCCGCATTGCCGAACTGGACATCGAGATCGATGAGGCAGACCCGCTTGCTGGCGGCCCAGGCCATGCCGGCCTGCGCCAGGATCGCCGTGGTGCCGACCCCGCCGAGCGCGCCGAAAAAGCTGACGATGCGGCCGCCGCGCGATTGCCCGATCGACCGGTCATGGACAATCGCCTCGCGGCCGGTCTCGATCGCCTGGTACAATTCGGCCTGGGTGAAGGGGATCGGCAGCACATCGACAGCGGCGGAACGCAGGATGCGGCGGGTGGTCGCCACGCTCAGGTCGCGCACCGCCGCCACCACCGGCAGCTTGCCGACGTTATCGCGCGCGAAGCGTTCGAAGATTTCGAGATCGCGCGGATTATCGGGGTCGATCTGGCAGATCAGCACATCGGTGGCGCGCAGGGTCGGGCCATCGGCCATGAAGTTGGCAAGGGTGCCGCCGCGCACCTTGACGCTGATATCGGGCAGTGACAGTTGCGATGCATCGAGCAACCCGGCGGTTTCGGTATCGAGCACGATCTGGACCTGCAACGACCCGCGCGTCGGCGCTGGCAGTTCGGCGGTCGGCTCCGGCGCGGTGCGACCCAGCATGGACGAAAGACCCTTTGTCAAGACAAGCCAATCAAACGCAAAATCATGTCATTTCTTCAATGTGGCGCTGATGTCGAGCGCCGTCACCTTGCCCTTGTTGTAGCGCCGGACCGCATCGACCTGGCGTTCGCCCGAGCCACCGGGAAGCGGAACCCCGGCATAGACCGGATCGAGTTCGATGATCTGCGCCAGCGCATTGGTCTGCACATTCAACCCGAGCTGCGGATCCGGTGTGGCACAACCGGCGAGCAGCAGCGGCAGCGCGATGGCGGCGAAGCGGTTAAAATTCGATGTGATCATTTGACGATATGCCCGAAATCGCCTTCGACCCCGCCGGGCCGCGCGGCATTTGCCGTCGGCGTGGCAGGTCCAACGCGGTTGTTGCCGTTCGCCGGACCGGGCAATGGCCCGGTCGGCGTCATGGTGCCGTCTTTGGTCAGCTGGCCCATCAGGAACAGATCGATGTCCGATGGCTCCTGCACGCGGTCGGTGGGCAAAGTCAGCACGGTACCGGCCTTCACCGGTCGCACCAATCGCGGCGTGACGATGATCACCAGTTCGGATTCACTGCGGTTGTAATTGGTCGATCGGAACAGCGCACCGATGATCGGCAGGCGCCCGAGCATTGGGATGGCGTTGATCGTGTCGCGGAAATCCGACTGGATCAGCCCGGCCATGGCGAAGGCCTGGCCATCGCGCAGTTCGAGCGTTGTCGTCGCCTTGCGGGTGCGCAGGCCCGGGATGCGCAGGTTGTTGAGTTCGATGCCGGCAGTCGGGTCGAGCTGGCTGACGGAAGGGTTGACGACAAGGTTGATCAGCCCGTCCTCGAGCAGGGTCGGGGTGAATCTCAGCCCGACGCCGAATTCCTTGAACTCGATCGCGACCTGGCCGTTCAGCGCAACGCCGGTGGGAATGGGAAATTCGCCGCCGGCAAGAAACGAGGCGGTTTCACCCGACAAGGCAATCAGATTGGGCTGCGCCAGCGTGCGCACCAGTCCCTGTTGCTCGAGCGCATCGAGCCGGAACGACAGGTTTGCCCCCGGAAAACCGATCGCCGCCGAAAAGCCGCCAATGCCGGGGGCGGGACCTGTCAAAACGCCATTCGTGCCGCTCGCGGGGATGGGAACATTGACCGGCGTGACCAGTGTATTGCCAAAATTGACATTGCTGATGCCAAGCTGTTTTACGGTGCCGCGCGACATTTCGGCAAAGCGCACCTCGAGCATGATCTGCGTCGCCGTGGCAATCGACATCATGTTGATGACTTTTTTCGGCGCATAGGTTTCGGCGATGGCCACGACCCGCTCGGCAGCGGCGGGCGAACTGATCTTGCCATCGAGGATCAGCGAGTCGTTCGACACCGTCACCCCCACCACCTCGGTCGGCATCACTTCGGCAAGCTTGCGCTTCAGCCCCTGGGTGTCGGGCGACACGACGATATCGACGACGGAGATCAGCGCGCCCTGCTTGTCGAACAGCGACAAATTGGTCGAACCCACCGTCTTGCCCAGAATATAGACCGACGACAGCGATACCGGCAGCACATCGGCGATTTCATCATTGCCGATGATCGCCTTGCCGATGGCGCGTTCGACCCGCAGCGTCTGCGACTTGTTGACCGGCACGTTCATCACCGCGCCGCTGCGCGCATCCATTACCGCCGCGCTGCGCGCGTTCATGGAAACGCCGCTGCGCGTTTGCGCGCTGCCCGGCGTGCCATAGACGAACAACGTCAGCAGCGCAGCGATCAGCACGCCCCAGCGCTGCATCAGCATGATGAACGTCTGCATGCGCTCGATCCGTGGTGGCTCGCCAGGCGCGAGCGCCTCGGGCTTGACGGCAGTCTGCGCCTCGGAATTTTCCACGTTGATCATGATCCTGATGGCACCGGATAGCGCGTCGGCTTGGTGCCGCGGAAGATTTCGACCGACGGGCCCGCTGGCACCACGGGTCCGGCCGGGGCGGCGGCAAGCCGCGCGGCGGGCGGCGGGGCATCGGGCGACCGTTCCGGCGCCGCAGTGCCGCTCCGCCGAGCCCGGATGACCCGCGTCACGGTGCCGTCGTTGAGATCGAGCAATTGCGCGGTTTCCAGCCGGACGCGGCTTTCATCGGCAATGTTGCGCAGCGACAGCGACAGCACACCGACGGTTTGTGCCAGCGCGACCTTCTGCGCCTGCAGCGGCGTCACTTCGATCGTCGCGGTCTTGACGATCTCGGCCTTGTCCTTGCCGACATTGCTGTCCTGGCCGACCGCGAGCACGCGCACCGCCTGCATCAACTGGTCTGTATAGGCCAGATCGTCGTTTTCGGGCGGGTGGGTTACATAGACGTCGACCCTGTCACCCGGAGCGATGAAGCCACCGGCGCCGGCGCTTTCGTTGAGCGGGATCGACACGGCGCGCATGGTCGGCCCGAGCAGGGCCGAGGTGCTGAGACGCGATGCCTTGCCCGAAATCGCCTTTTCGCTGAAAAGTTCATTGGCATCGATGGCGCGCAGCGCGACGCGCTCGCCATCGCCCACGGCGTCGGCGACGCGCTGGAACGTGCCGGCCGGCATGCCGTTGGCCGGCCATTGCACGACCTTCAATTTTTCAGGAACGATCTTTTCGCCAAAGGCGAAGGGCTGCGCCGCGACAACGGCGGCAATGGTGGCCACGGCCGGGCCTTGTTGATCAGAAGCACTGGGCACCAGGAAGATGCGGGCGAAAAACACCGCCGCAAGCCCGAGCACGATTGCTGCCGCCAGCATGACCAATGACGATTTACGCATGCGCCGAGACCGGCTTTACGCATGTTGAAGTGGTCGCCACGATTTACACCACCCCCTGGAAATTCGGTCCGTCTCTGTCGGCCGGCAACGGGGCTCGCGGTACGCCGCGGGGCGCGCCGGCGGGTCGCTGCTACGACGAGCGGAAATTAATTGTTCAGCAAGCTTCGGCGATGCCGAAAATACTGCGAAAATATGAAGATAGAAGTCGAAATTGCCCCAATATGTCTGAAATGGCCCGCACCTACGAAGGTGCGGGCCGGTTCAAGCTCAAGTCGGGCTGGCGATCGTCGCCGGCGACTTGGCTTCGATGGCGTCGCCAGAATTCTGCATACCAGCGCTCAGGCCGTTACCGAAGTAGGTGGCGCCAGCAACAACCAGACCGCCAAGAACAGCGACGATCAGGGCATATTCAGCAGCCGAAGCGCCGCTGGTGTTCTTCTTCAGATTACGAACGAGATTCATCATTTGCCTTGTCCCTTGTTTGACGGCTTACGCCGCTTTCTTGCATTTCGAACCCGCTTTCACGAATTCGGCTGGTCCGGATCACCGGCGGCAGAGGGAAGGCCCGGGTATGAAACTTTCCCCCTGCGTCGATGGCCCCGACATGGTTGTAATCTCGCAGAAGTGAAGAATCCATAAAGAAAAGTAACTTAGCCTTGAATTCTAAACAAACATCTGCACCGGATGCTAAGATAGGGTTACGAAAAGCGACTCAAGATCGCAACCTATCCTGTTGAAAAACAACCAAAATGGCTGTATCTAAACAGAGATCGTTAATCGTTCCCCGGTCGCGAAAAATTTATTTAAAGATTTCGCGCTGTGGCAAAAAAATCACGCTTTTAAACCGCTTCGAAGCATCAAAAGACAGTAAATATGCCGATACGTCGCGCGCAACGACACGATCGCTGCGTCGCCGGACACGGCATTTCAGGGTTCGGGAAGGCGCTGGAGAACGCGCGAATCACGGCGTCTCGGACCCGCTGCAAGGCGCAGCCGTACGGTTACCGGGCCGCCCGAAGCCGCTGGTCGCTGGCGCCGGGCAAGCCCCCGGCACCGCATGGCGGCATCAGAAAAACAGCTTGCGCAGCGAAACCGTCACGCTGCGGCCGAGCGGATCAAGCTGATCACGCTGAAACCCAAGCGGCGTGGTGCCGCTGCGGTCACGCACCGTCAGCCGCGTATCGGCGATATTGTTGATCGCCAGGCTGATCCGCATGCCGCGCAGGAAGCTGGCGCGGCGTACCAGCGCCGGGCGCTGCCCGAGATCGGCGAACAGCCGCAGGTTGATCGTCGTCAGCCCCGAAAATAACAGGTCGTCGGGCGATTGCGTCACCCCCGACGGGTCATTGAGCACCCGCGTGCCGCTTTGCCACTTGAGGCTCAGCCGCCCGCCCAGCCCGCTCTTGCCGACCCCGGCGCGCAGTTCGATCTCGTGGCGCGGCTGCCCGCCGCGGCTGCCGGTCGCCGAACCGTCGAGCAGATCGAGCAACGGCACGCCGTCGCGGATCAATATCTGTTCCTTCAGGTGCCAGGTATGGAACACCGACAACTGGACGCGCCCTTCGAGACCGCCCGGCCCCCCAAGGCCGCTGCGCTGCCCGCCACCACCGCCGGGCCGCCCGCCACCCGGGCCGCCGGGACCGCCGGGACCGCCCGGCCGTCCACCCGGCCCGGCCGCCCCCGCCGGCCGGCCACCGCCGGCAGCGCGCTGCGCCTCGAACGCCGCGCGCCGGGCCGCGGCGGCCTCGCGCTCAGCCTTGCTCGGCTCGAGGGCTTTTGAAAAATTGATGCCCCAGCGCAGTTCCTGGCGTTCGTTGCGGGCGAAATTGACCGGGCGATTGTCGATGCGCAGCAAGCGGCCGTCATCGCCGCGCTGAAAGCGATCGGGAAAGGCGGCTTCGAGTTCGGCCGTAGCGGTCGGAAAGCCGGCGATCGGATTGTCGATGCGGCTGTCGATGAAATTGGCGGTCAGCGACAGGTCGGCAGCGATCGGACGGATCGTCGCCCCCAGCTTGCGCACCCGCCGGCTGTCGGCGAGCAACGCCGCGTTGCCGCCGTCGAGCCGGCTGATATCGACCGTTTCGCCGCGGATGAAATCGAATACCCGCACGTTCGGGGTCAACACCTGCGGATCGCCCAATTGCTGGATCGACGGCGCGCCTTCCTCGTCGGTCTGCGAAAAGATCAGCTCGATCCCGTCGCGCGGCCGCCAGCTCGCGCCGAAACCCGTCGTCACCAGCGTGCCGAAATCCGA
This sequence comes from Sphingomonadales bacterium, assembly GCA_038246995.1. Taxonomy (GTDB): domain Bacteria; phylum Pseudomonadota; class Alphaproteobacteria; order Sphingomonadales; family Sphingomonadaceae; genus Sandarakinorhabdus. The sequence continues at coordinate 13,070 of JBBRVH010000083.1, forward strand.
CAATTGATCGAGCGCGATATTGGCGTTGAGCGACAGCGAGCCGACCACCGGCAGCACATCGTTGCGCACGCTGGTCAGCGGCAAATCGAAACTCGCCTGAAAATTGCCCTGGGTGCGCGACAGGTCGGCGCGCTGGAACACCCCCAGCCGGCGCGATTCGGATTGCAGGCTGCGCGCCTGCACCCCGGCCTTCAGGCTGGCCGCCAATTCGCCGGCGGGCAGCAGCAACAGCGCGCCATTGGCGGTCAGGTCGGCATCGGCGGCATCGGTATTGCTCGTCGCGCGGTCCTGGATGAGCGCGCCCGCCAGCGCCGCCGGGCCGAAGGGGTTGAGCCCCGGATCGCGCGCCAGCAGCGCCGCCTGCACGCCGGTCAGGTCAAGGCCGCGATCGGTCAGCGTTTCGGTTTCGGCATGGCTGTAATTGGCGGTCAGCGCCCAGGCCCAGCTTTTGACGCGGCCGCCCAGCGCGGTGCCGACGCGGCCGGTCCAGTCATCGGCCTGGCGCTGCAACGCGGTTGCGCCATAGCGGTTGACCAGGGTGCTGCCGGCAAAGGGCGAAAACGGGCTGCCCGCCGGCACGGCCAGGCTGGCCGCGGGCAGGCCGATCAGGCTGTTGCGATCGTTCGATTCAAAGCCGCCGGTGATGGTCGCCGCGACCGTGCCGAGGATCGTGCCGGCATAGCTGCCGCCCAGCGTCAGCGTGCGGGTTTCGGGCAGCAACGATCGCGCCTGGCCGAGGCTGGTGACATTGGCCTTGTTGGCGCCGGGGACGAAATCACCAATCCCGGGGGCCGCGGTGGCAGCGCCGGCGGGCACGGCGGCAACGGTGACCGCACGCCCGGCAAGCGCGCTCAACGCCGGATCGATCTCGGCACCCGCGACCGGCGCTGTCACATTGCCGGCCAGATCGAAGGGCCGCGACGGCGCCGGCTGGACGATAGCGCGGTCGGCCTCGCGCAACAGGCTGTCATACGATATTTCGGCTTCGAGGCTGAGCCGCGTGCCATTGCGCAGCCGCAGGTAATTGAGGTCGCCCTCCACCGAGCTGCGACCGCCCTGCAGCGGTCCGCCAAGTTCGAGCTCACTGGTCACGGCGCGAAAACGCTGGCGCAGCACGAAGTTCACCACGCGCTGGTCGGCGCGGTAGCCGTATTTGAGCGCGACTTCCTCGGGCAGGATTTCGACGCGTTCGATCGCTTCGGGGGGAATGTTGCGGATTTCGGCAAAGCCCGAAACCCGCTTGCCACCGATCAGCACGATCGGCATGCCGCCGCCGCGGCCGCGGCCACTGCGCGTCTGGGGGGCGAGCTCCTGCAGCAATTCGGCGATGCTCGACGCTCCGATGGCGCGGATATCCTGGGCGTTGAGCGTGACTTCGGCGGGAATGTCGCCCAGCACCTTGCCACGATCACGCACACCATTGACGACGATGGTATCGGGCTCGTCCACCGGTTCATTTGTGGCAGCAGCGCCAGCCGGCGCGTCGGTCGCAGCAGCGCCGGCCGGCGCGTCGGTCGCAGCAGCGCCAGCCGGCGCATCGGTCGCAGCAGCGCCAGCCGGCGCATCGGTCGCAGCAGCGCCGGCCGGCGCATCGGTCGCAGCAGCGCCGGCCGGCGCATCGGTCGCAGCAGCGCCGGCCGGCGCATCGTCGGGGCGAGCAGGCGCCGGCTGGGCCCGCACCGCGCCGGACAGAAGTATCGCGACGAGAACCACCGGCAGGGCCGAAGCGGACAGGAAAGAATGGAGGGCCATGGACTCGTGCACAACTGCGTAGGGACAAGCCCCCTTAACGGTCGAAAACCGATAAATCCCTCGAAACTATTGAACTGTGACATTTCAGGCACAGGTTTTTCGCACGTCGCACTGCCGATGTTGCAATTAGGGTAAAATTTACGTTAGCCTATTAAGCAACGGGATGTATGGAGCACGATCGCTGTATCGGCATCGTCACGTAGGGGGCATCAGCATGGCAGCCAATTGGGGCAAGAAGGCCCGGCAAATTCTCGGCTTGCGCCGCGATCGGCGCGTTTCCGATTTGCGCCGCGATCGGCGCGTTTCCGATTTGCGCCGCGACCGGCGCGTTTCCGATTTGCGCCGCGACCGGCGCG
>JBBRVH010000084.1:0-14892 GCA_038246995.1 Sphingomonadales bacterium
GTGGGCGTCGGCGTCGGCGTGGGCGTCGGCGTTGGCGTCGGCGTGGGCGTCGGCGTGGGCGTCGGCGTGGGCGTTGGCGTGGGCGTCGGCGTGGGCGTCGGCGTGGGCGTCGGCGGTGGCGTCGGCGTTGGCGTAGGTGTCGGTGTCGGCGCAACAATCGTGCCCGTCGTCCGCTGGCCCTCGCCGCAGCACGGCGTCGCCAGCGCATAGCGCGCTGCGTCGGGGCCGGTCAGGCTGTAACCGGAGAAGCTCACGCCGACGTCGCTGCCCACGGCGGCACTGTCGAATGTCGCGGTGGCGCCGGGGCCCGCCACCAGCGCGACCCCGGTCGGAACGCCCGATGCCGTGGTGGTGTTGAAGCCGTCGAGCACGACCGAAGTCGAGCCATCGGCAATCTTCTGCGCCTTGGGAAACACCAGCATCCGCGCATCGACCGCTGCACCGCCGCTGAGCGTGAAGCGCGCCGAGAAATCGGTCGGCATGGCATAGGAGGCCGGATTGTAGCGGATCGCCACCTGCGCATTGGGCCCCGTCACCACCACCGGCGGCGCCGAGGCGCCGAACACGATCGTGCCGCCGCCGATGCCCGGCCCGGTCCCGTCGAAACCGGCAATCAACGTCAGGCCCGGCGCCGCGCCCAGCCCCTGCGCCGGGATCGTCGAGCCGCGCGTCAGCACGACGGCACCGTTGAGGATGAGATCATGGCCGGCGCACAGCAGCATATTGCCATCGGTGGTGGTCAGCGCCGCCACCGCCTGGATGGTGACGTTGCGGCCGGCGTTTATCAGCATGCTGCCGTTGGTCGTCGTGATCGCCGCGGCGATATTGGCGTCCCGGCCGCAGCACAGCACGACATTGCCGTTGGTCGCCGTGATCGCGGCGTTGACATTGATGTCGCGCACCGCCTCGAGCCGCAGGGTCGTGGTGCTGGGCGTTGCCGTCCAGGAAACGGCTTCGTTGACATGGATGTCGCCGTTGCCGGTCGCCGCGGTGAACAGGTTGGTCACCGGCGGCGTGCCGGCGATGGTGGCGTCGTTGCCCGGCCGGGTGCTGATGACGATGCTGTTGGTGACCAGCAGCGCCGACAGCGCCGCACCCGAGATATTCTTGCCGGCCTCGATGGTGAAATCCTGCGGATCGATCAGCCAGGTGCCGGTGATGCCGCCCGGCGCCAGCGTGGTGACCCGCGCGCTGTCGGCGATCATCACGGTGGCGGCCGATGTTTCGATGAAGCCGCCATCACCGCCATCGGGGGCGCTGGCATCGAGCGTGCCCGACAGGGTGAGCGTGCCGCCTTCCAGGTCGGCGAGCAACAGGATGACCCCGCCGCGCGTCGCCACGGTCTGTGCCGAAACGACACCGGTATTGTTGACCGCGCTCTTGAGCAATTGCCCCGCGGCGTTCGCCGTCATCAGCACCCGGCCGCCGGCAGCGCCGATCAGGCCGCCGTTTTCCACCAGCGCTGCCGCCGTGCCGCGATCGATGGCGACATTGAGCAGGCCATCACCGCTGAAATCCAGCGTGACCGCTTCGCCCGCCGCCAGCGCCACGGTGCCGAGCCGCGCCTGGATGGTGCCCTGGTTGCTGACCTGCGCCCCCATCAGCACGACAAAGCCGCCGTCGCTGGTGATCGTGCCGTCGTTGCGCACCGTACCGCCGCTGCCTTCGAAGCGCGATCGGCCGGCCATGACATCGGCATCGCTGATGTTCAGCGTCGAAGCCACCAGCCCGCCGACATTGACCTGGGCGCCGCGGCCGAACATCACGCCATTGGGATTGACGATATAAACGCGGCCATTCGCCGACATCTGCCCCAGGATCGCGGTCGGATCCTGCCCCAGCACGCGATTGAGGGTGACCGACTGGCGGTTGGGCTGGGCAAAGGTGACGCTTTCGGCCGCGCCGATGCCGAAGCCCTGCCAGTTGATCACGGCATTCTGGCTCGACTGGGTGATCGTCATTGCCGCGGGCGCCGTGGCGATGGTGGCGGTGCCGGCGGCAACGACGCCGCCTTGCGGCAGCGCCAGCGCCGGTCGCGGCAGGCTCAGCAAAGCCGCGGTCATGCAGCCGGCGAGCAGCCGGGCGGTGAAACCGGCAGCAAAGCGGGGGCGCAAAGTGCTGCGTATCGGAGCGGACTGCATGTTCATTTTTCCTGTAAATCCGGCGATGGCGCCGTCCTTTCGTTCCTCGCGTCAGAATAATTTCATCGCCTGCACCCAGAATTGCCCCGAGGCATCGGGGGCCGACATCACCGGGGTATTGCCCAGCCGATGCGCATAGGATGCCTTCAACTGGAAATTGCCATTGTCGATCCAGGCGATGCCGGCACCGGCGCCGCTCAGCCGCGTGCTGTTCGGCGCGGCGGAAAAGCGGTTGCGGTTGAAGGTGACCGCGCCATGATCGACAAAGGCGAACAGCGTCAGCTCGCCGGGCAAGCGCTCCGCGACCCGCAGCCGGGCTTCGGCGGTGGCGATATAGCCCTGGTCGCCAAAGCCTTCGCCTTCGGGATAGGCCCGCACGCCAAAGGCGCCGCCAAGCTGCATCTTTTCCGAAATGTCGAGGTTCTTCGACGCGAGCTGCCCGCGCACCGCCAGCGACAGCGACAGGCGATCGGTGATCGTCTGCACCCGCCCGGCGGCGAGCGCGACCTTGTGGAAGCTCCCTTGCGTTCGCGCCGTCACGGCATCGATGGCGCGCACCGCCGGCGTGCGGATATCAAGATCGCCGATGCTCCAGCCGATCGACCAGAAACTGCTGCCCGAACTGTCGCGGCCATCGCCCGACAGGCCGATGGTGCCGACTTTCGAGCGTCGATCGATGCTGCTGCCGGTCGTATCGATTTCATCATGGAAGAATTTGAAGTCGCCGGCGGCGAGCAGATAGACGTTATGATCATAGGATCGCACCAGCGGATAACTGGCATAGACACTGGCGATATCGGCCGAGCCATGCGCCCGCAGCGCAGCGAATTCGCGGCGCAGGCGATAATCGAGCCGGGCATAGGCAACCCCCAGCGTCAGCGCGCCGATCGGCGCCTGGTAGCTGGCGCGCCCATAAGTCAGCCCGCCATCGGTGACGAGGCCGCGCACGCTGGCGACATCGCCGATGCCAAGCGGATTGTTGAGATTGAGGCTGCCGCCGGCACGATAATAGCCGGTATAGCGATTGCCGCCATTATCGGCCTCGATGCTGCCGGTGACACGGCGACCGCGGTCGATATCGATCTGCAGGTCGGACGTGCCGATCTCGGCGCCCGGCGCGATCGTCGACCGGACGCGGGTTCCCGGCAGGTCGGACAGCAGCAACAGCCGGCGTTCGAGCCGGCCGTTGGTCACGATGTCGCCACTGTCGAGGCCGGTCAGGATTCCCCGGGCGGCGGCATCGCTGATCCGGCTGTTGTTTTTCAGGGTGACGGCGCCATAGCGACCCTCGATGACCGCGATGGTCACCACGCCGTCGGCGATCGCCTGCGCCGGCAGATAGGCCTGGGCGACGAAATAGCCGTTGGCGGCATAGAAATCGCTGATCTTGCCCGCCAGGGCGCGCAAGTCGCCAAGGCCGAGCGTGGCGCCGGGCTGGAAACCCGTCACGGCCAGCAGGCGGCTTTCGGGAAACACCGTTGTGCCGGTGACGCGCAGGGCGTTGACCGTGAACGAAGGCCCGATCGCCGGATCGACCACCAGCGCCGGCGGCCGTTCGATCCGTGTATCGGGAATGGCCGGCCGCGACAGCGGTGGTGGCGGCGGCAACTGCCGCAACTGACCTCCAGCGCTCGGCAATTGCTGCGCTGACGCAGCGCCGGCCACGGCAGACAATACCAGCCCCAACCTCATGATCTTCACAATCAATGCCTTGTCTTTGTTAAATTCGGTTGCGCAACCGCGCGGCGGTCTCGCGATCGCTCTTGCAACGCACGTCGCAATCCGTGTTCGCCTGACACTCGGTCGTCTGTTGAGGTCGAGTATCAACAGTGTCGCCAACAAGCGCTAGCTGTGGACAACACGGTAAATTTTATTAACATTTGTTTTACTGATGCAGGACGGCCGTTCTGACGCGCGCATCGTAAAGTACCGAGAAGCAATATCATGACAACTTGCGCGACCTGGCGCTTCGAAAGCTGCAACCGGGTGCTCGTCTTCAACAAATCAGGTCAAAACACAAAATTAATGCGCGTGACGGAGCGCTCGCAAGATCGGCGCGTTGAACCTTTTGTTGGTCAACTCATTCCGGAAATCAGCATGCCGTTCAAAACCGATCGCATCGCCTATTTGTTCGACAGCGCCACCGGCGGCGACGCGGCGTTGACATCCGCGCTAAGTACGCTTGGCATCAGGGTCCGCCCGTTCGGCTGGCAGGATCCGCGCCCCGGCGGCTTTGCCGATTGCCAGCCCGGATGCGTGCTGTTCGATGCCGACGGCGGCGATTGGGAAGCCTTGAGCATTTTTTCGAAGCTGCGCGCCGATTATCCGGCACTGCCGATCGTGGTGGTGTCGTCGAGCGCCGATACCACCACGGTCATCACCGCGATGCGGATCGGTGCCTGTGATTTCCTGGTCAAGCCGCTCGATCGCGAAGCGCTTGCCGCATCGCTCGACCCCATCTTCAATCGCCTGGCGCGCCGGACCGAGGCTTATTGGCGGCAACGCGCGATCAAGGCCAGGCTCGATCTGCTCAGCGACCGCGAACAGGAAATCCTCGGCGGCCTGCTCGCCGGCCAGGCCAACAAGACGCTGGCGCATGCACTGGGGATCAGCGTGCGCACCGTCGAGATGCATCGCGCCAATCTGATGACCAAGCTGGGCGTCCACAGCTTTGCCGAAGCCATCAGGCTGACGGTCGACGCCGGCGTTGCGCCGGCCGGCACCGAAGCGCCGCTGGTCCCGGAAGCCGCGGCCCCCGGACATGTCATTGCGGGCATTGCGGCGCATTTGCTGGCGACCGACCGGCACCCGGCGGCTCAGGCCAGGTCGTGACCGCCTGACGCGCCAGCGCTCTTGCGCTGGACGTGCCCCGCCCTATCCTTGCACGCAGCGGTAGTGCAGGGCGCACGCTGCGTCCGGGGGAAGCATGAAAGTTCCAGTATACGCGCCCGCGCCGGCGCCCGCTCGCCGGCCCTGGTGGCGGCAGCTTTATGCCCAGGTCATCGCCGCGATCGTGCTCGGGGCGGCGATCGGGCATTTTTATCCCGAAACCGGCACCGCGCTGAAACCGCTCGGCGATGGCTTCATCAAGCTGGTCAAGATGGTCATCGCCCCGGTGGTGTTCCTGTCGGTGGTCAGCGGTATCGCCGGCATGCGCAGCGTCGGCGGCGTGGGCCGGGTGGCGGGCAAGGCGCTGGCCTATTTCCTTGTCGTCTCGACGGGCGCGCTCATCCTCGGGCTCGTGGTCGCCAACGTCGTTCGCCCCGGGGACGGGCTGAACATCGATCCGGCGAGCCTCGATGCCGCTGCGGTCGCCGATTATGTCAGCAAGGCGCATGACAGCAGCATCACCGGCTTTTTGACCGATATCATCCCGACAACATTGCTCTCGGCGCTCACCGAAGGCTCGATCCTGCAGACGCTGTTCGTCGCGATCCTGTTCGGCATCGCGCTGTCGCTGGTCGGCGAACCCGGCGCGCCGGTGCTGGACATGGTCGAACGCCTCGGGCTGGTGGTGTTTCGCCTTGTCGCGCTGCTCATGCAGTTCGCGCCGATCGGGGCGTTCGGTGCCATTGCCTTCACCATCGGCAAGTTCGGGCTGGGCGCGCTGGTCAATCTCGGCGCGCTGATCCTGACGTTCTACATCACCTCGCTGCTCTTCGTGCTGGTGGTGCTCGGCCTTATCGCCCGGGCCCACGGCTTTTCGATCCTGCGGTTGATTGCCTATCTGCGCGCCGAACTGCTGCTCGTGCTCGGCACCTCGTCATCCGAAGCGGCGCTGCCCAGCCTGATCGCCCGGTTGGAGGAAGCCGGCTGCGAACGCCGCATCGTCGGGCTGGTCGTGCCGATGGGCTATTCGTTCAATCTCGATGGCACCAACATCTACATGACGCTGGCGGCGCTGTTCATCGCCCAGGCGGTGGGGGTCGATCTCGGCCTGTGGCAGCAGGTGACGCTGCTCGGCGTGGCGATGCTCAGTTCCAAGGGCGCCGCGGGCGTCACCGGTGCCGGCTTCATCACGCTGGCCGCCACCCTGTCGATCGTGCCGACGGTGCCGGTGGCCGGGCTGGCGCTGATCCTGGGCATCGATCGCTTCATGTCCGAATGCCGCAGCCTGACCAACTTCATGGGCAATGCCGTCGCCACCATCGTCGTCGCGCGCTGGGAAGGCGCGCTCGATACCGGGCGCCTCGACGCAGCGCTGGCCGGGGGCGCGCCGCCAAACGGGCTGGCGGCGGCGGCGATCGAAACCGATGCCGTTTGAAGCCATGCTGACCCGTCTTGCCGTGACCGGGGCCGGGCCGCATACTGCCGCCAGCCAGCCATGAGGGGCCATGATGACGAGGTTTCGTATCAACGGGCGCGAGGTCAGCGTCGACGCCGATGACGATACGCCGCTGCTGTGGGTAATCCGCGAGGATATCGGGCTGACCGGCACCAAGTTCGGCTGCGGCATCGGCCAGTGCGGCGCCTGCACCGTCCATGTCGGCGGCGCGGCGGTGCGGTCGTGCAGCACAAGGCTCGGCGATGTCGCCGACGCCGAGGTGACGACGATCGAAGGGCTCGACCCGGCCGGGCGCCATCCGTTGCAGGTTGCGTGGAACCAGCTTCAGGTGCCGCAATGCGGTTACTGCCAATCGGGCCAGATCATGCAGGCCGCGGCGCTGCTGATGGCGACGCCGCGGCCCGATGACCGCGATATCGACAATGCCATGGCCGGCAATCTGTGCCGCTGCATGACCTATGTCCGCATCCGCGCCGCGATCAAGGCGGCGGCAGCGCAAAAGGCAGGAGCGCCGACCCATGGCTAGGCCCGGCACCACCGCCCACCCGCTGTCGCGGCGCGGCTTTCTCATTGCCGCCGGCGCGACCGGCGCAGCGTTCGGCTTTGCCGGCGTCGCTGGTGCTGCCGCCAACACGGCCGGCTATGCACCGACGATCTGGTACAGCATCGGCAGCGATGGCGGCGTGACGGTCAACATCATCCGCGCCGAAATGGGCCAGCATGTCGGCACCGCGCTGGCCCGCATCCTTGCCGACGAACTGGAGGCCGATTGGGCGAAGGTGCGGATCGTTCATGTCGATACCGATCCCAAATGGGGCGACATGGTCACCGGCGGCAGTTGGTCGGTATGGCAGACCTTCCCGCTTTACAGCCGCGCCGGGGCGGCCGGACGCCTGGCGCTGATCGAGGCCGGGGCCCGGCTGCTCGGCGCCGATCCGGCAGCATGCACGGCGCGGCGCGGCATGGTCAGCGCGGGTGAACGCTCGATCGGCTATGGCGAGATCGTGCGCACCGGCACGCTGCGCGCCAGCTACAGCGCGGCCGAACTCGATGCCATGCCGATCAAGCCCGCCGCCGAACGCCGGCTGATCGGCAAGCCGGTCAAGGCACTCGACATCGCCGAAAAGACTGATGGCAGCGCCCGCTACGGCATCGATGCCAGCGTTCCCGGCATGGTCCATGCAAGGCCGATCCTGCCGCCGACGCGCTATGGCGCCGTGGTGACCGATGTCGACGACAGCGCCGCGAAAAGCATCAAGGGCTATCTGCGTTATATCGTGCTCGATGATCCGTCGGGGTCGGTGCCGGGCTGGGTGATGGCCATCGCCACTTCGACCGCTGCTGCGATCCGCGCCGCCGATGCAATCAAGGTGACGTGGCAGGGCGGCGATGGCGCCACGGTTTCGGAAAAGCAGTTGCAGGACCGCGCCCGCGCGCTGATCGCCGATCCGGCGACCGGCGGCGTGCTGCCCACCGGCGGCGGCGATGTCGAGGCAGCGCTGGCGGGGGCGAAAACCCGCATAGCCGCCACCTACACCACCGCCAGCGTCCTGCATTTCCAGCTGGAGCCATTGAACGCCCTCGCCTTCGAAAAGGACGGCATTTTCGAAATCCACACCGGCAACCAGTGGCAAAGCCTTATCCTGCCGACGCTCGCGATCGCGCTCGGCCGGCCGCAAGCCAGCATCGTCATGCGTACCTATCGTATCGGCGGTGGCTTCGGGCGGCGGCTCAATGGCGATTATGCCGTGCCCGCGGCGCTCGCCGCCAAGGCGTTGGGCAAGCCGGTCAAGATGATCATGACCCGCGCCGACGATGCCCGTTTCGATTGTTTCCGCTCGCCCTCCGTCCAGAATGTGCGCATCGGGATCGACGGCAAGGGGCGCATCGCCGCGATGGACCATGCCGCCTGCGCCGGCTGGCCGACCCAGGTGCTGCTCGCCGGTGCGATGCCCAAGGGCAGCAACGGCATCGCCTATGATCCCTTCGCCAGCAATGGCGCCGACCATTGGTACGCTGTCGGCACCCACAAGGTGCGCGCCATCAACAACGATCTCGCCAACGCCAGCTTCCGCCCCGGCTGGCTGCGCTCGGTGGGGCCGGGCTGGACCAATTGGGCGGTCGAATCGGCGATGGACGAAGCCGCGCACGCCGCCGGTAGCGACCCGGTGGCCTTCCGCCTCGCCCATCTGACCGGCGCCGGGCGCAACGCCGGCAGCGCGCCGGTTGCGGTCGGGGGCGCCCGCCGCCAGGCCGCCGTGGTCGCCGCTGCCGCCGAACGTAGCGGTTGGGGGGGCAAACTGCCCGCCGGCACCGGGCTCGGCATCGCCACCAGCTTTGGCCAGGAACGCGACATGCCGACCTGGGTTGCCTGTGTCGCGCGCGTGCGGGTCGCGCGCAAGACGGGCGCGGTGACGGTGGAAAAACTCACCATCGTCACCGATGCCGGCACCATCGTCGACCCGGACAGCGCCCATGCCCAGACCGAGGGCGCGGCCCTGTGGGGACTGAGCATGGCGCTTCATGAAGCCACCGAGTTCCGCAATGGCCAGGTCGCCGATACCAACCTCGATACCTATACGCCGCTGCGCATCACCGAGGTGCCGCCGCTCGACATCCATTTCATGCCGAGCAACGAGCCGCCGGTGGGGCTGGGCGAACCCGCGACAACGGTGGTGGGGCCGGCAATCGCCAACGCGATCTTTGCCGCGACGGGCAAGCGCCTGCGGCACTTGCCGATGCGGCCGGCGGATCTGGTGTAGTCAAAAGCAACTCGCTCCCCCTTGCGGGGAGGGAGTAGGTCGCTCACGGCTTGTCGAGCGCGCAGCCGAATTCGGGATCGTAAGTCGCCGTCCGGCTGGCGAGCAGCGGCACGCTCGCGGTGATGCGGCGGCGCTGGCTGTCCTCGGTGACCCGCACGATTTCCATGCCCGGCTCGCGATCGGTATCGCACGATGCCATGTCGCGATTGCCGACATAGCGGCACGAACACACGACATGCGCCAGATAGCCGGCGCCGACTTCGGCGCGCTTGCCCGTGCTGCTGTATTTCAGCCCCAGCCAGCCGCCGGCCAGCAGCGTCGCCAGCAACGGCAGCAGCAACAACCAGCGCCGCCCGGCACCCCGCGAGGCGCCACCGGAGCCCCCATCCGCCAAGCCTGTGCTTGCGTTCATGTGCTTGCCCCTTCTACGTTGCTGCAATGCGCAAACGAGACGCCATCATGCGACTGCAATCAAGCCTGTTTCTGGCGGCGCTGCTGCTTTCGTCGCAAGGCCTGGCGGCGCCGCCGCCGGCCAGCGCCGGGCCGATGCGCACCTTGCCCGCCGCCGACGCCTTCTTCACCGATCCGGCCCTGCGCGAAACCCGCGCCATCATCGTCCTCAAGGACGGCAAGCCAATCTATGAACGCTATGGGCCGGGCTATGGCCCCGGCAATCGCTTCATTTCCTGGTCGATGGCCAAGTCGCTGACCTCGACGCTGATCGGCGCGCTTGTCGCCGATGGCCGGCTCGAACTCGACAGCCCGGCGCCGGTGCCGGCCTGGGCCGGAAAGGACGATCCGCGCGGCGCGATCACGCTGCGCCAGTTGCTCCACATGTCGTCGGGGCTGAAGCATATCGAGGCTGATCCGCCCGAACGCGCCGACACCAACCGCGCGCTGTTCGCCGACAAGAGCGCCGATATCGTCGCCCATGCCGTGTCGGCGCCGCTGGAAAGCAAGCCGGGGACGAAATACCAATATTCGACGCTGACGACGCATATTCTCGCCGATATCGCCGTGCGCACCATCGATCCCGCGGCGAAAACCCCCGTGGCACGCCGCGCCGCGATGCAGCGTTTCCTGCGCGATCGGCTGTCGGGGCCCGCCGGCATGCCCAGTCTGGTCTGCGAATATGATCCGCAAGGCACCATGCTCGGCGGTTCGCTTTGCCATGCCACGGCGCGCGACTGGGCGAATTTCGGCCAGCTTTACCTCGACAATGGTGTCGTCGCGGGCCGCCAGGTCGTCAGCCGCGACTGGGTAAGCTTCGTGCGCACCCCGGCGCCGACCAACCGGGGCTATGGCGGGCATTTCTGGCTCAACCAACCCAAACCGAACGGCGAATCGGGGCTGTTTGCCGACCAGGGGCCGGCCGATGCCTATTCGGCGAACGGCCATCTCGGCCAATATGTCATCATCGTGCCGTCGAAACGGCTGGTCGTCGTCCGGCTCGGCAAGACGCAGGATGATCGGCGCCAGCCGGTGAAGACCGCGCTCGGCCGGCTGGTCAACAGCTTTCCGGCGGTGGCACCATGACCGAAAATTACCGCATCATCGACATCAAGCTCGATGAACGCACCATCCTGTGGCGCAACGCCGATATCGAACAGGAACGCCGCGTCGCCATCTTCGATCTGCTCGAAGGCAATGTCTTCCAGCCGGTCAGTGCCGCCGAATCGGATTATAAAGGCCCCTACAAGGTCATGCTCGGGGTCGAGGAAGGCCGCCTGACCGTGGCGATCAACGCCATCGACGATACGCCGGTTGAATCCTTCGTGCTGCCACTCGCCCCGTTCCGCCGCACGGTGCGCGATTATTTCGCCATCTGCGACAGCTATTACCAGGCGATTCGCCAGGCGACGCCGACCCAGATCGAAACCATCGACATGGCACGGCGCGGCATCCACAACGATGCCGCCGAAACGTTGAAGGACCGGCTCGAAGCGAAAGTCATCGTCGATTTCGATACCGCCCGGCGGCTGTTCACGCTGATCTGCGTGCTGCATATCCGAGGCTGAAATTGCCGCTGGGGAACAACCAGTCGACCAGATCCTCGGCATCCTGTTCGCCGGTGATGCGGATATGGACTTCGCTCGATCCCGGCGCACCGCGCACCTGGCCAAAGAAACGATCCATCGCCTGCACGGCGAGTTCGGGACTGTCATCGAGCGCCGGGCGGCGCAGCGAAAACAGCAGCGCATCGGGGGTCAGCGCCACGGTGAAGAATTGCCGGCCCTCGCCATTGCGGATCAGCAGCTCGCAAACCTTCTCGCGCGCCGCGCACTGCAGGCCGGCGCGTTCGGCGGCGAGCAGCAGCACCAGATAGGCGCGGCGCAGGCTGCGGCCCGGGCAGTTATCGAGAATGGTCAGATGCGCTTCGGCTTGGCTATACATGCAACACTCCTCAAACAGGTGATCTCCATAGCAGGTTCAACCTGACTGGAATAATAACCATTAGGTTAACAAAGGGACTTCGCATGGCCGTACTTTCCGACCGCTGGATCCGCGAACAGGCGCTCGCCAACGGCATGATCGAACCCTTTGTCGATCGCCAGACCCGCGAGGGCGTCATCAGCTATGGCCTGTCGTCCTATGGCTATGACGCGCGCGTCTCGGATGAGTTCAAGATTTTCACCAATGTCGAATCAGTGACGGTCGACCCCAAGAATTTCCACCCCGGCAGCTTTGTCGACCGCAAGACCGATTGCTGCATCATACCGCCCAACAGCTTCGCGCTCGCCCGCACCGTCGAATATTTCCGCGTGCCGCGCGACGTGCTGGTCATCTGCCTCGGCAAATCGACCTATGCGCGCTGCGGAATCATCGTGAACGTCACCCCGCTCGAACCCGGCTGGGAAGGCCATGTGACGCTGGAATTTTCCAACACCACGCCGCTGCCGGCGAAAATCTATGCCAATGAAGGCGCCTGCCAGTTCCTGTTCCTCCAGGGCAACGAACCCTGCGAAGTCAGCTATGCCGATCGCGCCGGCAAATACATGGGCCAGAGGGGCGTGACGCTGCCCAAGATATGACCCCGCAAACACGCACCGGCCTTATCGCCGGGCTCGGCGCCTATTGCCTGTGGGGGCTGCTGCCGCTCTATCTCAAACTGCTGACCGGCATTCCGGCCGCCGATGTGCTCGCCAACCGCATCCTGTGGTCGTTGCTGCTGATCGGCGGGATCATGGTGGCCACCGGCGGCGGGCCGCGACTGCGCGCTGTCGTCGAGCAACCGCGGCTGCTGCTCCTGCTGCTCACCAGTGCCGTGCTGATCGCGGTCAACTGGCTGATCTACACCTGGGCAGTCCTGAATGGCCATGTCCTCGATACCAGCCTTGGCTATTTCATCAATCCGCTGATCAGCATCGTTTTCGGCGTCGTGCTGCTGGGGGAACGGCTGGCGCGGCTGCAATGGGTCGCCGTTGCGCTGGCCACCACCGGCGTTGCGATCATCGCCATCGCCAATGGCGCGCTGCCGCTGGTCAGCCTGGGGGTGGCGCTGTCGTTCGCGCTTTATGGACTGGTGCGCAAGTTCGCCGCCGTCGATGCCGTCACCGGCCTGTTCATCGAAACCATCATCCTCGCGCCGGTCGCGCTCGGCTGGCTGATGACCCGGCCGCAGGGTCTGTTCGGCCACCCGCCGGCGACCGAGGCGCTGCTCATCGCCGGCGGCGCGCTCACCGCCGTGCCGTTGCTGCTGTTTGGCGTTGCGACGCGCTGGCTCAAGCTGTCGACGATCGGCCTGATGCAATATATCGCTCCGACGATGGTCTTCCTGCTTGCGGTGTTCCTGTTCGGCGAAGCGCTGACCATGGTGCGGCTGGCGGCGTTTGGCTGCATCTGGGCCGGGCTGGCGCTGTATACCCGTTCGCTGCTGGCGGGCGCTGCGGGTCGCTGAATGCCGCTGGCAAAGCAGGCGGTGCCGCGCTAGGCCTGTCGCATGGACCAGATCGTCATCCGCGGTGGCCGCCCGCTCAACGGCCGCATTCCCATTTCCGGTGCCAAGAACGCCGCGCTGACGCTGATGCCGTGCGCGCTGCTCACCGATGAACCGCTGACGCTGCGCAACCTGCCGCGCCTCGCCGATATCGATACCTTCGGGCATCTGCTCAACAATCACGGCCTGTCGACGACGATCGAGGGCACCCACCCCGATGAATTCGGCCGGGTGATGACGGTGCGCGCCAATCGCATCACCTCGACCGTCGCGCCCTATGACATCGTTCGCAAGATGCGCGCCTCGATCCTGGTGCTCGGGCCGCTGCTCGCCCGCGCCGGCGAAGCCACCGTGTCGCTGCCCGGCGGCTGCGCCATCGGCAACCGGCCGATCGACCTGCACCTGAAGGCGCTCGAACATCTCGGCGCCGAAATCGAACTCGCCGCCGGCTATGTGAAGGCGACCGCCAAGGGCGGGCTGCCCGGTGGCCGCTATGTGTTTCCGCTGGTCAGCGTCGGCGCCACTGAAAATGCCGTGATGGCGGCCGTGCTGGCGCGAGGCCCCTCGATTCTCGAAAATGTCGCGCGCGAGCCGGAAATCGTCGATCTGTGCAACTGCCTCGTCGCAATGGGCGCCCATATCCAGGGCATCGGCACCGAAACCCTGGAAATCGAAGGCGTGCGCGATCTGCACGGCGCCACCTATGCGGTGATGCCCGACCGCATCGAAGCCGGCAGCTATGCCTGCGCCGCGGCGATCACCGGCGGCGAGATCGAACTGATCGGCGTCACCGAAGCCGTGCTCGGCTCCACCCTCGCCTCGCTGCGCGAAGCCGGCGTGGAAATCACCCCGACCAAGGCCGGATTGATGGTCAGGCGCACCGGCAAGATGACCGGCATCAACGTGTCGACGGCGCCCTACCCCGGTTTCCCGACCGACATGCAGGCGCAGTTCATGGCGATGCTCACCGTGGCCGACGGCGCTTCGCTGCTGACGGAAACCATCTTCGAAAACCGCTTCATGCACGTGCCGGAACTGGCCCGAATGGGGGCCGACATCACCGTGCGCGGGCGGTCTGCGGTGGTGCGCGGCGTCGGCGGCCTCAACGGCGCCGAAGTGATGGCGACCGACCTGCGCGCCTCGATGAGCCTGGTGCTCGCCGGGCTGGCCGCAACCGGCGAAACCACCGTGTCGCGGGTCTATCACCTCGATCGCGGCTATGAACGGCTGGAAGAAAAACTGTCGGCGGTCGGCGCCGATATCGAACGCGTCTCGGACGGCTGACCCTTCAGATGCAGGATGAGCGCCTGACCCTGATCGGCCAGAACGCCGAAGATCTGCCCGCCCTGTCGGCGCTGCTGCAGGACGCAACGCTGCGCGTGGTCGATCTGGGGTTCGACCGCAAGGCGCGGCGGCTGGTGCTGATGGTCAACCGCTTCCGCTGGGAAAGCGCCATCCGCAGCCGGGTGCGCTGTGCGCTGCGGCTGGAAACGGTTGCCGGGGTGCAGCGCCAGGGCTGGCCGACAGCGCCCGATGCGGTGCTCGAATTGCTCAGCCTTGCGCAGGATGGTGACTGGCTGGTGCTCACCTTCGCCGCCAGCGCCGCCCTGCGGGCACGGGTCGAAGTCATCGAGGTCGTGCTCGAAGACGTGTCGGCACCGTGGGAAACCGGGCGGGAGCCAAGCCACCAATAACCCCTCTCCCGCAAGCGGGAGAGGCGAGAGGCGCGCCAGCGCCCCGGGTGAGGGTGTACACGCGCTTCTAAAC
>JBBRVH010000085.1:0-14890 GCA_038246995.1 Sphingomonadales bacterium
GCCGGGTCCCCGATCCGGGCTAGGACTTTTCTCCCATGACCCGGTTTATTTTCATCACCGGCGGCGTGGTCTCTTCGCTTGGCAAGGGCCTGATGGCCGCCTCGCTGGCTGCGTTGCTCCAGGCGCGCGGCTATTCCGTTCGGATCCGCAAGTTCGATCCATATCTCAATGTCGATCCCGGAACGATGTCGCCCTATCAGCACGGCGAAGTCTATGTGACCGACGATGGCGCGGAGACCGATCTCGATCTTGGCCATTACGAACGCTTTACCGGCGTTGCGTCGCGGCAGACCGACAATATCACGTCGGGGCGCGTCTATCAGGACATCATCGCCAAGGAACGCAAGGGGGAGTTCCTCGGCGCGACGGTGCAGGTCATCCCGCACGTCACCGATGCCATCAAGACGTTCGCGCTGGCCGAAACCGATGGCCTTGATTTCGTGCTCTGCGAGATCGGCGGCACGGTCGGCGATATCGAATCGCTGCCCTTCCTCGAAGCGATTCGCCAGCTTTCGGCCGATGTCGGCCGCGCCAATGCGGTCTATATCCATTGCACGCTCGTTCCCTATCTGGCGGCAGCGGGCGAATTGAAGACCAAGCCGACCCAGCACAGCGTCGCCGAACTGCGCGGCATCGGCATCCAGCCGCATGTGCTCGTCTGCCGGTCCGAACACCCGTTGCCCGACAGCGATCGCGCCAAGATCGCGCTGTTCTGCAACGTCGCCAAGGAAGCCGTCATCGCCGCGCTCGATGCGCCGAGCATCTATGACGTGCCGCTGCAATATCATGCCGAAGGGCTTGATGATCAGGTGCTGGCGGCGTTCGGCATCACCGATGCACCGCCGCCGGTGCTGACGCGCTGGTCCACCATCACCGATGCGCTGCACAACCCCGAAGGCGAAGTCACCATCGGTGTCGTCGGCAAATACACCGGGATGAAGGACGCCTATAAATCATTGACCGAAGCGCTGGTCCACGGCGGCATCGCCAATCGCGTCAAGGTCAACATCCAGTGGCTCGATGCCGAGGAGTTCGAGCGCGAGGATATCGCGGCGCGGCTCGAACCGATGCACGGCATCCTGGTGCCCGGCGGCTTTGGTGAGCGCGGTTCGGAAGGCAAGATCGCCAGCGTGCGCTTCGCGCGTGAACGCGACGTGCCGTTCTTCGGCATCTGCCTCGGCATGCAGATGGCCTGTATCGAGGCAGCGCGCCACCAGGCCGGCGTGGCCGGCGCCAGCACCACCGAATTCGGCCCGACCGATGAACCTGTCGTCGGCATGATCACCGAATGGATGAGCACGGCCGGGCGACAGGTGCGCGAGGCCGGCGGCGACATGGGCGGCACGATGCGGCTCGGGGCGTATGAAGCGCGACTGGCGGGCAACAGCGTCGCCGCGTCGATCTATGACAGCGCCGTGATCTTCGAGCGGCATCGCCACCGCTATGAAGTCAACGTCGGCTATCGCGAACGACTTGAGGCGCAGGGCTTGATGTTCTCGGGCATGTCGCCCGATGGCCTGCTCCCCGAAATCGTCGAACGTCCCGACCATCCCTGGTTCATCGGCGTGCAGTTCCACCCGGAACTGAAGTCCAAGCCGTTCGATCCGCACCCGCTGTTCGCGGGTTTCATCGCCGCGGCGCTGCGCCAGAGCCGGCTGGTCTGACCCTGTCCCAAGGCCGGGTGGCTCGCCGCTGCTCGCACACGCTTTGCCGATCGGTGCCGTCGCCCGTGCTTTGCCCGGCGCAAAAGGCCTGCTATGGCAACCGCGACCCGTGCCGGTTGCGGCCAATTCCAGCAGGTTGGATGTAGATGAGCGTAATCCTGGGGCTGAACGCCTTTCACCCCGATTCGGCCGCGTGCCTGGTGGTCGATGGCAAATTGGTCGGCGCCGTGGCCGAAGAACGGCTGGGCGAACGCTTCAAGCATTCGCCCGAATTTCCCGAACATGCGGTGCGCTGGCTGCTCGTTGACAATGGCCTGAAGCTGGCCGATGTCACCCATGTCACCATGGCCCGCGACCCCAAGGCGAACCTTGCCGCCAAGGCGAAATGGACCTTGAGCCAGGGCGCTTTCAGCACGGTGGTCGAGCATCTGGCGCGCCGCGGCAAGACCAAATCGATGATCGAGCGCCTGGCGGAATTCTGCGGCGAGGACTCGGCCGCGCAGAAGTTCGAGACGATTCCCGTCGAACATCATCTCGCGCACATCGCCAGTGCCTATTATCTGTCGCCGTTCGAAAGCGTGACCGCCGGTTTTTCCTACGATGCATCGGGCGATTTCGCCTCGGCGATGGCGGCGCGTTGCGAAGGCACCAGCATCACGCCGGTCGGCAAGGTGACGCTGCCCGACAGTCTCGGGTTCTTTTACACCGCCATCTGCCAGTTCATCGGCTTCGATCGCTTCGGCGAGGAATACAAGGTGATGGGCCTTGCCCCCTATGGCGAGGACAAATACGGCGATGTCATGCAGCGCATGGTCGAATTGACCCGGGATGGCTGGTTCCGGCTCGGCAAGGGCTATTTCGGCATGCACGAGAAACGGACCGGCGACGCGCGTGACCGGCTGCATGTCGATACGCTGTTCGGCGATCGCATGGTGGCCGAGCTTGGCCCCGCCCGCCGCCGCGATGACCCGCTGACCCAGCGCGAGATGGACATTGCCCGCTCGGCACAGGTGCGTTTCGAGGAAGCCATCGTGCACTGCCTCAAGCATCTGCACGGCGAAGTCCCGACGGGGCAGCTCGTCATGGCCGGCGGCTGCGCGCTCAACGGCGTCGCGAACGCCCGCATCCTGCGCGAAACACCCTTCACCACGCCCTATCTCCAGGCCGCGGCGTCGGACGATGGCGCCTGCATTGGGGCCGCGTACCATGTCTGGCACCAGGTGCTGGGCCGCAAGGAACGTTTCCACATGGAACACGCCGCCTGGGGCCCGGGCTATTCCGACGACCGGATGCGCAAGGTCGCCAACGAATCGGGCTTTGCCGTCACGTCATGTGCCGATGAGGATGAACTCGTCGAGATCGCCTCCGGGTTGATCGCCGATGGCCTGGTCATGGGCTGGTACCAGGGCCGCAGCGAATGGGGGCCGCGCGCGCTGGGCAACCGCTCGATTCTCGCCAACCCCGCGATCCTGACGATGAAGGACACCATCAACGCCAAGATCAAGCGGCGCGAAGGCTTCCGGCCGTTCGCGCCCTCGGTGCTGCGCGAGATGGTGCCGGTCTATTTCGAACAGGATGTCTACAGCCCGTTCATGATGCACGTGGTGAAGCTGAAGCCCGAATGGCACGAACGGCTGCCGGCGATCACCCATGTCGATGGCACCGGGCGCTTGCAGAGCGTCGATCCGGCCTCGAACGCGCTGTATCACAAGCTGATTTCGGCGTTCCATCGCCGCACCGGTATCGGCATGGTGCTCAATACCAGCTTCAACGAGAACGAGCCGGTGGTCGATACCCCTGAACAGGCGCTTGCCTGCTTTGCCCGGACCGAGATGGATGCGCTGTGCCTGGGGCGCCACATCCTGCGCAAAGCTTTATAAACGCAGTGGTGTCCCGGGGAGACCGGCTAATGCACAGATTTTTTTTCATTGAGGGGCTGCGCAGGCATCGCGACGAATTGACACAGGGAAGTGTCAGGCTAAAGTGTCACATGCATGAGAAGCGCGGCGGGGGGCGGATCCGGTGGATCGAACGTTCATGACGCAAGGATCATGTACCGACAGGTGGTTGCCCTAACGGCATTTCATCTGGCCGGGTCGACGGTGGCAACGCCGGAGACCGGGCACATAGCGAAGTCATGAAGGGAGTCGCCACGATGGCAGATGATAATGAACGGGTTTACCCGACGGGGCTGACCCCGAAGGAAGCTGAAGAGATCCAGAACGGCCTGATGTGGGGCACCCGCATTTATGCAGCGATCTCGATCCTGGCCCACATCCTGGCGTACATGCTTACGCCTTGGCTCAAGTAAGGGAGATCGACCATGAATGAAGGAAGACTTTGGCTTTACGTCAAACCGACCATCGGTATCCCGTTGTTCTTTCTGGGCTTCATGCTGGCTTCGCTGCTGGTCCATGCCTCGATCCTGACCAACACGACCTGGTTCCCGGCGTTCTTTGAAGGCGGCGCTGCCGCTGCGCCCGCCGCTGCAGAAGCTCCGGCTGCTGCCCCGGCCGCGATGGAAGCCGCACCTGCTGACGCGCCCGCCGCTCCGTAAGGCAACGTGCCCCGGGTAACCGGTGCCAAAACAAGAAGCCGGGGTCGCGAGACCCCGGCTTTTTTGTGTTCCTCGCGTCAGAGCAAAATCGACTCCCTCCCCCCAGCGGGGAGGGCGACTAGGCGCCAGCCGAGCGGGGTGGGGGTTCACGCGTTTCGACACGCGAACCCTCACCCCGCTCGCGCAAAGGGCGCGAGTCGCCCGCCCCGCAGGGGGGAGGGAGCCGGTCTTCAAGCCACCTGCAAGCGTCAGCGCGCGGCGAAGTCCTGCTTGCGCCCGAGCAGCGGCAGCATCGCCACTACCGTCGCCGCCAGCAGCGCAATCTCCAGCGCATAAACCCAGACATAGCCATTGGCGATCACCGGCCAGCCGCGCGCCAGCGGCAGCCCGGCAAAGGCATCACGCAGGCCACCGCCCAGCGCCGCACCCAGCCCGGCGGCCGTTGCCTGCACCGCGCCCCAAGCGCCCAGCGCCATGCCGATCTTGTCGCGCGGGGCATAATTCATGGTAGCGGTCAGCGTGCCATGGCCGAACAGCCCGGCGCCGAAACCGATCAGCATCACGCCGGCAGTGAACATCGGCACCGACAGTGTTTGCGCCGAAACGATCACCATCATGAACGCCGGCAGGCCAACGAGCGCGCCGGCGCTTGCCATGCGGAAGGGGTCGGCGCCCTTGCTGAGCACCTTGGATGCCAGCGCAAACCCGATCAGGCTGCCGCCGGCAAAGGCTGCCGTCAGCTTTGTGGTCGCGCCGACCCCCAGGCCCAGCACTTGCCCGCCATAGGGTTCGAGCAGCACATCCTCCATGGTGAAGGCCAGCGTGCCGATCCCGACCGCCACCAGCCGTCGCATCGCCTGCGCCTGCACGATGAAGGCGTCCCAGCTTTCCTTGAAGGTCGGCTCCACCGGCGGCGGCGCTGTGCGCAGATGCGCCGGCTTGCGGGCTTCCTGCTTCCAGGTCGCGACAAGGTTGAGCAGGACGGTGATGACGGCAGAGGCCTGGATGACCTGGATCAGCCGGCCGGGGGTGAAATCGACAAGGAACGCCCCGAACAACAGCGCGCTGACGATCGATCCGAACAGCAGCATGACATACATCAGCCCGACGACATTGGGCTGGTCCTTTTCCGGCGCGAGGTCGGTCGCCAGCGCCAGCCCGACGGTCTGGGTGATATGGATGCCGGCGCCGACGAGCAGGATGGCGAACCCGGCGCTCAGCCGTCCGACCCATTCGGGTGCCATATTGGCCTGCATCGACCCGGCGAGCACCAGCAGCGCAAACGGCATCACCGCCAGCCCGCCGAACTGCACCATCGTGCCGCGATAGATATAGGGCACCCGCCGCCACCCCAGCGCCGACTGGTGGGTATCGGACTTGTGGCCGATCAGCGCGCGCAAGGGGGCAAACAGCAACGGCAGCGACAGCATGATGCCGACGAGCGTCGACGGCACGCGCAATTCGACGATCATGACGCGGTTGAGCGTGCCGACAAGCAGCGTCAGCGACATGCCCACCGACACCTGGATCAGCGACAGCCGCAACAGCCGGCGCAGCGGCAGATCGGCGCTGGCGGCATCGGCAAAGGGTAATACCTTGCTGCCCCAGCCCATCCAGATCCGCATGACGCGCCGGTTCATCGAGCTCATCGACGCGGTCGTCGTCATGCCCTGATCAGCTTCGGCCAAAACCCATTCTCCCCCGGGACTCGCGCGGCGCAAACTGGACCGCAGCCGCTGCATTTACAAGCTGCGACACCCCTCCAACCACCGCAAAAATCGGGGGGTCCGGGGCCTCAGGCCCCGGCCGCCGGAGGCGCCTCTACCATTCAAGGCAGATCTTGCCGAAATGCGTTCCCGATGCCTGGTGGCGAAAGGCATCGGCAATCGCTTCAAGCCCGAAGCTGCGATCGATCACCGGCTTGATGCCATTCGCATCGATCGCGCGAATCATCGCCTGCTGCTGTTCGCGGCTGCCCACCGTCAGCCCGCTGATGCGCACATTGCCGGCCATGATCGCCGCGGTCGCCACCGGCCCGGCAAAGCCCGCAAGCACGCCGATCAACGCGATATTGCCGCGCAGCCGCGTCGCCGCGATCGATTGCGCCAGCGTGCCGGCGCCGCCGATCTCGACGACATGGTCGACGCCGCGCCCGCCGGTCAGCCGGCGGGCGGTTTCGCCCCAGCTTTCATCGCTCTTGTAGTTGATGAGATGATCGGCCCCAAGCGTTGCCAGCCGGTCGAGCTTGGCCGTCGATGACGAGGTGGCGATCACCGTCGCGCCGGCCGCCTTGGCAAATTGCAGCGCAAAGATCGAAACGCCGCCGGTGCCTTGCACCAATACGGTTTCGCCGGCCATCAGATTGGCCTCGCAATACAGTGCGCGCCAGGCGGTGAGTGCCGCGCAGGTCAGTGTTGCGGCTTCGGCGTGGCTGTACCCCGCAGGGATCGCGGTGAACGCGGAGACGGGCGCCACGACTTCGTCGCGGGCATAACCATCGCAGCGATCGCCGGGGACTTTTGCCAGCTTTTCCAGCGTCATGTCGCCGCCGATCCAATCGGGGAAAAAGGTGCTGACCACCGCATCGCCGACCTTGAACTCGGTAACGCCGGCGCCGACTTCGATCACCACACCGGCGCCGTCCGACATCGGGATCCGCCCCGAAGGTGTCGGGATGCCACCCAGGCAGACGATATAATCATGATAATTCAGTGAACTGGCGTGCAGCGCCACGCGGATATCACCCGGCCCCACGGCCGCGCTGTCGGCGGTGGCGACGGCAAGATTATCGAGCCCGGCGGCCATGAGTCGGATTGCGCGCATGTCATTCCCCCTGTTTTGTGCCGTTGACGGCTTCGCCCGCCACGGTGGTGCGGTGCATCACCCGCAAATGCCCGTCATACCCGCCCTCGGCAAAATGCAGCGTCACCCGATTGTCCCACATCAGCAGCGTATCGGGCGCCCAGCGATGGCGAAACTGGAACTGCGGCTGGACGATATGGGCGAACAGATGCCCCAGGATCGCATGGCCTTCCTCGCGGGTCATGCCCTCCAGCCCGATCGTGTAGACCGGCGAACAGTAAAGCGCGCGACGGCCGCTGACCGGGTGGACGCGGACCAGCGGATGCGCCTGCACCGCTTCGGCGGCCTCGCCGGTGATGATCTCCATCGTGCGCCGCGCCGTCTCATGGGCATAAAGGCCATCGCGGCCATAGGGCAGCCGTGCCGAATGCAGCGCGGTCAAGCCGTCGCACAACCGCTGGAAGGCGGGGGACAGCGCATTATAGGCGGCGGCGCAATCGGCGAACAACGTATCGCCGCCCAGCGGCGGGATGATCTTGCCATGCAGGATCGTCGCGGCCGGAGGTTCGGGCTGGAAGCTCCAGTCACTGTGCCAGCCGGCGCCGAAATTGGGCGCGGTTTCATCGGCTGCGCGGCGCAGTTCGAGGATGTGCGGCCGGCCGGGGAGGGGCTTGATGAACGGGTCCTCGCCGAAATCGCCGAACTGGCGCGTGAACGCCTCCTGGCCATCGAGATCGAGCGGTTGGCCGGGAAAGGACAGCACGCCATGGGCAGCAAAGGCGGTCTTTACCGCCGCCAGCGTGTCGGCCGGCAGCGGCCGGGCGAGATCGACCCCGGTGACGATGGCGCCGAACCCCGTTGCCTGCGGGGCAACGCCGATCGTCATGCGCAGCGCGCCGTGGCGCGGGCATGCCAGGCGGCCAGCGCCGCGCGGTCGTCGCCGATGGCAATGCCGATGAAGCCGGCGAAATCGACGATCGATAGCAGCGCGATGTCGGCCATGGTGAAGCGATCCCCCGCCAGCCAGTCCTGGCCCGCCAACTGGCCATCGAACCAGCCGAGCGCGGCCGCTGCCTGGACCCGCGCCGCCTGGCCCATCGCCGGAATCTGCGCGACAAGCGCCGCGGTCAGCGGATGGTCATGCTGCCACGTCAGCCCCACCGGCGTGCCGAGCAGGGTTTCGGCGCGGCGGATCCACATGTCGGTTTCGGCGCGTTCGAAAGGATCGCTGCCAAACAGCGGTGGTTCGGGGTGAAGTTCATCGAGATAGCGGCAGATACTGATGGTTTCGGCGATCACCCGGCCATCATCGAGTTCGAGAAACGGCACCTGGCCGCGCGGGTTTTTTGCCAGCACTTCGGGCGATTTGTGCTCGCGTTTGAACAACGACAGCGCTGTTTCGGGGATCGCCAACCCCTTGACGCGCAGGAACGCCGAAACCCGCCGCGGGTTGGGCGCCGGATCGGGTGCGGTCCATAGCTGCATCTGGCATCTCCCCTGTTGGTCGCTCTGTGGTGACCCTGTAAGCGCCATCCTTGCCGTCTTGTGGCCGTGCTGGCAATCGCGCGTCGAACTGGCATAACGGCAGGGGGGAGAAACCGGATGAAACGCATACTTCTGCCGCTGCTGCTGGCACCGCTGGCCGCCTGTGGCAGTGCCTCCAACGAGCCGCCGCCGCGCGTGGTGACGCCGCTGGCGATCCCGTCGCAAGCCTCGGCGATCGCGGTGCCGATCAGCGCGCGCCTGGCGGATCTCGAAAAAGCCGCCAACCGCGTCGTGCCGGCCACGCTCGCCAGCATCGACCGGCAGGAACCGGCGTGCCTGAAGATCAAGGTCATCGGCAAGGTCAGCTGCCATATCCTGGGCAGCGTGAGGCGCGGGCCGATCAGGGTGGGCGGCCGCGGTGACGAATTGCAACTGGTCATGCCGGTCACTGCCGAAGTGCATGTCGAGCGCGTCGCGCATGTCATCAAGGAAACCGCGACGGCGGCTGCGATGGTTACCGCAACGATCAAGCTCGACAGCATCGGCAATTGGCAGCCCAGGCCGAGCGTGCGCATCGATTATCGCTGGTCCGACAAGCCGGGGGTCGATTTTCTGGGCAAGCGGATCACCTTTGCCGAAAAGGCCGATCCGGCGCTGCGCAAATTGATTTCGCGGCTGGAAACCGAATTGCCGCGCGAAATCGGCAAGTTGCACCCGCAGGAAAAGCTGGCGGGGGCGTGGAGCAAGGCCTTCACCTCGCTGTCGATCAACCGTGAAAACCCGCCGGTCTGGCTGCGCCTCACGCCGCAGGAACTGCGCTTTCGCCGCTATCACATCGAAAACGGCTTGCTGACGCTCGAACTCGGGGCCACGGCGCTTACCGAAACCTATGTCGGACAGCGACCCGAAAACCCGGTGACGAAGCCGTTGCCGCCGCCGGCGCCGCGCCAGATTGCCCCCGATACCGGTTTCCGGTTCTACATGCCGGTTATCGCCGACTATGCCGAGCTTGAACCCGTGCTCGCCAAAGCACTCGACAAGCTGGAGAAAAAGCCGATGACCCTGCCGGGCATCGGCGCTGTCGAGCCCGATTTCGGCAAGGTGACACTCTATGCCAGTGGTGATGGCCGGCTGGCGATCGGCTTGGCGATGGCGGTGGCGACGCCGGGACGCTGGATCGACGCGCGCGGCACGATCTGGGCGACCGCCAAGCCGTTCAACCATCCCGGCTCGCAACGTGTCGAAGTCCATGATCTGCGGATCGCCGGCGATGGTTCGGGCGCGGGTTTCCGCTTGCTGCTCGCGGTCGCGCAGGCGTCGGCGGTGCAGGCCGAGATCGGCAAGGCATTGTCGCAGAATTTTGCCAGGGATTACAATAAACTGCTCGGCAAGGCCGGTGCTGCGATTGCCGAAAAGCGGCTGGGCGATTTTGTGCTGAGCGCGCATATCGACCGGGTGCACAACGGCATCGTCTATCCGGCCGGGCAGGGCCTGTTCATGCCGGTGGCGGCGGAGGGCACGGCGGCCCTGCGCTATGCGCCCCTGCGGTGAAATTTGATTTTACCATATAACCAGAACAGTTATTAACGCGCAACTTGGATCCGATTTTGCTGGCGGATGTTCCCCCCGCCTTCGACCCGTGACAGGAAAGACCCGATGATCGAAACTGCGGCCGCTGACGATACCATCGCGATGATCGAAAAGCTCGATGATCGGCTGCGCTGGTTGTCGGCCTGGACGATCCATCATGCCAATCATCTGCGGCCGAGCCGCGACGGCATCAAGGTCGGTGGCCACCAGGCGAGTTGCGCGTCGATGTCGACGATCATGGCGAGCCTGTATTTTGCAGCGCTCGGTCCCAACGACCGGGTCGCGGTCAAACCGCACGCCGGGCCGCTGCTCCACGCCATCCATTACCTGCTCGGCTCGCAAAGCCGCGAGCAGTTGCTGGCGTTTCGCGGCCTGAAGGGCGCGCAAAGCTACCCGAGCCGCACCAAGGACCGCATTCCGGTCGATTTTTCCACCGGCAGCGTCGGGCTTGGCGTCGCGATCACCGCCTTTGCCAGCCTTGTGCAGGATTATCTCGTTGCCCATGGCGGGCTCGCCGAAGCCGATACCGGGCGGATGATCGCGCTGATGGGCGATGCCGAACTCGACGAGGGCAATATCTACGAATGCCTGATCGAAGGTTACA
Source organism: Sphingomonadales bacterium (assembly GCA_038246995.1). GTDB lineage: Bacteria > Pseudomonadota > Alphaproteobacteria > Sphingomonadales > Sphingomonadaceae > Sandarakinorhabdus. Next base: position 10,703 of record JBBRVH010000085.1, read on the forward strand.
AGCACGACATTCGCAACTGCTGGTGGATCGTCGACTACAACCGCCAGAGCCTTGATCATACCACCGCCGACCGCATGTTCCGGCGCTTTGACGATATTTTCGAAACCTGTGGCTGGCGGGTGATCACCGTCAAGCATGGCCGCCGCCAGAAAGCCGCCTTTGCCGAGCCGGGCGGCGCTGCGCTCGAAGCCTGGATCGACAATTGCCCCAATGTCGAATTTGCCGCGCTCACCTATCAGGGCGGGGCGGCGTGGCGGGCGCGGCTGACCGCCGATATCGGAGCCAAGCGCGGGGTGGCGGCGCTGCTGGCGCGGCGCGACGATGATGAACTGGCGCGGTTGATGACCGATCTCGGCGGTCATTGCGTCGCCTCGCTCCTCGCCGCCTATGCCGAGGCGGCAACGAGCGACCGGCCGGCGCTGATCATCGCCTATACCGTCAAGGGCAAGGGCCTGCCGCTGGCGGGGCACAAGGATAATCACGCCGGCCAGATGAATGCCCCGCAGATGGCGACGCTGCGCGAGGCGCTGGGGATAGCCGAGGGTGATGAATGGGAGCCCTGGGCCGGGCTGGGGGACAATCAGCGCCATGCCTTGCAGGCGTTCGTCGCGGCATCGCCGGCAGCACGGCTGGCGCGCGACAAGGCGTTCGAGGCGGTGCCGGTGCCGGCGATCGCGGCGCCGGAGGGGGATGAGCAATCGACCCAGGCTGCCTTTGGCCGCATCCTGCTCGAGCTTTCGAAAGCTGGCGGGCCGATTGCCGACCGCATCGTCACCACCTCGCCCGATGTCACCGTTTCGACCAACCTCGGCCCCTGGGTGAATGCCCGCGGGCTGTTCCGGCGCGGTGAGCTTGCCGATGTGTTTCGCGCGGCGAAAATCCCGTCCCCGCAGAAATGGAGCGGCCATAATGCGGGCCAGCATCTCGAACTCGGGATTGCCGAGAATAATCTGTTCCTGATGCTGGCAGCGGCCGGGCTGGCGGCGCCGCTGTTCGGCACGCGGCTGCTGCCGATCGGCACGGTCTATGATCCGTTCATCGCGCGCGGGCTCGATGCGCTGAACTATGGTTGCTACCAGGATGCGCGCTTCCTGCTGGTGGCGACGCCCTCCGGCCTGACGCTGGCCCCCGAAGGCGGGGCACACCAGAGCATCAACCCGCCGCTGATCGCCATGGGCCAGCCCGGGCTGACGATGTTCGAGCCCGCCTATGCCGATGAACTCGCGGCGCTGATGCACTGGTCGTTCGGCCACATGCAGGCCGATGATGGCGGCAGCGTCTATCTGCGGCTGACAACGCGCAACCTGGTGCAGCCGGTGCGCAGCGATGATGGCTGGCGGGCGGGCACCATTGCCGGCGGGTACTGGCTGAAATCGCCGGGGGCAGGGGCCGAAGCCGCGATCGTCGCCATGGGCGCGCTGCTGCCCGAAGCGTTGGCGGCGTGGGACGCGCTGGCCGATGATGTGCCGGGGCTGGGGCTGCTCGTCGTCACCTCGCCCGATCTGCTGCATCGCGGCTGGAGCGCGGCGGGGGCGGGGCGCTGGACCGGCGGCGCGGTGGCGTCGCATGTCGAAACATTGCTCGGCGCGCTGCCGGCGGGCGCGCGGCTGGTGACCTTGCTCGATGGGTCGCCGGCGGCGCTTTCCTGGCTCGGCGGGGTGCGCGGGCAACGGGTGGTGCCGTTGGGCGTCGATCGTTTTGGCCAGACCGGGGATCTGCCGGACCTGTATCGGGAATATCGGCTGGATTGCGAGGCGATAATCGCAGCGATGGCAGATGCGTTGATCTGACAGGCCCCTCTCCCGCCTGCGGGAGAGGCGAGAGGCGCGCCCGCGCCCCGGCTGAGGGTGTATTCAAGTTACGGGGCGGGTGAAACACCCTCACCCGCCGCGCTGGCGCGCGAGTCGCCTCTCCCGCCTGCGGGAGAGGCGGCTTACGTCCGGTACGCCCGGTTCAACTTGCGCATCCCGCCGATCCACCGGTCATAATCCGCTGTCTTGCGCCGCATGTAATCGAGCACCTCGGCATGCGGCAAAATCAGGAACGTTTCGTCCGCCAGCGCCTTGACGCAGCATTCCGCCAGCACCTCGGGCTCCATCATGCCGTTGATACTCGCAACGCCATCGAGGTTGCCGGCGGTCATCGCGGTGCGCACCGCCTGGGGGCAGAGCACCGAGACCTTGATGCCATCGTCGCCGTGCGTCAGCGCCAGCCATTCGGCGAGGCCGACCGCGGCGTGCTTGGTGACGGCATAGGGGGCGGAACCGATCTGTGACAGCAAACCGGCGGCGCTGGCGGTGTTCATGAGGTAGCCGCCACCGCGCGCTACCATGCGCGGCACGAGATGGCGGGCGGCCCAGACATGCGCCATGACGTTGATGTCCCAGATCTTCTGCCAGCCCTCGTTGCTCGCCTCCGCCCCGCCGGCGATGCCGATGCCGGCGTTGGAACAGAAAAGGTCGATCGGGCCGTGATCGGCCTCGACGGTTTCGATCAGGTGCTGGATATCGGCTTCCTGCGACACATCGGTGCGAAACGAGACGCCACCGACCGCCGCCGCCGTCGCTGCGGCACCATCGCCATCGATGTCGGCACAGACGATCAGCTTGGCGCCCTCGGCGGAAAAGCGCTGGGCCAGCGCGGCGCCGATGCCGCTGGCGGCACCGGTGATGACGATGATCTTGTTCGAAAGCTGCATGGTCCGGTGGTTCCCCTGCCCAAATATCGGGTGGCTTTGACGCCAACTTCGGTGCAGCCTGTGGGGTGTCGCCTTTCGATGCAACAGGAAACCTCGATGACGGTCCATGTTCTGCCCACCACCAGTCCCGAAACCGAAGCCGCGCTGAACCAGCTCGCCATGTCGCGGGAATCGCAGCCGTTGTTCGAAGCGGTGAAGCGCCATATCGCCGACAATGTCGAACCGATTGCCGAGGAATTCTATCGCCTTGGCGAAGGCCGCGCCGAGCGCTGGAGCTGGGCACCCGGGCAATTGGAGCTGCTCCAGACCGCCAAGGACAAGGCCAAGGCGTCGGGGCTGTGGAACTTCTTCCTGCCCGATTCGGAGATCGGCCGCGGGCTGACCAATCTCGATTACGCCTATATCGCCGCCGAATTGGGCAAGCAGCCGCTGGCTTCGGAAACGCTCAACTGTTCGGCGCCCGATACCGGCAATATGGAAGTGCTCGAACGCGTCGGCACGGCGGCGCAGAAGGAACGCTGGCTCAAGCCGCTGCTCAACGGCGAAATCCGGTCGTGCTACGCGATGACCGAGCCCAATGTCGCGTCGTCCGATGCCAAGAATATCAGCACCCGCGCCGAACTGGTGGGCGGCGAATGGGTCATCAACGGCGAGAAATATTATATCTCGGGCGCCGGCGATCCGCGCTGCAAGATCATGATCTGCATGGTCAAGACCAACCCCGATGGCCCCGCCTCGGGCCAACAGTCGCAGATCCTGGTGCCGATGGACACGCCCGGGGTGCAGGTGCTCGGGCCGATGACGGTGTTCGGGCATGATCATGCGCCGCGCGGGCACATGCATATTCGCCTCGAAAACGTCCGGGTGCCCGAGGAAAATATCCTGCTCGGGCCGGGGCGCGGTTTCGAAATTTCGCAATTGCGGCTGGGGCCGGGCCGCATCCACCATTGCATGCGCGCCATCGGCCAGGCCGAAAAGGCGCTCGACCTGATGGTCAAGCGCGCCACTGCGCGCGTCGCCTTCGGCAAGCCGATCATCCAGTTGGGCAAGAACCTTGAAACCGTGTCGCGGGCGCGGATCGAGATCGAAGCGATGCGCCTGATGGTGCTCAAGGCCGCGCGCGCCATGGACGTGCTCGGCAATCGCGAAGCGCGGGTGTGGGTCAGCATGGTCAAGGCGATGGTGCCCGAACGCGTCGCGACGATCATCGACCAGGCCATGCAGATCCATGGTGCGACCGGCGTGTCGCAGTGGAGCCCCTTGTCGCAGATGTACACCGATGTGCGCCACCTGCGCTTTGCCGATGGGCCGGACGAGGTGCATCACATGGTCGTTGGCCGGGCGGAACTGGGGCGGCATTGATAACGACTCCCTCCCCCTTGCGGGGAGGGAGTTGGCATCACCCCCTGACCAGCGTCAGCGCATGGTCGCGATCTTTCCGCACCACCACCGCCGCGCCCTCACGCGCCGCGCTGATATGCTCCCGCAAA